>JAQUQM010000015.1 GCA_028716085.1 Dehalococcoidia bacterium | reverse complement strand
CAGCCCGATATACGTTCTGCCGCCATATAGCATTTGGCTGCCGTCTTTGCGGTTAAACTTGACAGTCAATCCCTCCCGCGGCTGCCCCGTGCGAAATACCTCGTTGAAGGCCTCAACAAGACTGGCTTTCGTTTCAGGATCAAAGGATTCCATTTCACGGTAACTTTTCCCGATCAATTCTTCCCGTTTGTAACCCAGTTTCCGGCAGAAGGCATCGTTTAAATAAATAAGATACCCCTTCAGATCATTTTCAGCATACAGGTCTTCCATCTCTTCCATTATGGAACTGTAGCGCTCTTCCGATTGCCTCAATGCGTCTTCAAGCTGTTTGCGTTCCGTAATATTACGTGCGATACTTCTGAATCCGACGATGTCTCCTTTATCGTTCCTGATTGGAGTAATGGTATTCTCAGAATATCCCATCTCACCGTCTTTGGCATATACCCTGAAGGCAACGCCTTTATTCGGCACCCCCGTCCTGTAGACTTCCAGGTAAGCTTTGAACATGTCTTTATAATCATCAGGATGCACCACATTGCCAGCAGTCATCCCTATAATCTCGCCACGTGTATATCTCATATTGCGGCAAAAAGTATCATTGACAAAGGTGTATTTTCCCTCAAGGTCCATCTCAAAATAGGCGTCCTCTATCTGTTCCAGAATGGTGCGGTATTTTTCCTCGGACTTGCGCAGTGCCTCCTCCAGCCGCTCACGTGCCGTCGTATCACGGCCAACACAGCGGAAACCGATGACTTCACCCTGCTGGTTCTTTAACAGTGAGACCGATGTCTCTACGAACCCCGAGCTCCCATCTTTGAACCTGATTTTGAAAACAAAGCCGTTATTGGGTACACCTGTGCTGTAAACATCATTGAACACCTTAAATACAGTCTGAATATAGTCCGGGTCGGTATATGCCCTGAAGTTCACGCCGATAAACTCAGCCCCGGTGAATCCAAGGAAACGGGCTGCCTGATCATTACTGAATGTAATATTTCCGGTCAGATCGACTTCAAGATATCCATCCTGTATCTCTTCAAGGATGGTCCTGTATCTCTCCTCGGAGTGCTTGAGCGCCTCTTCGAGCTTATTACGCTCCGTAGCGTTCCTCGCCACCACACTGAAGCCGACAGGCTCACCTTTATCATCCTTTATAAGGGCTATCGACGTCTCAACAAACAGTATTCTTCCATCTTTGTGAATAACCCGGTAAGTAAAGGCTTCATTGGGTATGCCTGTCCTGTATACCTCGTTGAATGCCCTTTTAACAGGTTCTATATCATCAGTAAAGGTAACTGCACGGTAGTTTAACCCTACGAACTCCTCCCTGGTGTACCCCAGCAGAGGGAATATGGCTTCATTAACGAAGGTATAATTACCTTTTAGATCAACTTCATCATATACTTCCTGCAGGTGCTCCAGGATCGTCCTGTATCTTTCCTCCGACTGTCTCAATGCCTCTTCCAGCTTCTTACGTTCAGTGACATCCCGCGAAACAACCCTGAATCCAATAGGTTCGC
The DNA here is from genome assembly GCA_028716085.1 of Dehalococcoidia bacterium. Classification (GTDB taxonomy): domain Bacteria; phylum Chloroflexota; class Dehalococcoidia; order GIF9; family UBA5629; genus JAQUQM01. The sequence goes on along the minus strand of JAQUQM010000015.1, from coordinate 28,289 downwards.
CTCCCTCGTTTTTCATCAGGGAGACTATGTTTTCCATATAGCGTATACTGCCGTCTTTTCGGTAAAACCGATTGGCTATATTCCTGTTCTGCTGACCGGTTCGATATATTTCATTAAATTGCCTGTATAATTCCCTTGCTTCTTCTTCTGAGACAACTTCGCTGAAGTTGAGCCCGATTAATTCATCTCCGTTATACCCCAGTATCCTGGCCAGGGAATCTGTGGCAAAAATACAATTACCCTTGAGATCCAGTTCGTGGTAGGATTCCTGCATATCCTCCACGATAGTGCGGTACCTTTCCTCCGACTGTCTCAGTTCTGCTTCCAGACGTTTGCGCTCGGTTATCTCATGGAGTATGGCATCGAAGCCAACTATCCGTCCTTCATCTTTCAGTTCAGTGGGATTGGTGGAAAACCAGATCGCGTTTCCGGTCTTATGCACGAGACGAAATTCCAGGTGGGGATTCAGGCGGGCACCTTTAACACCATCCAGGAAATAATCCAGCAGCACATCCCTGTCATCCGGGTGTAAGAAATCGGCAAAAGGCCTTCCCATCAATTCATTCTTGGTATAGCCTGTGAGCCGGCAGATTGTATCGTTGACAAAAGTCAGGTCTCCTGACAGGTTTACGGACGCCACACCCGCTCCGGCGCTCTCAACAAGGCTGCGATATTTACCCTCACTCTCAATCAGGGCTGTTTCCATCTGGATGCGCTGAGTAGCGTCACGGTATACTGCCACTATGATTTTTTGCCCTTCGAGGTCTACAACGCGCGCCCGGGCATCTACGGGGAAGGACGTCCCGTTCCTGGTAATGTGTATAGCTTCAAAAGTGAGTTCGCCTGTCTCAACGATGCGTTTGAGCCGCTGGTCTATCAGCTCAACTTTTTCTGCCGGTACCAGCTGGCGCATATTCATGGATTGGATTTCATCGTGTGTGAAACCCCGTGTCCGCCAGGCGGATTCATTGGCATAGATCACATTGCCGTCGAGGTCGAAGGCGATGATGGAATCATAAGCGGAATCCAGCAGCAGGGCCCTTTTCTTGATCTCCTCTTCCGCTTTCCTGCGCTCCGTAACGTCACGGGAAATACCGCGTAATCCTATGGTCTCACCTTTCTCATTTTTCACATGCAATATGGAATCCTCAAGATAAATCCACTTGCCGTCTTTTCTAACATTTACCTGGGGATGCCAGCGGCGGGGTACACCCGTCTTATATACATCCATATAGGCTTCCACTGTCTGCCGCCAGTGTTCACGGGGCACGTAATCTTTGTAATTTAACTTTTTAACCTCTTCCGTTGTATAGCCCAGCTGTCGTGCGATAGTTTCGTTGACAAATGTGTAATTCCCATTACTGTCTAATTCATAGTACGCTTCATCCATCTCATCCAGCATGGAGCGGTACTTCTCTTCATTTTTACGCAACTCTTCCAGTGACTTCTTCAGCTCGGAGATCTCTTTTTTAAGACGCTCGACGGTGGTCCCGGCTTGCTCATGCTGTTTACGTTTCCGCTTCGGAAGTTTACTCTCCTGCCGGTTGCCATCATCCGTGCAGTCATCGATAACCAGCTCCATTCCAGCGTAATTGCCCTTACGGTCCAGCTGAGGCAAGGCCTTCAAATTCCATACCCTTGAGGAGCCGGAGTTCAAAGTAACGGCCAATCCGTTGATCCGAACTATTTGCAGCGACTTTTTAGCCTGTTCAAAGAGTTGCTGAATATGATCGATATCACCGCGTCTTCCGGCCAGCATGTTCTTACGCAGTTTTTTACCCTGGATTTGTTCACCGCTCAAACCTGTTATGCTTGAAAGTTGATCATTGCAGCGGACGGCAATATTATCACGATCGAAAATGCATACGCCCGCTGATGTTTCCTGCAATAGGTTCTCAAAGGGCAGCGCGCCCGGTTCAGAAGATACGGCTGCAACAACCTTCTCCCGGAGTGCTTTCGCTTTTCCCGCTTCAGGTTTAACGGTGACAGGCTTCTTGCTGGCCTTTTTCACCGTTCTGTTTTTGTCTTTACCGGCCGCTTTCTGTCTCATTGTTCCATGCCGTCAACCCCGAAATTTAAAAAGACTTCCCCCCACGTACAAAACAGTCTTGAATTATTTATACACTTAAAAACGTTTGGTGTCAAAGTGAAGACATATCCCGCAACAGGCTGATTTTTCATTCAAGCAGGTGTTAAAACTGGAGGCGGAAGTAGCACTGGGTTATACTTGTTGAGTAAATCAGAATGTTGCACATCGACGACAGCATACTTCAAAAAGTGAGCAAACCCGCCCGGTATACGGGAGGGGAGTGGAATGCCGTTAATAAGGACTGGGATACCTCAAAGGTACATGTAGCGCTGGCCTTCCCCGATCTCTACGAAGTGGGCATGTCCAACCTGGCTATACCTATATTATATGAACTATTAAACGGGCTCCCCGAGGTGCTGGCGGAAAGGGTTTACGCGCCCTGGCCTGACATGGAGGAGCAACTTAGAAACAACAATATATCTTTATACAGCCTGGAGACCCGCCGTCCAATACGGTTGTTCGACATCCTCGGCTTTTCGCTGGGTTACGAACTGAGCTATACCACCGTCCTCAATATGCTTGACCTGTCAGGCATACCTGTTTTCAGCCGGGAGAGGGACGGCTCCTATCCCCTGATCATAGCAGGTGGAAGCTGTGCCATAAATCCTGAGCCTCTTTCTGATTTTATAGATGCCTTCTTTATCGGCGAGGCGGAAGACTCACTACAAGCACTGATCGAAGTGTACCTGGATTTTAAAGGAGACAGGGAAAGGCTACTGCAAAGTCTGGCACAGTTGCCCGGAATATATGTCCCGCGGTTTTATTCTCAGAAATATGACGCTGACGGCAGCCTGCAATCCTTTGAACCCGCAGTGAGCGGAGCACCCCCTAAAATCAAACGGGTAATGGCAGACCAACTTATCCCCGTCACCATGCCGGTGGTGCCTTATATAGAAGTCATTCATGATAGGGGCGCAGTTGAAATTCAGCGTGGATGCACCCGGGGTTGCCGCTTCTGCCAGGCCGGCGTGCTCTATCGCCCCGTCAGAGAACTCCCTGAAGAAACAGTGGTGTCAACCGTTGATCGCCTTCTGAAGAACTGCGGATATAATACGGTCTCGTTGGTCTCATTAAGCACGGGTGATTACAGTAATATAAATCATCTGGTGGACACACTCGCGCAAAAGTACGATAACAACGGCATTTCGATATCTCTCCCCAGCTTGCGGCTGGACAAATCGTCTATAGATCTTATTGACTCACTTCCGGCAGGCCGTAAAACTACGCTCACCTTTGCCCCGGAAGCCGGCAGCGAAAGGCTAAGGAATTCGATCAACAAGGTGATACCAGAAGACTCAATGATGGATACATTCGCTGCGGCTTTTGAAAAGAACTGGATGAATCTGAAACTCTATTTTATGATCGGCCTTCCCACTGAAACACTCGAAGATGTCAGGGCTATTGCTGATCTGACAGGAAAAATCTGTCGGCTGGGTAAAAGTATTCGCGGGAGGCTGCCGGGAGTCAGGGTCTCGGTTTCCTCCTTCGTGCCCAAGCCGCATACTCCCTGTCAGTGGTCTGCCCAGGATCACGAGGAACAACTCTCTAAAAAACAAAGCCTGCTGTTGCATGAACTCAGGCGAAGTGGAGCGCAACTATCCTGGCATGATCCCAGGATCAGCCTCCTGGAGGCGGCGCTCAGCCGGGGTGACCGCAGGCTGGGAAAGGTTATTTACACTGCCTGGAAGAAGGGCAGCCGGCTCGATACATGGAACGAGTTCTTCAACATTTCTAGGTGGCAGGAAGCATTCAGCGATTGCGGCATCGATCCGTCGTTTTACGCCAACCGTGAACGGTCACTTGATGAGCTACTGCCCTGGCAACATATAGATACAGGCACCGGCCTCGATTTTCTTAAATCCGAATACCTTAAGATGCAGAGCGGGGACGTCACGCCTGACTGCCGTTTCCAGAGCTGCAATCTCTGCGGCCTGCAAAAAAGACATCCGTCCTGTAGATCAAAAGCGTCAGCTCTGAAAAAGGATGGTAAATTTGACTTTGAGGCTAAAACAGGGTAACCTTTATCCTTTGTATTGATTAATGGAGCATTGCTATGAGGCGATTAGAACTTGAAGTCACAAAAAGGGACATCACAGGCAAAAAGGTACGCTTCCTGCGGCGCGGAGGCCTGATACCCGCTAATATATTCGGGCACGGGATTGATTCACTGGCAGTACAGGTAGATTCGCGCAAGCTGCAGCACCTGCTTTCCAAAGCCGGTGGCACTGACCTGATCTCATTGAAGGTTGGAGATTCAGCCACCCCGACAAGGGTACTTATCAGGGAAATTCAAAGAAACCCGATGACAGGTGACCCTATCCATGTGGACTTTTATCAGGTGAGGATGACTGAGAAGCTTAAGGCCGAGGTGCCTCTGGTGATCGTGGGCGAAGCTCCCGCATTGAAGAACAAGACCTTAACGCTTTTACATACGTTAAGCTCACTCCACATTGAAGCTCTGCCGGATGACCTGCCTCATAATATTGAGGTGGATATCTCAGGCCTGGAGGAGGCGGATCAGGCCATTCATGTAAAGGATCTCAAGGTCGGGAACAAAGTTACCGTGCTTAGCGATCCGGATACCATGGTGATCAAGGTTTCGATAATACGCAAGCAGGTTGAAGAGGTACCGGAGGTCAAGGCAGCTGAGGAAGAAGTAGTGGAAGCAGTAGCCGAGGGCGGTGAAGAAACCGAGAAGGCACCGGAAGAGAAATAACCTGGAAATATTTAAAGCCCCCTTCATGATGAAGGGGGCTTTATTTTTTCTTATTTATTTTTCTTAATAAAGTCCCGCAGTTCTTGCAGATACTGACCCATCCCCACCAAGAATATCGTGTTGTGATCGGCATCCGGGATCACGACCATCTTTTTATCCTTTGAACCGATATTGGCATAAATTTTTTCTCCCTCTTCCAGAGGTACGATAGAGTCATTCCCCCCGTGTATAATCAATGCTGGGATAGAAATTTGTCTGACTCTGTCCAATCCATACGAATGTCCGTTATCGCCCGGTAAATTTCGCGGATCCAAAGGAATGCCGATTTGCCGAACAAGGTCGGTTATATCGCAGAATCCGCTCTCGATGATCAGGCCTTTGAATTCGCCGCCGTAGCTTCCGGCAAGCTCAATTGCAGAGAGGCTGCCCAGCGAGCGCCCCATGATGAACCTGCTTCCGTGAAAGCCATTCTCGTTCAGTGTCTGTTTGAAGCCTGCGTATAAGGGCTGCGTGTCTTTGATCATACTGCTTATTGAAGGCTGACCCCCACTGCCCCCGTAGCCACGGTAGTCGGCCACAAACAGGTTGATACCAATCCTGTTAAACGTCGCCCCTATATCCATGTATTCACTGGCAAGCTCGCCGTTCCCGTGGAAGAAAAGGACGCTGGGATCGTCCTTGCCTGATATATAAAACATGCAGGATACCGATATGCCGGCTTCCACAGGAATAACCAGGCTCATCATGCTTTCATCATCGGGGATATGTATGTCATCCCGGCGAGGATAAAACAGAAAACTCAGTATTTCGGGTTGATCCAGGATTTCAAAATCTTCCATGCTCTCACTCAATATTAATACTTAATAATAATTTTCCTTTATTTCGCCCGTTATGTTGTTCCCTACGGTAAGTACTCCATATGAGTTACAGGCCCGGCCGGGATTGAAAAAAAGGACGCCTCCGCTTAATTTATTCATGGGCTCATGAGTATGGCCGAAAACAACTGCTTCAACATCGGGAAATAACCGTTTCACGAAGTCAGCCGTTACTCCCACGCCGCCATACCCGTGTACGATCCCGATCTTTCTGCCCTCCACTTCGACCACCTGTTTTTCCGGCAGCTTGACCCGCACTTCCGGCGAATCCATATTCCCGCACACGGCATGGACAGGAGCCAGTTTTTCCAGCCCTCTGATAATATCAAGCGTCACAATATCCCCGGCATGAATGATTAAGTCGACCTGTGACATCGCCCTTACAAGCTCCTGCGGCATCTCCAGGAAAGAGCGCAGGTGGGTATCGGAAATAACGCCTAACCTCATATCCAAGATTTACTTTGAACTGATTTCGCTTACGCTGGAGCGTGAGACGATGTGGTTTAGTATATTACGGAGTACGTTTTCAATCAATAATCCAATAAAAAATCTTCCCCGCCCTGAGGATGGAGGCGGGGAAGATCGCGGAGGTGATACCGCAAGCCGGTTACTGTGAAAAGGCAAGTAACACCATAATGGTGCAGATTACAGTGTACGCTATAAGTATCATGGCAAATTGTGTATTGGTGCTCATTTTATCTGCCCTCTTCATATCTCTTGAGATCCGTGCCCTCTCACATATATATAACGGTAGTACTTCCACAAAAGTTTATTTACTTAAACACCAGCAGACTGCAACGGCAAAACGATTCCTGGTAATTAAGGTAGATTTATAGCATACGCTTGTCATATACTTTACTTAATACATAGTGTTATCGAATAGAACCATCTCCTGACGCCATAAAAGGAGGCTTGCATGATCTGTGCTGTTCACTTGGACCGGGAAGCTGTTGATGGCTGTGTGGAATGCGGTAATGCAGTTTGCCCTGAGTGTAAAGTACTATATGAAGGTAAAACTTACTGCAATGCATGCATCGAAAAAAAACTGGCGCTTCCTTCAGCGCCGATCACTTCACCCAATGTAGCTCCGGGTCTTATAAACACCTCCGGGATGGGAAGCGGGGCAACGGTTCCGCCCGAACTGGGAGATTGGAACTGGGGCGGTTTTTTACTCACCTGGATCTGGGGCATCGGCAATAATGTGTGGTGGTCTTTTCTGGTTTTTGTACCCTATCTCGGTGCGATGGTGATGCCCTGGGTGCTTGCCTTTAAAGGTAATGAGTGGGCCTGGCAAAACAAAAGGTGGGAAAGCATCGAGCACTTCAAAAGGGTACAGAGTACATGGATGAAATGGGGGTTGGGCATTACTATAGTTGTGACATTACTGCTGGCAGCAATGCTGGTTGGAGGCGCCATGCTGCTTCTCTGGGGATTACAGGAGGCAGGTATACGATGGTAAAAATCAAGATGTTGAATTCAATTTTATTCAGGGATAACGGGCGGAGGGAACAAGAATGAAATGTTCAATTCATCCTGACCGTGATGCTATAGGCGCCTGTCTCAGTTGCGGGCGACTGGTCTGCCCGGAATGCAAAGTGTCAGCGGCCAACCAGATATACTGCAATCCTTGTATCGAAACGCGCCTGAAAACCGGTTCATGGCCTGCCGTACCTGCTGGAGGTTATAACACCTCAGGAACCGGTTCAACGGCTGATGTACCTGCTGAGATAAGGGGCTGGAACTGGGGTGGCTTTTTACTCACCTGGATCTGGGGCATCGGTAATAATGTCTGGATTTCACTGCTGGCCTTGCTCAGCTTCATACCCTATATTGGCTGGATTATCGGACTAACCATGCGTATCATACTAGGTATTAAAGGGAATGAGTGGGCCTGGCGTAGCAAGAAATGGGACAGTGTCGACCATTTCAAGCAGGTGCAGAGGAAATGGACTTGGTGGGGAATTGCAGGTCTGGCAGCTTTGATAATACTGGTTTTGGCAGTTGCTGTACTGCTTTTTTCCCTGTTTATGATAGCTTCTTATCTGGGAATTGATAAAAATATGAACTTGGAGGAGTTTTTCCCGAAATTGTAGAGAAACCCGCCCTGAATTATGACAGGCCGCTTAAGATTCAGGCACAATAAAATTACAGGTGGTGAATAATGAACGAACTGATGATTTACGGACTGATTTTCGCAGCGGGACTGATTATCGGCATAATTGTAACAATAGTTATCACCCGGATATACAAGCCTTACTATAAGCAGGATATACTTTCCATCAGCGGAGAGATTCAAAAGAACCTGGCTGCCTTTACTGATACATCAATGCAGGCTTCAGTCCAGCACCTGGTAAATCTATCGGAGGAAGTCATCTCCAAGCATACTGCCCTGGGAGAGCAGAACCTGGATAGTAAAAAACAGCTTATCGACCAATCGCTCAAAGATATACGGGAGAACCTGAAAAATGTCGAGACTCTGGTAAACGACTTTGAAAAGGACCGGGCGGAGAAATTCGGCCAGCTCAGCCAGCAGATTCAGCTTGCCTCGGAACAAACACTCAGGCTTCAGGAAACAACAGGCAAGCTCCAAATGGCACTGGGGAACGCCCGGGTGCGCGGCCAATGGGGAGAGCGCATGGCAGACGACATTCTACAGAATATCGGGTTCGTAGAAGGCACTAATTACATCAAGCAACAAACTTCGGAGGAAACCGGTGCCAGGCCTGACTACACCTTTCTGCTGCCGAATAATTTGCGGTTGAATATGGACGTTAAGTTCCCCCTTGATAACTATATGAAATATATGAACGCAGAAGCTGAAGCCGATAGGGAGATCTTCCGGGTAGCTTTCATGAGTGACACGAGGCAGCGCATTAAAGAGGTAACCGGCAGGGATTATATCAATCCGGAAGATAATACAGTCGATTACGTTCTGGTACTTATTCCTAATGAGCAGGTATACCGTTTCATAAACGAAAACGATCCATCCTTGCTGGACGTTGCACTGAAAAACAAGGTGGTTTTATGCTCACCGGTTACCCTTTACGCTGTTCTGGCGCTCATCCGGCAGGCGCTGGAAAACTTCAAGATGGAGAAGGCCACCAATGAAATATTAAAACTGTTTAATGAGTTCGGTAAGCAATGGAAACGTTTTGTTGAATCGATGGACAAGATGGGCAGGAAAATCCATGAAGCACAGAACGAGTTCCACAGCCTGTCTGGCAAACGACGCAACCAGCTTGAAAAACCGCTCAATAAAATTGAAGATATCCGCAAAGAAAGAGGTATAGAGGAAGCGGAAATCAGCGAGGGCGATGTTATATTGCTGGAAATCCCGCCGGAAGAAAAGGGAGACGATGCGGCAACTGACTAAAACGTAATACTATCCCTCTGCTGCTTCAAGTTCTTCAAGTATCAACTCAGCCCGACGGGCAATGTCCTTATCCGTCGTTAAACTAATCACTTTCTTGAAGTCATCTATGGCCTGCCTGATTCTCCCGCTTTTCATATAAGCCGTCCCGCGGCTGTGATAAACCCTGGGGTCCTTTGAGTCAAGGACTATGGACATGCTGATATCTTCGATAGCCTTATCGTATTCTTCTTTCATCAGGTAAGCACAACCCCTGTTATGGTACGAGCCGGGATCATTGGAATCCAGGTTGATGGCACTGGTGAAATCCTGGATAGCCCTGTCAAACTGTTCTCTATAGTAAAAAATACTGCCGCGATTGTAGAATGCCGCCGACAGGTTTGGATCGAGGTCAATAGCTTTATCAAAATCCGGTAGAGCCAGCTTATAATCACCGTTTTTGTAGTAAGCATTTCCGCGCAGCAGGTATACTATGGCTTTATCGGGGTCATAATGTATGGCCTTCGTCAGTTCCTCAATGGCAAGGGTATAGTGCCCTTCTTTCAGTAGATCAAGGCTTCTTTCCTCGTGGATTTCAGCACGTGGTTTTTTTACTTTAACAGTCTTAGCTTCATCCGGTTCCCCAGCCTCCTCAGCCTGTATCGGCTCCTCCTTTGGATGCAGCGTAATTATCCAGCTTACCTTGGTACCGCAGCCGCCGCAGTATTTAAAGCCGGGATCAACCACGCTACCGCATTGCTGGCACTTGTACACAAAGCTCAGGTCGCAATAACCGCAAAAGCGCTGTCCGAGATGGGCTACGTTATTGCACCGTGGGCAGTTGAATGTCTGCTGCATAGTTATATATACGCGTAGCTAAATTTACACGATTATACAACAGTGAAACTAAAAAATATATCCATATCCCTTGACAAATACTGCCTGTTATGATGTAAATATAGCTGTGAAAAATAGCAAAACTTTTGATCAAATCTTTAACGGAGGGGAGAACCGCGATGCTGCCAATTAAGAATATACTATGTCCGACCGATTTCAGCGAACCTTCTTTCGAAGCTCTCAAAGCTGCCGATGAGCTTGCTGCCCATTTCTCTGCAACTTTACATATAATAAACACAGTGCCGCTGGTACCTATAGTCGAAGCCCCCATAGGAGTTGAATCGGCCAGTTTTAATGTTTCCTCATATCAGCAGGAGCTTGAGGCACAGTCTGAAAGATCCATCAAGGGTTTGATAGAGCAGCGGATTACCAAGGGAGTCAAGGTGGTTACCGAGGTACTAATCGGCAATGCCGCCGGGGAGATCATGCGTTATGCTGCCGAAAAAAATATCGACCTTATCGTGATCGCTACACATGGTCTATCCGGTTGGAGGAGATTCATTTCCGGGTCGGTTACCGAGCAAACCGTGAGACAGGCTTCCTGCCCGGTTTTAACCATACGGAAACCACAGGCAAAATAGCTCCCCATCCTCTAAGCCGCACTCCCCTTATTTAACCGTCATTTCCGGCCGAGTTCATGATGTACCTGCACATACCGGATGACATCCGCACGGCATAACAAGCCGACAAGCCTGTCTTCGGTTACCACCGGTAACTGGTTGACTCCGTGCTCTGCCATCAGGTTGACCGCCAGGCTCATATTGTCGTCCGGCTTTACCGTGTATAACGGACTGCGTGTCATAGCCTGTGAAACCGGGGTTACGTCCCATGCTGACTGGGGAATCTTCCTCACATCTGTAAGCGTTACAATGCCCACCAACCGGCCATCATCAACTACAGGAGCCGTTCTCAAGCCTCTCTTTATATATATTTCGTTAACCAGTTTCTCCACGGGAGCAGCGGATCCAATAGTCTCAGGTCGGTCGTTCATCACACTGGCCACACGTACATTAAGCCAGAGCGAGCGCAGTTCCAGTTCACGTCGAGCAGATTCCGCTGCACTGTTAAGAAACCAGCCGATCAGTACCAACCAGATGCCATTCATCAGATTGCCGGCGAGCGACCAGAAAACGCCCAGGGCAATCATGAGCCATCCGAAAGCCTGCCCAACTATGGAAGCGATATTGGTAGCTTGCTTAAGATTGCCGGTGGCACCCCAGATAATCGAGCGCAAAACACGGCCTCCATCCAGAGGAAAACCCGGCAGTATATTGAAGGCTGCCAGCAAGACATTAATCGTGACAAGGTAGTCAGTCGTCGCCTTGACCGGGCTGAGTGCGGTCAGCCCGGTGCTGTCTACGCCCCAGAAGATAGCCGCCAGTGCCAGGCTGGAAAGAGGCCCCGCAATGGCAACAATGAACTCCAATCCAGGTTCTTTCGGCTCGCTTTCCAGATTACTGATGCCGCCCAGCAGAAATAACGTGATGCTTTTTACCGGCAGGCCGCGTGATTTGGCTACAAGAGAATGCGCCAGCTCGTGCAGGAGCACGGAAACAAACAGCAACAGCGCCGCCACAATGGAAGTGATCCAGTAAACCGGAGTGCTCCAACCTGGGTATTCAGCCGGGAAATATGCCGCTGCCAGCGACCATGTTATCAGAAAAAAAATGAATAGCCACGTGTAGTGAACCGCCACATCGATACCGGCTATACGTGCGATACGAAGAGAACCTTTCACAATATTACCTATCGCCTGACTCTATTTCTTTGAGGAACTTTTGTATAGCCCGGTTGACTTCACCAGGCTTTTCAAGGAAAGCCAGATGAGTTGCCCCTTCAACAAGCGTCATCCTGCAATCGGGCATATTTTTTACGAGATACTGCGAATATTTGACAGGTGTCATGGTGTCATTGTCACCCACGATAGCCAGCGCAGGAACCTTGATGAGGCTGACATGCTGCATGATATCGAACTTGTCGCAGCAGAGAAAATCGTTCAGCTGGGCTGCAGGCCCGATAGCAGCCAGTTTAGCAAGCATCATGTCCCGTATACTTACGTCGATTGTAGCGTATAGCGGCACTACCAGTTCATTGAGCCAACCCTGAGTATCATCGAGCTTGTCCCTGATGGCTTCCAGAAGTGCGGGCATGACCCGCAGGCGAGCACCCGATCCCACAGTAATAATGCCTTTCAAATCCTGTGGGTATTTGAGCGCATAAGCCAGAACAATACCTCCTCCCAGAGAGTGCCCGGCAAGCACTGCATCCTTGTATCCTTTATTCCTTATATATTCATGCAACCAGTCAACATATTCCTCCACACTACCGCACAACCGTCCCTGCGGATGTCCGGGAAGATCCAGGGCATCGGCGTCTTTAAAACAATCCGTCTGAAGCCGCCATATAGCGCCATAGCTTCCTGACCCATGAATAAAAATCAGCTTCATATTATTAATACCTGAAAATTTTATCTGCCTGTGGGCCTTACCCTAAAATTCCCATAATACCCTGACGTACCATTTTCACCGCGATGGCCGCCAGAAAAAGGCCCATGATCTTGGAAGCGGCTCTAACCCCTGATTGACCGAGGAATGCAACCAGCCTGTTTGCCTGGGCGAAAAGCAGCCATGCTATGAGGAGGTTGGTGATAAAGGCAACGACTACGATAATTACATTGTATTGGTCAATTAATATAAGCAGTGTAGTGAGTACCGCGGGACCTACAATGAGCGGTGTGCCGAGGGGTACCACACCCATCATGTCAGCGCCTATAGAAGCCTGCGCTTCAAACATTTTCCCCGTCATCATTTCTTTAGCTGCCAGAAGAAAGAGAAAAAGACCACCCGCGATCATAAAGTCATTGGCCGTAATACCGAGAAAGACAAAAAGTCCTTTGCCGATGGCCACAAAACCCAGGCCGAGTCCGAGAGCCGTAATAAGTGCAAGACGAATTACCCTTTGCCTTTGCTTTACCTGCATATCCTGTGTAATAGGCAGCAGAATAGGTACAACGCTTATCGCATCCATGGCCACAAAAATAGGCAGGAAGGTAAGGCCAAACTGCTGCAGAATTTGTAAAAAAACTTCCATTTACGCTGCAAAGGGGAGCTGCGGCTGCTCAGGAACTATGGCCTTAACAGGAGGTTTGGCAATAGCCTTCGTTTGCTTTGCTTCCGTCTCTTCAGGGGTTTCCTTTTCAACAATCGCTATGGAGACCACGCGGTCGTCTTCGTCGAGCCTTGAAAGCATGACACCCTGCGTGATCCTGCCTTTTACCGGCACACCCTCGCGCCTCTTCTTTTTCCCGCCTTCCTCTACTTCCCTGGTTTCTTGTTGAACGTCAATATTTATCCTCAGTTGGATGCCTTTGGCAGTTGTAATAAAAAGCTCATATCCATGGGGAACAAACTTGGCGGCAATTACATTACCTGTCTTGGCATTAACACGATGGGCCAATACACCCTTCCCGCCCCTGCCGTGCAGGGGGAATTTATCCACCCTCGTCCGCTTTCCGTAACCATTTTCTGTAACAGTGATCAGGTCGCAGCCTGTGCGTACAGTTCCCATACTGACCACTATATCGCCCTTATTCAGTTTAATACCCCTGACTCCACCGCTCGTGCGTGATGCGTTCCGTAGCGGCTCAACGGCGAATTTTACAGCCTGCCCGTTACGGCTCACCAGCATGATTTTATCAGACTGACTAACTACATCTACGCCGATCAGTTCTTCCTCCGTTTTCAATTTCATAGCTATCAGTCCGTTACGTCGAACTTCCTGGAAATGATCCATGCTGGTCTTTTTTACAATGCCCTTGGATGTTGCCAGTAGCATGAAAAGCCCGGGGTCCGTTTTCTCAGGCACAAACATGGCGGTGACCTTCTCCCTGGCCTCAACAGGAATAAGGTTCACGATGTTGATGCCCTTGGTAGTCCTGGACAGGTCAGCCTGTATCTCGTAGCATTTCATTTTGAACACTCGTCCCCTGTTTGTAAAGAACAGCAGGTTGTCATGTGTATCCGCAGCCAGGGAGCTCATGACATCGTCGCTCTCCCTAGTTACCATGCCTTTAACTCCCCTGCCGCCACGCAACTGCTTGCGGAAAACGTCGGCCGGGATCCTTTTAATATAACCCTGCTCACTGAGGGTCACGATCACATCCTGATGAGGAATGAGATCCTGCACCTGAAATTGCCCCACTTCCTCACCCGATATGACTGTACGGCGCGCATCTCCGTATTTGGTCTTTAGCTCCAGCACATCCTTTTGTATAAGTTTGAGCATTTTTGCCGGATTAGCGAGCAGGTCTTCCAGCTGACTGATTGTTTTCAGAATATCCTTATATTCATCGATAATTTTCTTACGTTCAAGATTGGCCAGCCTGCGCAGTTGCATATCAAGAATAGCCTGAGCCTGCAACTGGGTAAGCGTGAATTCCGTCATCAAGTTGCCGCGCGCGGCTTCGGCAGTCTCCGATTCCCTGATGGTCTTAATAACCGCGTCCAGGTGATCCAGCGCGATCTTAAATCCTTCCAGGATGTGCGCCCTCTCCTTGGCTTTTTGCAGGTCATATCTCGTCCTGCGGGTAATAACTACCTGCCTGAATTCTACATAACACTGGAGCGCTTCTTTAAGATTGATTACCTTGGGCTGGCCATCAATTAGCGCAATCATGTTGATGAAGAACGCTGTCTGCATAACAGTGTTTTTGAAAAGGTTATTCTGGACCTTTGCAGGATGGGCGTCCTTCCTCAGCCCGATGACGACGCGCATACCCTGCCTGTCTGATTCATCACGTACATCGCTCACACCTTCAAGCCGCTTATCGCGGGCCAGATCGGCTATTTTTCTAACCAGTTCGGCTTTATTGGTCTGGTAAGGTAATTCAGTAATTACGAGTTGGGCTTTACCACCCTTGGTATTTTCCTCAACCACCCTGGCGCGGAGTACTACTTTACCCTGCCCGGTAGCATAGGCACTTTTAATACCTTCCACACCGCAAATAATACCTGCCGTGGGGAAGTCAGGCCCTTTTACAAATTGCATCAGGTCTTCTGCTGTAGCTTCCGGATTGTCAATCAGGTAATTGATGGCATCACATACTTCAGTCAGGTTATGAGGGGGTATATTGGTAGCCATACCTACAGCTATACCGGAAGAACCGTTGACGAGAAGATTAGGCAGTCTTGCCGGCAACACGGAGGGTTCCTTAAGGCTGTCATCAAAATTGGGTACGAAATCCACCGTATCCTTGTCGATATCCACCAGCATCTCTTCGGCAATCCGGGCAAGCCGGGCCTCCGTATATCTCATGGCCGCCGGCGGGTCATCATCCACGCTGCCGAAGTTGCCCTGGCCGTCAACAAGCTTGTAACGCATGGAGAAATCCTGCGCCAGCCTCACCATGGCATCGTAAACAGATGTGTCGCCATGGGGATGATATTTGCCGAGCACTTCACCCACGATACGCGCGCTCTTCTTATAAGGTGTGTTATACCTGAGATTCAACTCGGACATGGCATAAAGAATACGGCGATGTACCGGTTTCAAACCGTCGCGCACATCGGGCAAAGCCCTTGAAACTATCACGCTCATGGCATAATCCAGGTAAGAGCGCTTCATTTCGTCTTCTATGCCAATCGGTTTTATCGAAACACCCAGTTCCATACTTTACTCCTCGTCTCCGAAATGGTTGTTTGAATTCACATCATCGGGAGCTGAAAATCCCTCGAATATGGAAAACCCCTCCGGCACAGTTTCCACTTCTTCAGCTTCTGCATATTCGATTTCTTCCAGGCCTTCTTCCTCCCCTGCGCTATGCCGGAGAAGACTGTCTTTAACATGAGCAGGGTAGGCTTCAGCCATCTTAATCGGAAAGGAAAGTTTGCCGGCCTGGCTGGGATGTTGAAAGGTCTCGCGGATGATTACCTTGACCTTATCTCCGTCAAGGCTGACAATGGCTGAAATATACTGGTTCCCGCCTTTTATGAGTTTCGCCAGCCTTAGCCCGTGCTCAGGCTCTACAAGCCCCAGATACTCATTTTTATCATTTTCGGCAACGACGTCCTGGTTCCTTATTTTAAGGGACACCTGCTCACCCGGCGTCATATTCACCAGTATGTGCTGTGGAGCCAGTTCCTTTAGATTCACTACTCCCGCCTTGCCCACCTCCGCAATAAAAGCGTTGGGGGGGACCTTACGGCGCTGTTCTTTTTTAGCTGCGTTCACACCTTTTAATAAGCTCAGCCTTTCCAGATTCTTCCTGGCTATGATATTGCTCGGTGACAGCTCGATTGCCTTGCTATAAGCGTCCTTAGCTTTCTTATAGTCACCCAATTCCATATGAGCGCGGCCCAGCCTGTTATAAGCATCAACATCTGTCGGGAACACTTCTACGATGCTTTCATTGGCAGCGACTGCTTCCTTCCAGCGGTTCTCCGTGGCCAGCTTGATGGCATCCTGGGCAACTTTACGCCATATCCTGGCTTTTTCTTCGTCACGTTCCGGCATTTTGCTGATCCTTAGCTTCTATAATAACAACTAATGTATTTTGTGCAAATATTTTATTTAATATCACTGCCGAAGCAAAGACAAATATGTCATAAAACACATGGTTTTTCAATCCGTTTTATACCGATCCCCATACAGTTAACACGTACCTGTCGTGATAGGTTCGAAATAAGTTCACCTGTTTGACAACCCTTTTTAGCGGTGCTAAATTACCATGTCAACCGAATTTAGTCAACAAGAAGGTGCAATAATGAAAGAAAAGGTACAGGAAGTTCTTAATATCATACGCCCCAGTCTTCAGGCTGACGGCGGCGACGTTGAATTAGTTGATGTCAAGGATGGCATTGTGAGTGTCCGTTTGAAGGGTGCATGCGCCGGCTGTCCGATGTCAACAATGACTTTAAAGAAGGGGATTGAACGCTTTTTAAAGGAAAAGCTAACAGACGTTAAGGAAGTCGTGGCTGTATAAGACCCGATTCACCCTTTATCAAGTTCAAAAGCTTTGTGTAGAGCCTTGACTGCATCCTTTATTTTATCTTCCGATATTATACAGGTAATGCGTATCTCTGAGGTCGTGATCAACTCTATATTGATGCCCTGTTCAGACAGTGTCTGAAACATCCTGGCTGCATAGCCGGGAGTGTTTTGCATACCTGTACCTATAATAGAGACCTTCCCCATCGCAAAGTTGCTCTGGCACTCTTTGGCGCCAATCTCACGGGCAACCGGTTGCACAATATCCATAGCCTTCTTCAGGTCTCCTCTGGCAACCGTGAATGTAAGATCGGTAATGTTATTGGCACTTGCATTTTGAACAATAGTATCAACGCTTATCCCCGCCCTGGCCAGCGGCAGAAACAACGCAGCTGCTATACCCGGCCTGTCGGGTACACCGGCAACAGTTATCTTGGCCACATCCATATCATGCGCTATGCCTCGAACCTTGTTTCTTGCTTCCATATTGTTTCCTCCGTGAATTATGGTGCCCGGCTTTTCCACATAGCTGGACGCCACCAGTATAGGCATATTGAACACCTGCCCCAGCTCAACCGCGCGATGGTGCATCACTCTGGCGCCAGAAGTGGCCATTTCAAGCATTTCCTCATATCCTATCTCACCGAGCTTGCTGGCTTCAGGAACGATGCGGGGATCGGCAGTATAAACTCCCTCGACATCTGTATATATCTCACAAATATCAGCCTTGAGACTCACAGCAAGTGCTACAGCGGTAGTATCAGAGCCACCGCGACCTAAAGTAGTTATATCCTTATCTTTGGTCATGCCCTGAAATCCCGCCACGATTACAATATTGCCCTTATCCAGCTCCTTTATAATACGTCTGGGCTGTATGCCTGTTATTCTTGCCATGCTGAAACTGGTGTCAGTGGAAATGCCCGCCTGCGGCCCGCTAAGGGCTGTGGCTTTTAATCCGGCGGCATGCAACGCCATGGCAAGCAGGGTGCTGGATACTATTTCACCTGTAGAGAGGAGCAAATCCATCTCCCGCGGTTCAGGATTCGGATTTATTTTTCGTGCCAGCTCCAGCAGATCATCCGTCGTATCCCCCATAGCCGATACCACCGCAACAACTTTCTCGCCTCTGGCGCACTTTTCAGCTATGCGGCGTGCCACGTTCCTGATCTTATCGGCATCAGCCACTGAGCTTCCACCGTATTTTTGTACTACAATCGCCATATTTTCAACTACCTTATTATTTATTATAGAGTATTAATCCGTCTCAATGTTCTAATAGCTTGCCCATAACTTTATAGCCCGGCTCTATAAACAGCCCGGTTTTAATAGCCTCTGCCTCGGTGAACCTGCGTCCGCCGTTATTCAGTGCCGCCTTGTCCCAGATCAGGAAAGGAACAGGATCGCCGCAATGCGTTTTCAGTTGTATTGGAGTAGGATGGTCAGGCATGACCAGGACTTTCACAGAATCCTTATCCCAGCAGCGTATCCTTGCAATTACTTCTTTATCTATAAGTTCAATGGCTTTAACCTTGTCATCTACAGAGCCGCGATGCCCCATCTCGTCGGGCGCTTCTATATGCAGGATCACCAAATCGTTTTGCTCGAGTGCTTGAAGGGCGCCGCCGACCTGCGCTTCATAATCGTTATCCAGGCCATCCGTAACGCCTTTGATGTGCAATATTTCCATATCAGCCATTTTGGCAAGGCCGCGCAACAGGTCGACTCCCGATGTCAATGCAGCCTTTAAGCCGTATTGTTTTTGAAACGGGGGCATTTCAGGTATCTGCCCACTGGCCCAGAAAAGCCAGATAGTGGTTGCCGGTAATTTGCCGCTCTTTTTCCTTTCCAGATTAACCGGATGATCGGCCAAGATCGACTCTGACTTTTGCATCAGCTCCTTCAAATATGAGCCTCCCTGGCCCTGGGGTAGGAACTGCGCAACAGGTTTATCCGTTATATCGTGCGGCGGTGTACACACGGCATTGAGCGTGTCTTCTCTGTTTGTCAGCTTACAAATATGGCGATAGTTTACACCCGGGAAAAACTTCACCAGGTCCGAACCCAATTTCTGATTCAGGGTCTCTATGATAGCTGCGGCTTCCCCGGTGCTGATATGCCCCGCGCTGTAGCTCACCATTATACCGTCGATCACAGACACGAGATTGCAGCGGAAAACCACTTCACCTTCATTCACCGGTATGCCCATGCTGCGGGCCTCAATGCCGCTTCTGCCGCGGTAATAGACGGTAGGATCATATCCCATGACGGACATGCATGCACAAGCGCTGCTGGGTTCCATTCCGGATGGAACGGTCAGCGTTGTGCCCATCAGGCTTTCGCATGCTATTGCATCTAGATTGGGGGTACGCGCCAACTCAAGGCATGTTTTGTCATTGCGCTGCTTAAGTGGCCAGCCTGATGCCCCATCCATGATGACTACGCAGAATTTCATAATAAATTAGTTTACAATTGTTGCCCCAAAAGTGAAAGCCGACTATAATTATCTACCTGCCCGGGGAGTAGCGCAGTTGGTTAGCGCGCAGCGTTCGGGACGCTGAGGCCGGAGGTTCGAGTCCTCTCTCCCCGACCAGTATTCTACTTCACAGTCTTGGCTTCATTCCACAATGCATCCATTTCCTCCAGAGAAAGGGTGCGCAGGTCTGTGTCTTTCCGTCTGCATGTCTCTTCTATATAGTTGAACCGCCTGGAAAAACGCGCATTGGTCTGTCGCAAAGCAGATTCGAGCTCAATATCCATGTGCCTCGCTATATTGGACAGCGTAAATAAAATATCACCGAACTCTTCAACCCTCTGTTCCTGGCTTTCAGCCTGGCGCAGTTCCTCAATTTCTTCCGTCAGCTTGCCAATTACATCGTCCAGTTCTTTCCAGTCGAACCCGACTGCAGCTGCCCGTCGCTGGATCGACTGGCTGAAAGCCAGGGCCGGCAGGTTTTTCGGAACACCCGAAAGTATCGATTGGCTCTCCGGCTTTTCCTGTCCCTTGAGCTCCTGCCAGTTCAATGACGCTTCACAGGCATCAATAGCTCTGGAGTCACCAAAGACATGCGGATGGCGGTGAATCAATTTGCTGTTTATCTGCCTGATCACATCCTCCATGGTGAACTCTCCGCACTCTTCGGCTATCTGCGTGTGCAGCATTATCTGCAGCCATAAATCTCCCAACTCCTCTCCCAGCGCAGATGGTGTGTTCTCTTCGATAGTTTCAAGCACTTCGTAACATTCTTCAACGAGATATTGTTTGAGAGAATCGTGCGTCTGTTTCCGATCCCAGGGACAGCCGTCCGGACTGCGCAGTTTTTCTACTATCTTCTTGAATGTCTCGAACTGACCCAGTTCTTTGTAACTGTATCCAGCTTTCTTCTTAACCATCGTTTTTTCCTTACATCCGAGATTTTCTGTGCGCCATCATTATAAATAAACTAAGGCCAACCTGCTCCATGCCGGTTGGCCTTAACCATCAAAAATATTTTTGTACTTATCGTTTTTCGGCTTTTAATCCCGTCTCCCACCGAAAATGATGAGAACAAAGTAAAGAAGCTGCGCCACTGCTTGTAGCATGGCCGCCACATAGGTGAGCGCCGCTGCCGACAAGACCGCACTGGCTCCATCGTATTCAGCCCCTACCAGAAGGCCCGATTCCTGAATCATCTTCCTGGCACGGTTGCTGGCATTAAACTCGACTGGAAGAGTCACCAGCGTAAATAATACGGCAGCCGCGAAAAGCAGAATGCCCGCTATAGCTATAAGGCTTCCGAAATCGGCAAAAGCCTTGGACAAACTCATGAGCAGAATACCGACAAAAATGAAAACCCATCCAAGTGTACTGCCGATATTGGCTGCAGGTACCAGCGCCGACCGTACTCCCATAAACGCATACTTTGTCTGGTGCTGGACCGCGTGTCCCACCTCGTGAAGGGCGATACCAACCGCTGCTACGGAAGGTGTATTGGCCACCTCCGGTGATAGTCTGAGCACTTTTTTGGTCGGGTCGTAATGATCGGTTAATTTCCCCTGCACCGTTTCAACCGGTACATTAGCCAGCCCGCTGGATCTTAGCGCCTGTGTAGCAGCCTGTGCCCCGGTAATCCTCCTCTGGTTATAGACTTTTGTGTATTTGCTGTACGTTGACTTTACCTTAATTTGCGCATAGATCATGAATATTAAGGCGGGCGCCATGATAATGAGATAAAGCGGATCGAAGAACATCTTAATACTAACTCCTGGATATTACTGTATATTTATTTAGTTTATTGCCGGATTATTCCAAAGTCAAAGAATACTGCCTATAAAATCATGGTGCCCTGCGATGAACTCTTCTGCTGTCATCTCCCGCTTTCCTTCAGGCTGGACACAAATAATACCCAGCAAACCATCTCCGGTACGAACCGCAATGCTTGCCGGTTCTGTGCGGCTGAGTGTACTTACTTCGCCGACCGTACCTCCATTTTGAGCAGGTAGAGGTATAACCTTGGTAATTTTTAGCCGTCTATCTTTCCAGGTCGTAAAACATCCCGGCCATGGATGATACGCTTTTACATTTCTCCATAATTGAATTGCCGGCAACTTCCAGTCCAGCTCGCCGTCCTCCCTGAGAGCCATCTTTGTGTAGCTTGCATTGCATTCACCCTGTGCAAGCGGAATGATATTTCCCGATACCCATCGGGGTATGGTTTCAATAAGCAACTGCGCTCCCAATTCGGCCAACTTTTCAGACAAAATATCTGTCGTATCTTCTTCCTTAATAGTTATCTGCCGCTGGGCAAGTATGGGACCGCTGTCCACTTTCTTTTCAACCAACATTATGGTAACCCCGGTAACGGCATCGCCGTTCTTGATAGCTTCGGCAATAGGCGACGGCCCCCGGTACCTGGGTAACAGTGAAGGATGTATATTGATACATTTATATACAGGCACTGCTAAAATCGCTTCGGGAAGAATCTGTCCGTAAGCGGCAATAATTACAATATCAGGTTTCAGTGCTTCAAACTTCGCTACTGCATCATGGTCCCTGAAATTTTCCGGCTGAATTACAGTCAGTCCCTTCGTTACTGCATATTGTTTCACGGGGCAAGACATAATATGCTGACCACGGCCCGCTTTCTTATCCGGTTGTGTATAAACTGCGATCACATCATATTGATCTGACACCAATGCTGCTAAAGCAGGTAGCGCAAAGGCCGACGATCCCATAAATACGGCTTTCATCGTATACAAACAAAAATTAAAATATTTTTTCCCATTATGTCAAAATAACTATTGACAGTCCAAAAGACCTGTATGGTAATCTATTTATTGTTGTTTCGGGGGGTGCACTGCGGATAATACCAGCAGGCTAAACCAATTGCAATAATTCCTTAACTTTTTCGATACTTTTGCGTTTTTCGTTGGGGGGATTTTGTTCCCTTTTACAGTGGATTTAGTTAAAACTCAAGGGATTAACTGTTAGATATATGCAAGCTGATAAGATATGGCAGGCTGCGCTGGGTGAGCTGCAACTACAGGTAAATAAAGCGAATTTCAATACCTGGCTTAAAGATACCAGAGGCATAGACTATTCAAATAATGTATTCGTCGTGGCAGTGCCCACCGAATTCATCGCAGAGTGGTTGAAAAGCCGACTGAATTCACTGGTGAGCAGGACTCTTTCCACTATTATAGGGAAGAATGTCATGGTTCAGTTCCAGGTACAGGCAGTAAAAAAGGACACGCCAAGGTCTATGTGCCACACGATGCCGGATGGTGGAGTGAGCCTGAAATCAAGGGAACTTAACAGGCAGAGTTACCTGAATCCAAAATTTACCTTTGATAATTTCGTTGCTGGAGATTGTAACAGGCTCCCTTATACCGCATCCATTGAAATTGCCGATAATCCGGGTGGCGCCTTTAATCCCCTTTATATATATGGCGGCACAGGTACCGGTAAAACTCATTTGCTGCATGCTATAGGACATGTGGCCAGAGCATCACAGCAGTTAACACTTTATATGAGTTCCGAACAATTTACCAATGAATTCATTGTGGCGGTACGCAATAAGAACGCTGAAGAATTCAGAAATAAGTTCAATGATGTAGACATTTTCCTGCTGGATGATGTGCAATTTCTCAGTGGCAAAACACAGACGCAGGAATGTATTTTCCATATATTAAATGATTTTCTTGACGATAACAGACAGGTAGTGGTTACCGGTGACCGGCCGCCTAAAGATATTGAATCACTTCACATAAGGTTAAGATCGAGACTCGAGGGAGGCCTGCTGGCCGATATTTATCCGCCTGATCACAAGACCAGGGTGGATATATTGGAATTGAAGTCACACCAGATGGGGGTCGGCTTTACTCCCCAGGTCTTAAACTACATGGCCTCTCATTTGCATCGGAACGTTCGCGAACTCGAGGGTGCGTTAACACGACTATCCACCTTTGCCAGGTTGAACGGCATCGAGATAGACCTACCGGCAGCCAAGCAGGTGTTATCCGACATGGTTTCTATTTCAAGACAACAAGAGGCGTATCATTGCCCTACCGAAATAATAAACACTGTTGCTGAACATTTCGATATCGCGCCGGACACTATTACAAGTAAGAAAAGGGATCTTAAGACATCCAGAGCACGTCATGTAGTGATGTATTTACTCAGGCAGCAAAATCATTGTAACCTGGCGGAAATAGGCAGATTGCTTGGCGGTAGGGATCATACAACAGTTATCCACGGTTACGAGAAAATCACTTCCGAGCTAAATGTTGACTCCCAGTTAAGTAAAAGTATCGAGGTAATAAAAAATTCCCTCAGACTGAGCCAGAAGGATAACAATACTTAACCATGTGGATAACATCCGCACTAATGTGGATTATTGTCAGTCATTGTGTAAAATCCCCAGTCGTTCATCGCTGATCTAGTACGTTCCAGCTACATCATTCACATAACCCACATGCTTGTTATTATTATGATTAACTAATATCCTATTACTATATAGTTAGGTATATTATTAAATATGTTTGTTGATAAAGTAGAAATATCGGTGCAGGCAGGTAATGGAGGCAGCGGCCTTGCCGGTTTCAGAAGGGAAAAGTATTTACCTTTCGGGAGACCTGACGGAGGTGATGGCGGAAAAGGAGGCAATATATTTGTAATTGCGAAAAGGGACGTTGTTGATTTAGGCTTTTTCAGACATAAAACTGTCTTCAAGGCTGCAAATGGAAAGCCGGGAGGAAAACAAAAGAAACATGGCTCTGATGCAGCTGATCTGGCCATTGAGGTACCTATAGGGACATCTATTTACAGCAAGAGTGAAGAGAAAGAGATTATAATTGCAGACCTGCAAAAAGATAATCAGAGTGTTGTAGTCGCCAGAGGAGGCAAGGGTGGTTTGGGCAATGTTCATTTTGCCACAGCCACCAACCAGGCGCCAAAAACTGCCCAGCCGGGTGAAAGCGGAGAAAAAGCAAACCTCGTTCTCCGCTTTAAAATAACCGCAGATGTTTGCATTATAGGATATCCAAACAGTGGAAAATCCTCGTTGCTGGCGGCTTTGTCAAAAGCCAGACCGGAAATAGCAGAATATCCCTTTACCACACGCGAACCGGTTCTGGGAGTCGTCGAACAGAATTTAAAACAGTATACATGGGCGGAATTGCCCGGGTTAATTCGAGATGCACATAAGGGAAAAGGTCTGGGCAACAGTTTTCTATCTCATGCGGAGAAAGCTAGAGCTATTGTATATTTAATCGACGGTCAGGCTACAGATATGGAGCAAGCACTGCGGGATCTTGTGGATGAAGTCGCTTTATTCGGTTCAACTCTCTCCCATAAAAAGTGCATGATCGCTGTCAATAAAATAGATACGCCGGATTTAAAAGAAGGAATAATGTCCGATCTGGAAAAGCTTCGTCAATTCAGGATGCCTGTCGTCGCAATTTCGGTGAACGGAAGCTATGGTTTACAGGAACTTGTAACGGCTGTTCACGAACTGGTGGATGAAGAGAAAAGAAGCGATATGCAAAAAATGGAAGAACCTGAAGTAATCTTCCGGCCTTCGCCACGAAAAGCGAGAGGGTAATATGAAAGTTGGCATTTTAGGCGGCTCATTTGACCCGATACACCTGGCGCACCTGATCATAGCTGAAGAAGCGAGGACAAAACTGGATTTGGATTATGTAATGTTCATTCCAGCAGGATTACCATGGATGAAGTCGGGTAACAACTTAACCGGTGCGGATCATCGATTAAATATGGTAAAAATTGCTGTTCAATCTAATACCAATTTCAAGTTTTCCACGGTTGAGGTTGACCAGCCCGGGCCTTCATATACAGTTGATACACTTGAAAAAATATCTAAGGAACTCGGGCCAAAAACCGAGATATTTTTCCTGTTGGGTTGGGACAGCTTGGCCGAGATGCCTAAATGGAAAGCTCCCTATCGCATAT
This sequence comes from Dehalococcoidia bacterium, assembly GCA_028716085.1. Lineage (GTDB taxonomy): Bacteria > Chloroflexota > Dehalococcoidia > GIF9 > UBA5629 > JAQUQM01. The sequence continues at coordinate 2,933 of JAQUQM010000015.1, read as the reverse complement.
CCAAGATGGCAAAACTGGTTGCTTTCCCCAGGCCGGGCTTCGCCAAGCCTGATCTTTCTTTACTGGAATCGTCAATGCCGGATATTGCGAACCGGATTGTAATGCTTGACGGGCCATATATAGGGATAAGCTCAACAACAATACGTGCAAAGGTTGCTTCTGGGAAATCCGTCCGCTACCTGGTGCCCCCGGATGTTGAAGAATACATCAATAAGAACAGGCTTTATCAACAACCCTAGTCGTTTGCAACACTGGTGCCAGACAGTGGAATTTCAGTCAGATTTTTTTGAAGCCCTGACTTGGTTTCTTCCCGCTTTTTTGGCGTCGTAAAGCGCTGTATCCGCCGCTTTTAGAAGGGAACTGCGGGTCAGGGCGTCCTCGGGGTAATTTGCAACTCCGATACTTATAGTTATTTTGCCTCCCGGCTGGCTTTCGTTTTCTCCTTCAAATATTTCATGTTCAACGAGCTCTTTAAGCCTTTTTGCGGTAGCCATGGCAATTTCCTTATCGGTATCGGTCATAAGTACGGCGAATTCTTCACCGCCGTATCGATATAATGTATCTCCGGCCCTTACTCTCGAGGACAACGTAGTAGCAAGCTTCTGCAGCAGTTTGTCACCCCTGGGGTGACCGTGGAAATCGTTGTAGTTTTTAAAGTGATCTATATCCAGCATCAACAGGGAAAGAGGATGATTTGAAATCTGGGACACAGCCACCCCGGTGGCAATATCAACATCGAATTTCCTGCGGTTGAAGCACCCCGTCAGGCCGTCCCTGATAGAAATATCCAGAATTCTCGCATAGAGGAATGAGCGCTGGATTGTTATAGCTATTTCACAGGCAAGCAGATTGGTAAATTCGAAGTCTTCTTCGGTAAAGGCGCCCTTTTTAGCTGCATCGAGATGTATGATCCCGCAGATTTCACCGCCGATATTAATGGGGGCGCATATCAATGAGTTCATAGCGCAACCCCGGGGCACGCATGTTGCTGCCTCGCTATGAAGCACATCTCCCGTAAAAATTGCCTGCCTGCTATCCATGATATATTTAATTGCAGGCATATCACGGCTCAACTCCAGGTTGCCAAAAGCATCCGAGAAGCCTTTTTCAGCCAGTATTTTCACGCTTTCTCCATCGACATGTAAGATAGCGCATGCATCACAACCTACAATATTGATCAGCTCTCTAACACATATACGGCATATCTCATTCAGTTCCAGGTTAGAACCAATACTATGATGAATTTTGATCATAGCCTTGAGCCGCTCGAGTTCCTTATCCGAATTCTGAATCATCTCACCTCGTCCTTAAATATTAAATTTGTTTTTACCTAATACCTTCGTAGTGTTTTATGTCAGCTAATATATGTGTTACACGACCTGTTGTCAACTACCGGTTGCAGTTATCTCATGTAACAGTGTGGGCTGGATTAATATGTGGCAATAGACACAGCTCTGTAAAGTGGCTGGGAAAATCGAGGTGGAAGACTACAGTAAATTCGGTTTGCAAATAAAAACGAGGCGTATACTCTGGGAGGGCAATAATAATAGTCCGGAAACTAGATATCCAGGTTCTTTACACTGCGGGCATGGGCTTGAATAAAGGATTTGCGAGGGGGTACTTCACTACCCATAAGTATGTGGAAGATTTCGTCGGCTTTGATGGCGTCATCAACCTGAACTTTAAGCAACGTCCTGGTAGCCGGATTCATGGTGGTTTCCCAGAGCTGTTCCGGACTCATCTCACCCAGGCCTTTATATCGCTGAATGTCTACTTTGCTGTTCTTTAAGCCGGACAACTTGGCATCTTTTTCGGCATCCGAATATACCCAGTGTTGCTGCTTGCCGGCCTGCAATTTATAGAGTGGCGGTTGTGCAATGAACAGATGTCCCTGCTGGATCAGGTCGGACATATTCCTGTAAAAGAATGTCAGCAACAGGGTCCTGATATGGGCGCCATCCACGTCGGCATCAGTCATGATGATAATCTGATGATAGCGTAACTTTGCCAGTTCGAATGCTTCGCCTATTCCCGTTCCCAGCGCAGTGATCAGTGCGCGTATCTCATCGTGATCAAATATCTTATCCTTGGCCGCCTTTTCAACATTCAGGATCTTACCTTTGAGCGGAAGGATGGCCTGGAAACGGCGGTCGCGGCCCTGCTTGGCAGATCCACCGGCCGAATCACCTTCCACGATGTACAATTCACATTCTTCAGGATTATTACCCGAGCAGTCGGCCAGCTTGCCCGGGAGAGTGCCGAATTCAAGGCTGCTCTTTTTCAGGATCAGGTCTCTGGCCTTACGTGCGGCTTCTCTTGCCTTGGCAGCAAGAAGGCATTTGTCTATGATGGACTTACCTTCTTCAGGATGCTTTTCCAGGTATTCGGTGAGACCGTCGTTGGTAACAGATTCGACCTGGCCTTTTACTTCTGGATTACCAAGTTTGGCTTTGGTCTGTCCCTCAAACTGCGGTTGACCGACCTTTACGCTGATAACAGCCGTAAGGCCGTCGCGTATGTCCTCGCCGGATAGATTGCCGTCACTCTCTTTGAGGAACTTATTTTTTCGAGCATAGTCGTTGAGCACGCGTGTAAGTGCTGCGCGAAAACCGGTCAGGTGGCTACCGCCGTCCACCGTATTTACACAATTGGCAAAAGAGGTTACGTTTTCAGAATAGCCGTCGTTGTACTGGATGGCCACTTCCACTGCCGTGCTGTTCACCTTGCCGCTGATATAGATCGATTTATCCAGGACCTGCCTGTTTTTATTGATGCGTCGAACCAGGCTGGCGATACCTCCTTCGAAGTAATAAGCAGCCTCTTCATTGGTTCGCTCATCGACAATGGATATCTCCAACCCTTTATTGAGGAATGCCAACTCCCTCAAACGCTGGGAAAGGGTATCGAAATCGTAATTTATCTCGCCGAATATT
>JAQUQM010000014.1 GCA_028716085.1 Dehalococcoidia bacterium | reverse complement strand
TTATTTGGCTTTTTATAACGGCAGACGCACACATTCAAAATTGGGCTACCAATCGCCATTGGAATTTGAGCGAGAATTTTATAGGAAAGTGTCTTAAGAAAGTGTCCGGTTTTTGTTGACCATTACACTTGGAAGTGGATTAAAATATCAATTAACGCCATAGTCGCTCAAATCGCGCTGGATTTGATGCGGTGTAGCGGACGGTGTGCTGGATGTTCCGGTGTCCGAGATAATCTTGAATGAGCCGCGTATCAGCGCCTTGGTCAGCCAAGGCAAAGCCGCAAGCGTGGCGGACCATGTGCGGATGAGCTGACAAGGGCAGATCGGCCAGCTCGCCATAATGCTTGATAAAGAGCCATGCGGTTTTGCGGCTCAACGGGCTGCGCCGCTCACTCACAAAAAAAGCATCCGTTTCCGGTTTCATCTTCTTGCGCTCGGTAAGCCATGCTTTGATCACGCGCAATTTATCCATTCGCAGGGGATGGGTGGTAGATAGGCCTTTTTTCAGCCGTGCGACGTGCACAACGCGGATCTCGGTGTCCACTTGGGACAAATTCAGTGCACACGCCTCTGACACGCGCAGGCCGTGCCGGAACATCAGCAGCAGAAAACACCTGTCCCTTGCCTCGTTGCGGCTGCCTTTGGTGGCCGCAATCAGTTTTTCGATTTCTCTGACCGTGAGGTGTTTGCGGTCGGTCATGTGTCAAAAGCATCTGGCCATTGTCTGGAAGCGTGGTACACGCGAAGAACCTGAAGCCGTTCGTTAACGACGCGGTAAGGAATTATATAAGGTGTTCCAGACACCACCATTTCCCGCGTTCCTGCAACACGTCCTGACCTGCCCAGATGAGGCGATGTCAAAAGAAGCGACACACAAGAAACAATGCGCTCATGGAGCGCGCGGGCGGCTTTCGGATTATCGGGCGCAATCCAAAGATAAATTTCCTTGAGATCTTTCAGGGCTTGCGGAGACCATACGATATTCAAGCGCGTTTATCGTGTGCGGAGAGCAACGCCTCCATTTCGGCCATGACTTGCTCATGGGGGATGCCGTCGCCTCTATCGAGAGAGTCGATAGCAGCCTTGATCCCTTCAATTTGCCATGCCTGCGTTTCGACATATTGCCGCAAAGCTTCTTCAATCACCCAGTTGCGGGAACGATCTATCGACGAGGCAAGCGCGGCCACCTTTCCGGCCAAATCGGAATCGGTACGAATAGTAATGGTTGTATTCGACATATTGCACCTATAATGTTTGCATTGCACTTATATGCAATCATAACATGGCTTATCTGCGAGCCAAAGAAAATAGTTTATCGTTTTGTCTAATGTTTGGGTGTTTTCGACGGACTGTAAGCCGCGTCATTCAAGGATAGCACTTTTGAACATTAGACAAAATAATACCAAGTGTCCAATCTTGGTTTAGCGGAGCATTTAAACAAACGGCCGGTAAGGAAACGTGAAATTCAGCTAAACTTTTAAGCGGCTGCATTTTATCCCGCCAAGTTTCCCCTTTTCAGGAGCGTTTGCTATGTTGCAAAAAACCCTGCTGTTGATGGCGCTGAGTTTTTCGGCCGGGGCCGATGATTTACCCAAGAATTTCTGTCTTAACCACGAGACCGCCCAGCAAAACGAAACGCTGGCGCGACAACACCCTACCGACGACGCCCTCATCAAGCTAGTGGCGTTGCGGGCGGGACTGTGCGATTTACTCAATAAGCAGATTATCGACCTCGACTTTGCCATTGACCTGTTCAATGCCGAACATGCCCACGGCATCCAGCAGCGCCTAAAGGAAGAACAGACGAACACGCGAGAAAAAGGCGCCTGAAAAGCACGGTTCTGACTAAGGCGCGAATAGGTCCAAACCGGTGTATTTTTGAGGAACAACCCCCCTGATACCTCGGGGATAATAATGGTTGATGCGTCGCCGGTCTTGCTATCATAATTTCCCGGCGCGGACACTCGTTCAACCTGGTGAAGCGTGACCGCACTATTGTTGGTATTGCTCATCAGCCACAGGAGTCTTTATGTGCAGTAATTTTCAATCTATCACGCCGCCGCAGGCGGACTGGGTGCGCGACCAGTTTCAATGCGAGTTGCCTGAAGCAATTTGGCGTGATGAGGTGTATCCTGGGTATCAAGCCCCGTTTATATGGCGGGAAGGCGAGCACCTGCGTTGTGAATTAGCGCAGTTCGGCCTAGTGCCCTGCTGGGCGGTCGATGACAAAGCATTTGGACGCCGTACTTATAATGCCCGTAGCGAAACCGTGGCTGACAAGCCCAGTTACCGCCATGCGTGGAAACATCGTCAGTTTGGCGTGGCGATCATGCAAGGCTTCTATGAACCCAACTATGCCACTGGCAAAGCTGTCCGATGGCGGATCAGCCGGGCTGACGCTGCCCCGATGGCGGTGGCCTCGATTTGGGAACGATGCGTCGACAAAGCGACCGGCGAACTCGTCTTTTCGTTCTCACTGCTCACGGTGAATGCCTCCGGCCACCCCGTCATGCAACAGTTTCATCAGCCAGACGATGAGAAGCGCTCCATCGTGGTCTTGCAAGCGTCTGACTATAACAACTGGCTCTACGCTAACCAGGAGCAAGCGCGTGACCTGTTAGCGCTGGCGCCGGATGATTTTTTGAAAAGCGTGCCGGCACCGCGATAACGTCATTCGCTAAGTGTAGCCACTCGCGTTTCAAATCGGATGGGTTCAAAAATCCATTTCGGGGTTAAATAACCCCATTTCGGGATCAACTCATGAAATGAAAAAAATTGCACCTTAACGACGAACCTGTCCGGTTTTTTATTAAAGTCCTCCACCGGCTGGTAATTTATTCTGGATGAACTATATTTAATTCGAATGAATTTAAAGACTAGTTTTGAAAGGAACCGGCACACGTGGGAAAAGTGGTGCCGGTTTTTTTTCGCGTACGGTTTTATGCCCTTGGCTTTCACCCCCCTAAGCCCCTTAAATCGTCTTCCAGCGCCGCTGTCACTGAATCGGCCGGTAATTTCCCTGGCTCTATCCCACCGGCCCACCTCAAGCAGGCCATCTTCTGCTTTCCTGATCATTCCGCCCATTTAATTTTGTCAGTTTTACCCAAACCCACTACACTAGGAACGAATACAGAACAATAATAACAACCTTTTTTCGAGGGCATTATGGATCAAATGCTGACATGCACCTTCCCGACCGGCTTCTGGCGGCCCCTCCCTACGGCCCGGCGGCTGCCGCTGCCGCTGTTTTTGGGCAAAGTGGCGGCCGGGTTTCCATCGCCGGCTGACGATTACATCCAGAAAACCCTGGATCTGAACGAGCTGCTGGTGCAAAAGCCCGCCGCGACCTATTTTGTTCGTGCTCAGGGCGAATCGATGCTCGGCGCCAGCATCCATCCCAACGATATTCTGGTCGTGGACCGCTCCCTTGAACCGGCAGCGGGGAAGATCGTCATTTGCGCCCTGAACGGCGAATTGACGGTCAAACGCCTGGCGCGGGAAAACGGGCGCTGGCAACTGAAGGCGGACAACCCGGCCTATGCCGATATTACCCTTCACGAAGCCCTTGAGCTGGTGATCTGGGGCGTGGTCACCACTGTCATTCATGCCGTCTAATGCAACCGCTGATCGCCCTGGTGGATTGCAACTCATTTTATGTCAGTTGCGAGTGCGTATTCCGCCCGGATTTATGGGAGAAGCCGGTAGGCGTACTCAGCAATAACGATGGCTGCTTTGTCGCCAGAAACAAGGCTTTAAAATCCCTCGGCGTCAAAATGGGCGTGCCGCTGTTTCAAGTGGCCGACTTGGTAAAAAAACATGATGTCCAGTTGTTTTCTTCAAACTACCCGCTCTATGCCGATATGTCATCCAGGGTGATGTCATTGCTAGAGACATTTTCACCGCGCACCGAAATTTATTCAATTGACGAGGCCTTCCTGGATGTGACCGGAATTTGTCAACCAGACTCTATCGGTTATGGCCTCTCTATTAAACACTCGATTCAGAAAAATACCGGTATTCCGGTTTGCGTAGGTCTTGGGCCCACTAAAACACTCGCTAAACTGGCAAATTTTGCCGCCAAAAAATGGCCGCAGACCGGGGGCGTACTGGATTTGTCAGACCCTGTGCGCCGGGACAAACTCATGCGCCTCGTGCCGGCAGGCGAAGTCTGGGGCATCGGCTCGCGCACCGCCGCAAAGCTAAACCAGATCGGCATTAATACCGTCTGGGATTTGGCAATCCAGCCAGTCGAGCCCATTCAAAAGCAATTCAATATTGTCGTGGCTCGCACGTTAATGGAGCTGAACGGCATCCCCTGCCTGAAACTGGAAGAAATCGCGCCGGACAAGCAGCAGATTGTGTGTTCCCGCAGCTTCAGCCGCCGATTAACAGAATTTAGTGAAGTCTCAGAAGCCCTGGCCGAGTATTGCAGCCGGGCCGCCGAAAAGCTCAGATACCAGCATTCGGTAACAGGCTGCATCACGATTTTTATCCGAACCAGCCCGTTTAATCCAAAAGAGCCGCAATACCAGCGTGCAGCCAGCATCAAGCTTGCGTCTGCAACCCAGGATACCCGCGCTATCATCGCTACCGCAAGCCGAATGCTAAAAGAGATATTTAAAGCAGGCTATGGCTATCAAAAGTGCGGTGTGCAGCTGAGCCATATCCAGCCGGAATCATCGCCTGGCCAGCTTGAATTGTTCGAGTTTGCCGATACCGGCTTGCCTGCCGAAAATCGCCCGTTAATGAAGGCTGTCGATCAGATCAACCGGCGTTTTCCGAAGGCTATTTCAGTGGCGGCTACCGGTTTTGATAAAACCTGGAAGGCCAAGGCGGAGCGGATTTCACCGCGCTATACGACGGATTGGCGGGAGTTGGTGGGTGTGAAGTGTGGTTGACATCCTTCCTTTAGGGATGGGAGGATGTCAATACTTATTTATGCGGGGGTTGTGTCTATTGACGATGGATTGGATGCATTGCCCAAATTTAAAAATGGCTGAGTATTTGTAATGAAAAGAATAAAAATAAGTATCTATCCGGCTTTTTTTGCTTTTGTGTTATTCCTTTACGCCAGCTGGCCGTGCGCTGCGGACATTTTGGAAGGCCGTGTGGTTGGTGTTCATGACGGGGATACCGTCACTTTATTGGTGGCAGGCCGCCAACAAGTCAAAATCAGGCTGGCGCAGATTGACGCCCCTGAGAGTAATCAGGCTTTCGGTCAACGTTCCAGGCAGTCCTTATCCGACATGGTTTTCAACAAGACCATCCGGGTAGAAAAGGAGACCATCGATAAATATGGCCGCACAGTCGGCACAATCTTTGTGGACGGACTTGACGCCAATCGTGAGCAGATCAAACGCGGTATGGCCTGGACTTACCGAAAATACCTACACGATCCATCCTTGTCGCAAGTGGAAGAGAAAGCGCGACTAGCCAAGGCAGGGCTGTGGTCTGACCCAAACCCAATGCCGCCCTGGGCATACCGGCATGGCGGAAAGAACGGCAGTGTTCCAAATCAGGTCGCTCTGAAAGCAGAACCAACCAGTACGCCGGTAAATTCTTCGTGTGGCAGCAAACGCTATTGCAGAGAAATGGTTTCATGCGAAGAAGCTAAGCTCTATTTGACTCAATGCGGTTTATCGCGTTTAGATAAAGACGGCGATGAGGTTCCTTGTGAGAGTCTATGCGGTCATGGTAAATAACTGATTGGATTTCATACATCCTGAAAGCCTATGAAACTTTAGAGACTTCTATTTATTAGCACCCTAGTGTGGGCAGGGCAGGCGGTTTTGCCCGCCAGGGTTTGCCCGCCAAAAGGTTGATCGCACGCGCAGGGTTATGGTGGGCAGTCAAATCGTCGCGCATAAAAAAACCGCCCCCGGGTTTCCCCAGGGGCGGCGTTAAGAATCAAGTCAGATCAATCGCGTTTGACCGTGTTGATTTTATTGAGGTTCATGGTGGGCAGCTTAGCGCTGCCCACCCTACACGGCTACTAATTGCGTTGGGCAGATTATGTGCCTGTGCAAGATTTTGGTAAGTACTTTTGCTTTGCAGTCGATGTGCATACCCAAGTAAACGAACCAGTTAGACCTGCCAAAGCAGCTGGGGGAGTTAATGTAATTATTTTTGTTGCCACATCGGCACCAGCGATACCCGCAGCTTTCATAGTGACTATTACGACACCAGTACCGGCCGTCGTCGCAGCGTCGCTATATGTGCCTGCAGCAGGCCCACCAACACCAGCGGCAATATCGGCCGCAGCTGGGTAGGCGCCATTAGTTTGTGCAAACTCTGCAATCGCTGTCTTCATCCCGTCAGACACAGAAAATGCTTCGGCGACTTGCGAGCGCTGTATATAATCCTGATAGGCCGGAATCGCAATCGCCGCCAAAATACCAATAATCGCCACAACGATCATTAATTCGATCAAGGTAAAACCTTGTTGTGCTTTTTGCATTTGAGTTTTCATCATTTGATTTTTCATGGTGTTTTTTCCTGGTTGTGAGTGGGAATATTAACTACACAGGGGATAAAGCAAAACCAATGCCAATACTCATGATCATCGTTTAATCCAGAATTATCGGGGCTTGTTAGTATTTTTGTTTTAGCTATACTTTGCAAGCTGTCACAAAAAATCGTGACAAAACCAAAAATGTCACGAAAAACAGTGACACAATACTATTAAGACGGGTTCAGCATGCCACAGATCAGCCTTCATACCGCCTCCGCATTAACCGGGTTAAGCATCCGATCAATTCGCCGACGCCAAAGCGAAAGTCCACATAATAACTGCAAAGATCTGGTTGATTTGGAATTAATCCGTGAAGATATCTGCATTCCGCTTGAACCTGATGATATTGAACTGATTACAGAGGCTAACAGCGGCAATGCTGAAGCTCAAAATGATTTGGCAATACTCTTTTTAGAGCATGGCCAATTCAAAATAGCCATGCATTGGCTGGAGATGGCTGCCGAACAAAATATGTCCGACGCCATGCACTTGCTAGGTGACTGCTACCTAAAGGGCAAAGGTGTGCCTAAAGACGATAATTTGGCAATCATGTGGATTGCCAAGGCTGCATCGCTTGACCATCCTATCGCTAAGATGCAAATGCGGGCTTTTCTGCCTGGTTAATATTTCCTCGCTCAAACCTCCACAGAATACTCCGGCAAATCCGGCGCATCGCCCATGATCGATGAGTCCAGCCGGATTAATTGATTCTATAAATCCACTTTTTCTCATATTAATTGCACCTGGCATTTTGCTTTCTCACATTAAGTGATTTTATCGATTCAAATTTCTCACTTTATTTGATTCTATCTGGGACTAGCGGCTTTGCCACCAGCATTATAGCTGAGAATTTTAGTCTCTCCGGGTTCCGGCGGTTTTGCAAAATCTGCTCTATCATGGTTGACATACTGCCCTTTCCCGACTTGTTGATAGACATTCTTTTTATCTATATACAAGATAATGCCTGAATGTTCTTTTGTTTTATCCGCCTTGTTTGCCGTATAAATATTGTAGATTCCAGGCTTAACGCCCCTAGCCTTTTTAACCTTAGCATTACGCCACTGGCCCTGGTCTTCTTGCTGCATTGCGCACTGGCCGTTCATGATAAGTAAACGTTGTTTCACATCTATGCACTTATTTTTTTTTACAGTCTACACGGCGCACCATGTCATCAGCACTACAGTCATAGTTACCAGTAGGCGCTGAAGCTTTCCATTTAACATCTATGACCCCCCGCTCAATGCTAGAGATGTTAACCTGTTCAGGCCTGATATTTCCTCCGATACTTCTTGCTGTTTCCTTTTGCAAATTAGCTGCCGTGCTCGCGCACCCAATAATTGCGCCTCCAGTGATTCCAGTGATTCCAGTGATAACTAAAAAGCATAACAACTTCACTAATTTTGACATAATTTTCTCATTGCAATCTCTAGGGATATATAAAATATTGAAATTAATCTTGCTCATATTTTTAAGGCCAATCGTTGTTAAAAGTTATTTGCCGTGAGACATACCCGGAGGTATTCCAGGAAACCGCCTTGAGCGGCTGATGTACTTGGGCAATCGCTGGTATTATTGCTGCTACTTTTTTTTCTGGTGCTGACCGTTGTACCGTAGGCGTTAAGGCCGGAGCGCCGGGCTTGGTTATGTCAAAAGTCACAAACCGAGCTTCCAGCCAATCCGCCCACTTGACGGCCTTAGCCATCAAATCAGACCGATAAACTACGTTATAGCGATATGTCCGTGAGTGGTAGTTAGCTGCCCGTGTCCATAAGTCGCCCTTATCGTTACGTATATGCTGCCGAAGCCGCCAAGCGGCTAGGTCGAACGAGTAGCAGCCGGAGGCCGCTACATCAGTCGCTGTAATACCGTACCTGGACAGCTCGCCAAGATAGGCGGTATTGAACTGCATTACGCCAACGTCATGCGTACCGTTACTGTTTCGCACCCACTGCCCAGGCTTGCCTGCTTCTTTTTCTGCGACCGCAAGAACGATATTAGCAGGAACTTGGTACTTTATCGCCGCCGAAATAGAGCAGACAATTCGCTCTTGTATTTGGGGTGGAATTTCTGGTGTTGTTATCAAAGGCACTTTATACTCTTTTTGATTAAGAGGTTTGGGAAGTACGGTCACGAAATGCCGCGACCTCCGCTTCAGGATCTACAGACTCGCTTATCCCGGCCGAAAGGCTGTCATCATTGAACGTCGCTGAACTTATTTCAGCTCCCTGGCCGCTAGCCCTGATCGAGGCCGCGATTTTGCCCCCTGTTGTTTCGCCAATACGTTCCTTTATCTTGGCCTTTGCAACATCTATAGCCCCTTGTGCCAGGTTGGCCATAGTACTGGTGCTACCCTTGCCAGCCTTCGGCCCTTCTTGCGCATTCCCTTTGGCGTTAGAACCAGCGCTTGCGCTGCTATTACTTCCAGTCGTACTGGTCGAGCCGCCGAAGCTGGGCATTGCTCCATTACTGTCACCCCCCATAGCCGATGCGAGATCGCTGACTCCACCGCCGCTCATTGTGCTGCTCGGGCCGCTAAAGCTGGGCATTGCTCCATTACTGTTACCGCCCATATTGGCTTGCGCTTTCTCATACGCCGCCTTGATTGCTGATGCGCCGCCCCCCATTGATGCGATGCCTCCCATCACAGCAGCGCCTGCCGTGGCGGTCGCTGCCGCGCCCATCGCAGCAGCTGCCATCGCCGCACCCGCGCCAAGTCCGTTGCCTATAGCCCCAGTACCCCCGCCCATTGGAATCTGGCCGATTAGCGGTGGGACTTTGTTGACCAGGGCAAGCAGTACAACCGAAACAATTAACATGATCCCCAATTCTTTCATGTCAGCATAGGATTGATCCATGTTTGTGTAATATTGATCGATGAATGATTTTCCGATACCGACGAGCAATACTATTGTAAATAGTTGCGCCGCAATACTTAGAACGGTCTTAAAGTAGCTGATTGCCATATCAGAAGTCCAGCGAGAACCGCCGAAGCCAAGGAAGAATATACCTGCGTAAGCCAGAATCCACCCGCTTATCAACAAAACTAACATGTTCACGGCTACTAATGCCAACACTACAAGAATAATGAGACTAATGATTATTCCTATCGTGCTATCAACTGGCGACCATGTGGACGAGTTATCGTACACTTTTCCAAAAATATCGAAGCCAATATCGACAATTCCTGATGGCGTAATCGCTCCACCTGTTCCTGATGCACTGCTTCCAATTTGACGTAGAGAGGCGATAATCGAGGTGGCGAATTGTGGGCCATTGGTTAGCAACCAAAAAAAGAAGCCGGTAAAGACTGTAAAGCGAATGAACTCCGCGAAGAATTCGGCTATGTCGGCTTTACGCAATATCAGCATGCCGAATGTCCATACCATGCTGATAAGCGTGAGCGTCCAGAACAACCAGGAAGCGTACCCCGTGATAACTGTACCCCAAGCGGTTGCGGCCGTTGAATAACGCGAGAGAGCATTATCCAGAATTCCTGCGTTGCTGATAGCTGCGTGAGCGTTGGCTGAAATTACCACCAGATACGGGAATAAAATATATTTTACACCTTTAAATAGAGACGCAATTCTCATGCTTTCCTACCAATTTACCACAGGGCTTTTTTTGTAAGTTGAATGTTCTTTTTTTGCTGGTTTAGCCGGGTCATTTGTAGGCTGAGGGCATTCTTTGATAAGCTTTTCCTTTTGCACGGGGTCTGTTATCTTGTCAACATCGGCGCAAGTTATATCGTCTGAGCACCCGTTAATGAATCCAGCTATTGGCACAAGCAGCGCCAGTAATAAATATTTAATTTTTTTCATGTTTATCTACCAATTAACCACAGGGCTTTTCTGATATTTGCTTCTACGCAGCTGCTCGCTCGCGGCGGCTTCTTGGGCTTCCCTATCTGCCAAAACCTGGTTTCTGGTCACAATGGCGTTTTGTTGGGCAATCAACAGCCCCCGAATTTGCAGAAGCTGGTTAGCCTGCTGACTGGCGAGCTGGTTTGCATACTGGATTGCTTGCATCCTGCCGGTCGCGCTTTGCGCTCCATTTTGCAATCGTTCAAGAGTGCTGGCATCATATCTGAGCGCGTCTTGTTGCCTATCTAGTCCATGGAAAAGTGCGTCGTTAGCTTTTTTCTGCGACTCAGAAGCCAGTGTGCGGTTTTGTTGCATAACAGCTTTTTCTGCATCAGAACAGCCACCCGACGAGAAGCACGGGGATCCACGGTAATAAGCTACGTTCTGAAATTTGCCTAAATACATGTCAATGCTGCCAACCTGATTTTTGTAGTAGTTAAGTGTGTCAACGGCATTCACCAACCCGTTCATTGTGGACTGCGCCTTATCCCAGACATAAGCTGCAGGCGCTAATGTGTTTGTTATCTGATCTTCGTACTGCTGCAACTGTGTCGCATATTGTTCAACCTGTTTAAGCGATTGTGATACATTCTCAAGAGCAGATGTAGTCGTTTGCGCAAGATTTGTAGGATCGAAAACAATATCCCCAACGCCGAAAATGGCAAGGACCGGCGTCGATACCCCAAAGCTGGCAATAAGGACGAACAGTAAGGCTGGTCTAAGCATGTGTTTTTTCATTGTCTTTACTCCGTGGTGTTAATAATCAAAGGCTTGATAGGGCTTAGTGAATGTCATGTCCTTGATGACGATGACGTTGAACCGGTAGCCCGGCCTGATTTCCAGGGTCGGGGCTATATTCAGGTTTTTGGCAATCATCTGTGCCGTCACTTGTCCCAACTGTAGGCCAAGCGCTTGACTCAATGCACTGCTGGCATTCGGTTGTTGATAACCAATGGTTGACTGGTTTTGATATTGGTTATAGGTGATGCCCGCCGTAACAGCCGACATTAATAATGCTGAACCATAAAGCCGCAGGTAATGGTTATTGACCTGGTCAGTGAACCCTGCATATCCGGCACTATCCGCCCCAGGCATTGCACCAATATCCATTGCTTTACCGTCTGGAAAAACGATGCGCTGCCACGCGACGAGTACGCGAGCTTGCCCGTAAGACACGTCGCTCGAATAAGCGCCCACCAGACGTGAGCCTTGCGGGAGCAGAAGATATTTTCCAGTCGCCGTATCGTATACGTTTTGTGCTATTTGAGCCATAATTTGGCCCGGCAATTCCGAGTTGATGCCTGAAATCAGTGTCGCTGGCACAACAAACCCGGCACGTAGTTCATAGGGCGTACGCGGAGCTTCCGGTTTGGAGTCAAGTTTCCAGCGGTCGCCTTGGCCTGAATCAGAAAACTGTCCTATGTCATTGCGATTATCGCTGGAATTTGCCGTTTGTATCAGCCTTGGAGCCGTCGATCCGTCTGCCCCTCCACCCAGTCCGTATGCTTGAAGCTGTTGCATGCGCGCGCGATAGGCCTCCGCCGGTTCATCTCTGGTCTGTGCATCAATCTGCTGGCGAACGGCGGCAAGCTTCGCAAGGGCTTCCTCACGGGTGGCTGGTATACTCTTGTTTGTTGTTGCCCCGCCCGGTGTTGATCCAGAACTACGCGGGGCAGTTACCTGAACGCCGGTTTTGGCTTTAATGGCCTCCTCAAGCTGTTGCAGCTTCGCCAGGCGAATTCGTTCCACATCATTATTGGGCGAGTTCGAGCTTGCGGGCGGGATCGGCGGTCTCTCCAGATTTTCCGGTCGCGCGATGGGAACCTGGGATAGTTCGGGAACGATTAACCGCTCGGCAGGGATGATGCCATCGGTCCGGCCACCGGCGATTTCGTTAGCAAACATGCTGGTGCTACCCAGCTTCTCCTCTTTCTCGCTAGCCTGGCGGTTCTGTTTCTCAGCGCGATCCGCGGCGACCAATACCATCACGATAAGAAATACGGTCAACACGCCACCGACAATGTACATCGGCAAATTGTTGACTCTGCGAACGCCCGTGTTCGGAGCCTCTTCGCCAGGCGAAGCGTCTGGCGACATTTGTGCTTCGGTGTTAACGTTAACGCTCATTATTAATTACTCCTTACGCGACCATAAGCCAGCCGGATGAACCGTGCTGTCTTGCATCCCGTAGGCGCGGGTTAGGGATTGGTGGCCGACCAGCAAGGCAACACGGTACAGATTCAAGCCGTTGACCTGATCAAGAACGTAACGCAATGACAAGCCTGTAGCGGCGGGATTCGTTGGCTCATTGCTGCGCTGCACTGACAAGGCTGGTTTGGCTTCCTGGAGCGCGTAACCTTTGGCTCGCATTAACTCTATAAGAGTGCTGCCAAAACTATCTGGTGTGGTTTGTTGAAGGTTAAAGCGGGTATTGGCAGGCGGGTATAATATCAGTAACTGTTTCACCGCATCTGCGGCCAATGTTTTATTATAGGCCGCCGATGTGGGCGAAAGAAAATTACCATACCTTGATTCAGTAGTTGCGCATCCGGACAATCCGACCAGGAGTAACACGAAGAAAGTCATTTTGCGCATGGTTATTTCTCTCTGGTAATGACAACGCGATCTTGGCTGCTGCCGACACCGGCAATCAATAGCGCTTTATCAAAAATCGTATCAACAATGTAGCGGTCGCCCTGGATGCGATAGTTGACTAACACCGTTTCATCGTCAGTGAACAGACCGCCGTCTTTACGTATCACCAGCAGCGTGGGCGCTTCGGTCTGTGCCATTGCAGCAGGCATTTGGATGATGGTTTTCTGGCCATCATTGTAGACGCGTACCGGCTTCCAGGCTACAGAGCCTTCTACGCTATAGGCGAAGTTAAGGTCGCCAAGGTATTCGCCGGTTTGCGTAATTGTACTGTCTCGCTTTTCTTTCACTTCGCGGGACTTGAGGGCATCCCATTTCACGAGCGCGTCTTCAGTATAAGTGAAGGCCACACGCGGCATGAACTGAGTGCGATGAGAACGCAGCCTAAAGTGATAAGTCCGGCGGTTTGTCGTTACGACAAGACTGGTTTCCAGCCCCACATCCATCGGTTTGATGATGAGATGCTGGATTTCGGCTGGGCCGCTACCCGTGATGGCCGGTTCCACCATCCACCGGGCCGTATCTCCCAAATGAATCGAGTTGACTTGTTCGCCCGCTTGCAGCTCGACATCACAGACCTGCAGGACAGCACAGACAATGCTGGGTTCCTGTGCACCAAACAGGTAGCGGATCGATCCATCTGTTCCAGGCATTGGTTTAATGCTGGTGGCGTTGGTCGCTTGCCATTTTTGGGCAATGGCAATGGCCGCTTTTTCTTGCGGCGTTAATTTTGGATTCTGGTTTGAGAAATACAGATCGGCCAGGTTGTCACCAGGGGCCGCCAGTACGAGCACGGGCATCATGCTAATAATCATTGCAAAAGCATACGTTTTCATCGATTTTGTCCTATTTCTGTTTCGACCAGGAAAAGTCACGCACATAAATCCCAAGCGGATTATTGCGCACTTGCTCTTCCGTGGTTTGTGGGGTTGCCGGAACGATGTAGACAGTAACCAAAGCACGCATGCGGAATGGTTTGTCCAGCATGACACCTTGCCGGTCGCGTACAGTTTCCATCCAGTCTACTTGCCAGGTGTCTGGCGTTTGTGGAATTACCGAGAGAATTTCGATACTGACGGTTTCTTTGACCGCCCGTGTGAATGGACTGCTTCCGGCTGTGCCGTTCAACCATTCGTTTGCCTTAGCCGTGGCTGGATCGTTTGCTGATAACATTGAATACAGCCGGAACACGGCCTTTCGCTGCAAGGCTACATCTGGCGTGACAAGACGCGCGTCGCTAATGAACGATGCTACGGCGGCATGCACGACACGTGGATCGGCGGGAGCTGCTAACTGTGCCGGAGCAACGGCCGCGGCCTGCCCCAATTTGTCCACTTCGATCACATAGGGCACGAACCTGGATTGGCTGCCGATATAGATAATCCCGCCGACCCCGGCTAGTGCAATCATCAACGACAGGATGCCAATCAGTTGCCATATATTACGGCTGGATACAATCGAGCTGGTACGATCGTTCCAGGTGCGGCGGGCAGATAGATAAGGATTTTCGTTTTCGCCTTGGTAGCCAGCCATTGTTTTATGGCTATGCCATTGATCGTCGTTTGGTTTTTTTAGGGTAAGTCTTTTAATCGTTTCAACGAGGCTCATGCGGGTACTCCATAATTGTTGATGTTCAATCCTCTTACGGCCAGCCATTCATGAACCCAGCCGGCGCCATACTTGGCTTCCAGAGCCTTGATTGTGGCGATAGAGTCTTTATCAGATACGCCGACAAAAGCCAGCGCGAGAGGGCCAAGGGCGAGGTCATAAAGACGACGACCGTTTTCTGATACGTAGTAGTACTGACGCTTTGGAATCGCCGTAGCCAGAATTTCAATCTGGCGAGCATTAAGCCCCATACGGCGATAAAGCGCCGCTGTGTCCTCATCTCTGGCGTAGACGTTGGGCAGGAATATCTTGGTTGCCGTCGATTCAACGATTACGTCCAGGATGCCTGAATTGGCCGCGTCAGACAGACTTTGCGTCGCCATAAGAACGAGACAGTTGGCTTTGCGCAAGACTTTGAGCCATTCTCTGATCTTAGCCCGGAAAACCGGATGCCCTAACATCAACCAGGCTTCATCTAAAATGATGGCGGCTGGCTGACCTTTCAGGGCACACTCAATGCGACGGAACAAATAAAGCAGGGTGGGGAGGGCGTATTTTTCGCCCAGGTTCATCAACTCTTCGATTTCAAACACCGTGAAATCAGAAAACGACAAGCCATCTGCTTCTGCATCGAGCAGGTGGCCCATTGCGCCGTCAACTGTGTATTGCTTCATGGCTTCGCGGATACTATCATCCTGCACGGTGGTCACAAAGTCGGAAAGTGTGACTGGATTGATCCTTGCTCCTTTGGCGTCATCATTCTTTACCGTGCTTTTGTGTAGCGACATGATTGCTTCGCCAATCATGTTACGTTGCTCCGGGGTGGTTTCTAGGTTGTTTAGAGCCAGGATCGTGTCGATCCATTCCATTGCCCAGGCGCGATCGCTCCTGGTGTCCAAAAACTGCAACGGGCAAAACGCGAGCTTGTCGTTGTCAGCTGCAACGTTGAAATGCTTGCCTCCAATTGCTTTCGCCAATGGATAGATCGACATGCCTTTATCGAAAGCGAAAATCGTCATGCCTGGATAACGGCGGAGCTGAGCCGCGATCAATGCCAAATGCGTCGACTTACCTGCACCAATTGGGCCGAACATGAACGTATGCCCCACATCGCGCACATGAAGATTCAGTCGAAACGGTGTAGAGCCGTGCGTGACACCTTGCATGAGCGGCGGCGCTAATGGCGGGTACATGGGACAAGGCGCTTTATTCATGCCCGTCCATATTGTGCTTGTTGGCAGCAAATCGGCTAGGTTCATGGTATTGATAAGCGGCCGGCGCACGTTTTCGACGCCGTGCCCGGGAAGACTGCCCAGGTAGGCTTCCATCGTGTTAATAGTCTCAACACGAGCAGCGAAGCCCATGCGATTGATGGCTTTCGCCACTTGGCGTGCAGACACATCCAACCGGTCTCGGTTGTCATCCATCAGGATTACGACGCTGGTATAGTAGCCCTGCGCGACCAGGCCGCTATTGACATCGGCAATCGCTGACTCAGCGTCTGCCACCATTGACATAGCATCCTGGTCAATCGAGCCGCTGTTGGTATTGAACACCTGATCGAAAAACCCCCTGATTTTTTGCTTCCACTTCTTGCGATATTTATCCAGATGCGCGGCGGCTTCATGGGTATCCATAAAAATGAACCGCGATGACCAACGGTATTCGCAAGATTGTTCACCCAATGCGGTCAAAATGCCGGGTGTGGACTCCAAAGGAAAGCCTTCAATCGCAACCGCCTGGATGAACTTGCGGCCAATTTTTGGCACCGTACCGGCCCACAACTCCTGTCCGCCGATAATGGCATCCAGATACATCGGGTTGCTAGGCAGAATTACAGGATGGTTCAGGCCGGTGACACAAAATTGCAGCCAGCGCAGGAAGTGATCATGGGTAACAGTCGTCCCATCCTCATTAATGACCTTTTGCCCACGCAGGCGTGAGAGTTTCACGGCGGACGAAAGGCGTGATTCAATGTTGGCGCATTCGCGATTGAAGTAGTTAATCAAGCCTCGTGTGCGGGCCTTGTGGTCGGGAGCCTTGGCTTCGTCATCGAACATCAGCTCAACAAACTTGCTTTGGGACAGTAAAGGCGGATAGTAGGTGATTGTCAGCATGAAATAGCCTTCATACATAGTGCCCAAGCCCTCGAAAAGCCGCCGCCGTTCTTCATCAATAGCGGCAGAGACAGGATCGGGGAAATGGGAGAGACCCGCTTCCGTATAGTTCGGAGCCGGTCTTCGCACCGCGTCGACATGCATCATCCACCCATTGCCGAGACCAGATAGTGCCTGGTTGATGCGGAACGACACCATTTCCCGCTGTTCGTCGGTGCTGCTTGCATTATCATCGCCTTGATAGAGCCAGGAGGCTATAAACGAGCCATTCTTCCCGACGATCACGCCGTCATCCACCAACGCGGCGTAATTGAGGAGGTCGGCCAAACCAGCGGCTTTTGAACGGTACTTTTTCAGCTTTAATGCGGCATTGACGTTACGGATGCCGCCATACAGAATGAGAACCATCAAAATACCGAGGCCCGCAATAATAGTCGTGATTACTTGGATCATCATTGGTATTGCCTCCCTTGGCTTTTAGGATTGAGTCGGAAAGGAGTACTACGAGGCGGGTAGTACCCCTTGTACTTACGATGTCTCAGATACACATCGCGCATTTTGGGATCGGACTTTGCCATGAGTCGGCAGGCGAAAAGTGCGGCGAGCCATAACATAATTCCAAAGACCGTTGCCCTTAATTCCTGAGCATTGAATATCAACGCAAAGGCTACCAAGCCAGCGAACATCACCAATTCACGGTCCCCGCCCATGAATAGGTTGTCTCTATTGCCGGCCCTACGAATAGGTATGGATCGAATGGCCATGTTTATGCAATTCGTCCAGTGAGGGCGGTGATGACCTTGGCTTGATAAATCACGGACTCACTCAGAGAGGCGATCTCTGCGCCCTTGCCGAAGAAGGAACTCATCATGTTCTGTGCGCCAACAAGCAGTGCCATGACCAAAACGAGGAAGATCAATGTTCGGAAGAAACCATTGAGGTCTCCGCCGAATATCAATACGCCGCCCGCGATCACGATGCCGATGATTGATAACGCGAATGCCACCGGGCCGGTGACGGAATTCTGTAGGCTGGTTAACCACGATTCGTACGGCAGCGAACCGCCCGTGCCTGTGGATGCGAAGGCGTGAGGTGGAGCCAAGAGAATGAACGCCCCTAGCAATGCCAGACCGATGTAAAACAGAGTTGGGTGGTTAAGGGTGATGGGTTTACGGGACAGATTTACTTGCATTGGAATTTATCCTATAGGGCTTTGGTGAGGTAGCGGCCGTTTTCATACCCGGAAATCTCAAGGATTTCTTGTATGCGACGACCATCCTGAGTTTTGGCGATATGAACAACAACATGAACCACCTCGCCTATCAGCGGTTCAATATCTAATGGAGCCGACTCATTACGGGTAATAAGTGACTTCAAACGAGTTAAGCCAGCGGCAGCATTATTAGCATGGAGGGTGGCAGCCCCTCCTTCATGCCCTGTATTCCAGGCATCAAGCAAATCTAACGCTTCTGCTCCGCGCACTTCGCCAACCAATATACGATCTGGCCTCATGCGTAACGTTGTTTTGAGTAATGCCGTCATAGGCACATCAAAAGAGGTGTGGTACTGGACAAAGTTTTCAGCGGCGCACTGAATTTCACCCGTGTCCTCAATGATAAACACCCGCTCGGTCGGATCACACACCACCATTTCATTGATAATGGCATTTACCAGCGTGGTTTTGCCAGAGCCAGTGCCGCCAATAACAAGGATGTTTCGGTGATTAGCGACAAACGATTTTAGTGCTTCATATTGTGTTGGCGTCATGATTCCGGCATCAACATATTGCTCAAGCGTAAAAATGGCGATGGCCCGCTTTCGGATGGCAAAGGTGGGTGCCGGAACGATGGGGGGAAGTTGGCCAGCGAAGCGCGAACCATCAAGTGGCAACTCACCCTCGATGATAGGCTTTACTCTGGTAACTTCTTTACCGTGATAGCCAGCAACGGTTTTAATGATTGCCTCAGCTTGTGCTGTGCGCAAAGTGCCGATGCATTTCATGCCCTCGCCCAGGCTTTCTTGCCACAATTTGCCATCAGCATTAAGCATGATTTCGACAGTCTTGGGGTTATTCAGCGCAGCCATAAGCAACGGCCCCATATCGCGTTCGAGCTTTTTCTTTGCTCGTTCTTTCACGCTAGTAAAACTATCGTCGGCTTCTTTCATTAGGCATTTATCGGGTTGCGCTTGTTGTTTTTATAAAAGGGATAAAACGAATATATTAATATTATAATCGAAATAATTTAATTAAAAACATACTATATCCAACTTATTAGATTTAACTGTTTTTTAACAGGGGTCTTACTTGACCAAGAATACGAGTAGGCAAGCGGCTATGTTAGCCGCTAAAATTCTTGAGTTTTTGGTAGGATATTATGAAAGGTAGTTGAGTCGGTCTTTATGGTAAGGGCACATTGTGCCCGTGTCAAGCTTGTTTTTCATTATCTATTTCTTTTAATACCTTGATGGCCCAGGCCGGGCAGGTACGGGCTGATTTTGCAGTACGTGCTGATAGCCATGATTTGACGGTCCTGGTACTCACTTTGCGTAATGTCTTTTTCGTTATCAGGTCCGCCGCTTGTGCCTGGGTGATGCCCAGTTGCTCTAGCATTCTCCTGAACTCTTTCTGGTTATTAATTCTTTCCTGATCTTGTTCCATTTTTTTTGTTGTCTTGATCAACTTGAGATTGAGTTATACCGGGAGGTTTTTTTGATAGGGGTTTGCTTTTTTTAGGTTTGCCGATATTGGTAGCGTCCAACCGTTTTCTTATCGTGTCTTTATTGATCTGATCCCATTGACGCACTCTAAATGCCTGATACTCGGTAAGCACTGCGGAGACCCGTGCGAAGCCGGGCGGCAGGCTTCGTGGCGTTTTTCCTCCCGACAGTTCCTGCAGAGTTTCCTTGTCTAAATCAGTTAACTCCAGCAGAAGCGGTAAAGAGGTGTCCAGAGCATCAGCAATGGCTGCCATCACTTTCAGTGAGGGATTGGCTCTGCCATGCGTAAGATCGCTCAGGAACGACTCGGAAATATCCGCCCGTAAAGCCAGGTCATGTTTGGTTAGGCCCAGCTCATCGAGCAGGCGCAATATATTGGTAAATAGAATTTGGTTATACACGTAATTACTAGGCCTTGTTGTGCTTGACTATTTTAGCCGCTAAAATTTTTGACTTTAGTTATTTGTTGAACTAATTCCTCGATTGATTCAATTATTTTCTAATTTTATAGTAAGAGTACCTGATATAGCTAACTTCCAATATAACAGGAAATTAGCGCACTGACTTGAATGACATAAAACTCAACGTTGCCAGTAACTCTTTATGCTAAAATGAGCCAATTATGAAAATAACCGCCAACCCTAGCGGATGGCAGCGAGCGGAACAATGGAAAACCTTTATATCACCGGCAGCACCCGTTTAGCTGATACTATCGAGGTGACAGGAAGCGGATTAAGTGAGAATAGCCCGATAACCTCTGCCAGAAATCCCTAACCGTGAAACGGGTGCTATTGGCAGTTACGATGCCAGCAGCTTCGCAATCGCTTGCATGGTCAGTATCTATCTGGAGACGATGACATGATCGATTTGGGCGCTACCGTCTTCGGTCGGAATGATCATATTTTTGAATAAGGTATAAATTTTTTTATCGAGAAAGCGATTGGCTGCTAAAGTTCTTGTCTTTTATTTTTATTTAGCTATTCTTTTGATTTTTGCTGACAAGGCCTATTTGCTAGTTAGCCTTATCACGCAGCAGAGTATGGATAAAGTCGATGAAAAAGCGGTTATCGGAGGCCCAGTTTCAAGCGTGTACCAGGGGTTTGAAGGTAGGGAAACAAACACTGGACATAGCGCATGGCGTACTGGTAAAGAGAATAAAACAAATAGTGTTTGTAAAGGCGCTGGGCTTATCAACAGGAGCCATCTCACAGGCCGTCAATCGCGTATGGGCTGCGCACAGGGAACAGAATTTACCCCAGGGATATAGAAGGATTTCGGCTGTGTTGCCGGAATACCAGGTGTACATCGTGGAGAAGTGGGCGCAAATCGCGGCCAAGAAACAGGAATCCAACCCATGAAAACACTGGTAGTAGCACAGCAAAAAGGCGGAGTCGGCAAAACTTCCAGTATTGTTCACCTGGCTTTTGATTTTTTAGAGCGCGGATTGCGGGTCGCCGTAATTGATCTGGACACCCAGGGAAACGCTTCGTTCACCTTGCACGATTTCAATAGCGAGTATACGGCTAGTCAGCTGTTTGACCAGAACGGCGACGATCTTCGCCAGTGGTTCCATGGTCTGCCGGAGGGCCCATTGATGCGCCTGATTGGATCGGATGCTGTACTGGCCAACATGGAGAAACGCAATCTCACCGATGCCGCCGTGGCTTTCAAGGACAACATCACCGCGCTGGCCGATAGTGGTTTTGATGTGGTTCTGATCGACACCGCCCCTGCCCTAGGCATTAGCCTGGCGTCAGCCCTTTATGCGGCAGACAGCGTTATCTCACCCATCGAGCTTGAGGCGTACAGCATCCAGGGCATCAAAAAGATGCTCACAACCATTGCGAATGTGCGCAAACTGAACACCAAGCTCAAATTTCTGGGCATGGTGCCGAGTAAAGTGGACGCCAGAAATCCCCGACATAGGCGCCATCAGGAGGAACTCCAGGCTGCCTACCCACAACTGATGATTCCTGGTGGTATCGGACTTAGAAGCAGTATTGCCGATGCGCTGTCCTCCCGGGTGCCGGTCTGGAAGATCAAAAAAACCGCCGCTCGCAAGGCCACGCTGGAAATGAGAGCGTTGGCTGCCTATATTTATGAAAAGATGGAGATTACACCATGACTGCCACGACCAAAAAAGCGACGGGGAAGACTACGACGGCTATGCTATCCGGGCTTGGACTGGAGGACATGGGCGACCTTTCAGCCCTCCTTGATACGCCTGTGACTGTTGCCAAGGGAGGTGGACCCCTTAAGCTGGACATTAATCTGATCGATGAAGACCCAAAGCAGCCCAGAACAGCCAATAATCCTGGTTTTACTGATGAGAGTCTGAACGAGTTGTCGGCATCAATCAAACTGCGCGGCGTCAAAACGCCAATTTCCGTACGCGATAATCCCACTGTGCCGGGGCGCTTCATTATCAACCACGGCGCCCGCCGGTTTCGCGCTTCAAAACGGGCCGGCCAGGACGTTATTCCCGGTTTCATCGATAACGATTACAACGAGGCTGACCAGGTGGTTGAAAACCTGCAACGCAACGAATTGACCGCGCGTGAAATTGCGGACTTCATTGGCCGGGAAATGGCAAAGGGCGTCAAAAAGGTCGACATCGCCAAGGCTATCAGCAAGTCACCGGCTTTTGTGACCCAGCACATCACCCTGCTTGATTTGCCAGATCCGATTTCCGAGGCGTTCAACGGTGGCCGCGTCAAGGATGTGACGGTTGTCAATGAGTTAGTGACGGCGTACAAAAAAACACCGCAGGCCGTCAGCGATTGGCTGGACGATGACAGTCAAGACATCACTCGGGGATCGGTCAAGCTGTTGCGCGAGTTCCTGTACGATAAGAGCAGGCATGAAACTAGCGACGAAGAAGCGGCCATCGACCCCGATACCGTTGATGTTTTTACAGAAAGTCCAGGCGTTCAAGGGAGCGAAGGCGAAGAGGTCGACAAAGAGAAGGAGAAGGCAAAAGACCCGGATAAGTTGAAAAAAGTTATCGTCCAGGTACAGCATGACGGTCGCCCCGCTCGCCTGATCCTGAACCGCCGTCCACCAGAGGAAGGCTTCGCCTGGTTGAAGTACGACGATGATGGCCATGAGTTCGTAGCCAATCTTGCCCATGTTCAACTTGTCGCTGTGCTGGAGGCATAAATTCAGAAGATGAGTGAATTAAAACAGCGCCTGCTGGTGATGAATAGCCAACGCCTTGTTCAAAGCGAACAAGGGGGTCAATGGACTACGGACAAGGTGGAAAAAGCGGGGACCATCAAGCCAGGCATCTATAACATCTACTTGTCCACCCCGGCAGACAAAGCCAAAACCTATGAGGGCGTGATTTTGTACGCTGACCGGAATAATGTGTATCAGCAGGTGGGGAAAAGCTTTGTTAAACATGAGCGGACTGCTTTTGATAAAGCACCCGAAGTGGGTAGTAATTCCAGCCTCAAGTACGACAATAACAAGGCCGTGGTGTCGCCATCCTCAAGCCAACAAGCGCGCGGACGTTCCCGTTAAATTTTAGCGGCTAAAATTTTTAGCGATAAGCCATGAGCCAAGCTCCATTGGCCCCCACGGTCCGGATAGGCTGTACTTTCAGCCCCAGGGCTTCACTGATCCGTAACCCGGACTTCTGCATCAGCTCGAACAGCAGCTCGTAGCGCCTGCGCACGGGCATCGAGAACGTGCGGCTGCGGACGAACACATGGTCTGGGATATCGTCATAATTTCTTGACTTATTAGGCGGGGTGCGAAAAACCGCCTGTTAAGAAAAGAAGAATACCCAAGGATAGGATAGGAAATGATACTAAACAGACTAAAGCGTTGGTTTTAGTATAGTTAGCATGTGATGCTCAGGATTCTGGGTATCGGCTATACTGGAAATCGGGAATGCCGCACCCTATAAATTATCAGTGTGGCATCATCAGCATTAACCTCTTCAAACGGAAGCTCTATGCGGCCCTCTAAAACAATCCTCGTTTCTTGCGTGGCCCTCATTTTGGCCGGCTGCTCACAAAGACTGGTGGACTTTACCGTTATATCTTCAAAGAACATTAATCTTTCGCGTGATGCTGATTTCAAGCGCTTTTCAACTCGCATCAAGGGTGAGGATAGAAAGCGTATCATTATTTTTATCCCTACTGGCATACCGAACGCCAAGGAAGCAATGGACAATGCGATTGAAAGTGTTCCTGGTGCAGTCGGCTTGGTTGATGGCGTGATTACCCAGAATTCTTGATACATACCCTATATTTATGGTGAAAACTGGATTGAGGTGGAAGAAACACCTTTGATTGATCCCCTTCTTCAGAAGGGTTATCAATAATGGCAAATTAACTTCTAATGAAACAGTTATCCACAAAATCTGTGGATGAGCCTCGTACTCTGTCCTTTCCACCCATAACCACGTCTGGAGTTGAGTTAAATTGACCAATAACTGGCCAACCTTTTTTCAGCACAATATCCGGCCTCCGGACACCATTGCCGAGGCTGTCGATCGGCTGATGATGATCCTGGACGGCGAACAGAAAATAGCCCTGACAGTTATGCGGGAAAATGAGTTGATTGATCTGCACTTTAGCCTGGGCATGTCCATCCGTAATGTATTTAGATTGCATGTGCCTGGAAGTAAGTTGCTGGCTTCGTGCGGTGTTGGGCATCCGGATGATGCTTCGGGAGTGATTATTCAGGCATTGTGGGTAAAACTAACCAGAGGTACACAATGGACGTAAACCAACTCCTGATACAAGCTTTGAGCCCATTGTTAAACGCTTATTGGTGGGTGTTCCCCCTGCTATTTTTGCTTGCTTTTTTGAAAACGCCTTTCATTAAAGGTATTGTTGGCGAACTCCAAGTTAATCTGGCAGCAAAGTTCTTTCTGGATAAGCACATCTACATGCTGTTCAAGAATGTGACTCTGCCAACAGAAGATGGCACCACCCAGATTGATCATGTTATCGTTTCCTGGTATGGCGTTTTCGTGATCGAGACTAAGAACATAAAAGGCTGGATATTCGGCAGCCCCCAGCAAAAGACCTGGACTCAGAAGATTTACCGGCATACGAACATATTCCAGAATCCGCTGCATCAAAATTACAAACATACCCAGACGTTACAGGCAGCTTTAGAACTTGCCCCTGACAAAGTATTTTCGGTTGTCATCTTTGTCGGCGACAGCACCTTCAAAACCGCCATGCCGGATAATGTTGTTTATGCTGGCGGCTATATCCGGTTTATTAAAAGTAAAATGCAACCCATCTTGAGCGATGGTGAGGTTCTGGATATTGGCACAAGAATTCAATCGGGTCGATTAAAGCCATCGATCAGAACCCACATCGACCATGTTAAGCACGTCAAGGCAATTGTCGCGGAAAAACAGCGGCAAAATGATAGTTCATGCCCGAAGTGCGGCAAGCCAATGATCTTAAGAACTACACGGAGTAGTGCTAATCAAGGAAAGCAATTTTTGGGATGTTCCGATTATCCTAAATGCAGAATGGTTAGGCAAATAACATGAATGCCGACTGGCTCTAACCGACCCTAAACTGACTATCACCCCATCCAATCGAATGACAGCAATTTAGTTTTTATCGGCCGCATATTTTCTTAGTACAAGATGGTATTCAAAAAATAAGCGGATGAATTATCAAGTCGTAAAGCGACGCGATAAACATAGCTAACCAGAAAATGAAGGCCAATGATAACAATAGTGTCGAATAGTTGTTTAATTTTTTCCAGCAACTTTTTAGAATTCCTCTTTAAGTTAAAAATTGCATTGATATGAGCTTTGTTTGGTTTTATTTAAAGCTTCTCGAAAAGCTTGTACTAAGATGGATGGCATGATGCAGAAAGATTTTGAGGAAAGATATCTATTCCAAGAGTTGGCTGATTACTCTGAGTCCGAACTAGTTCGGTTGTTAAAAACGCATTGGGGCTACAGTAACACTCAGCCATTTGACATTATTGGCCGCATGAAAGAGATTTCAAGGGGCAGGGAGGGCTCTTTTTTTATTATCGAACAGCTGCATAGCACCAATGACCGTTCACTTTTGCTTTATCCACTCAAAGAATCGGACGTACAGCATAGGGTATACGTTGGTACCGTTAACAAAGCTTTGTTAGGTAATGAATCCGTGGATGGAGAATGGGTAAAAGCACGAGTTGAGCTTTCACCCGAAAAAGAACGTTCCAAGCACAAAAATCCCTTTGCCTTAAAGATTGCCAACGGTGGCTTACAGTTGTTGCAAGCAATACCTGAAGAAGTTGCCGATCCTGAAATTTTTATTGAAGGTGAAGGGCGTGTCGAAAAATAGGTCATTGATTTTTATCAGAACCAACACCGTGCGCTCATTGCAGAAGAGGTGGATGCGTTACGAGAACGGCAGCAGCAGGAATTTGAATTGGTAGAAGGTCGAGTGCTGAAGCTTCGGGGGGAAGAAAAGACCCTTGATGATGAAGTTATGCAACAGACATCGTCTTTGCAGAAAATCACTGGAAAGCTTGACGAGACACGTGATTTACACCAACAAGCAGAGGCAGAATTTAAACAGCGCAAGAAAACTATGGAGCATCAGTTGGATACCCTAAATCAATTTATAGAAAAAAAAGCAAAAATGCTTCAGGACCTAGACCTTATCAGTCAGCAGGAGGTAGATGGCTTGCTTGGTCGCGTTGCTACAGAGTCTGTGCGACAAGGGCATGACTTTTCCGAAATTTTTTCATCTGATGTAGTACAGGCAGTCGGTTATGTGCAAGCCTATTTACAGCAGGAGGGAGTGCTATATCGGCGGAAAGTGCTGGAGGATTTCTTTGCACTTCTTACAACCCATGATCTGATTATTCTGGCAGGGGACTCGGGTTCAGGGAAAACCAATTTAGTCAAATCGTTTGCAGAGGCCCTTGGCGGAAAAGCGATCATTATACCGGTAAAGCCTAACTGGACCAGTGCCGAAGATTTGCTAGGTTATTATAACCCGATAGAACAGAAATACCTGTCGACACGTTTTCTTGATGCTTTGTTTGAGGCGGCCCGAAATCCGGATGTTCCCTACTTTATTTGTCTGGATGAAATGAATTTGGCGCGTGTGGAATATTATTTTGCGGACTTCCTTAGCCTGATGGAAGAGCGTGGGGGTGACCCAGAAATTCATCTCTATTCTGATACTGAAGCCAAGCATTTGGTCAGTGAAACGCGAAATTTCCTCGCATTGATTGACGAGGCTAAAACAAAGCTTGATAAGCTGGACGTGGCCAGTTTTTTGGATCTTCTGCGTGATGAGGAGCTGAATACCAAATTACACGAGATGTGCGGCTTTCGTGAAGGTGATTCTCTACTGAAATATCATGCTCATTTAAGAAAAATGATGAGCAGCTATCTGAACACACCTTCTTCTATCCGCTTTCCTCCTAATGTCAGGATTATTGGTGCGATTAATGTGGATGAAACGACCCACTATCTTTCGCCAAAGATTCTTGATCGAGCGCATATTATGCGTTTTGGCAGCCCTTTGCTGATGGATTGGGAAAAAATTGAAGATGAAGTGGAGATGTTCGACCTCGACCTGAAACTGCCGATAAAATTAACCGCGGCGGACCTCGGTAAAAGAACTCATTACCCTGAATTTGAACGTAATGCACCGCTCGTAGAGACCTTATTGCATCTTGTGCGCGAATATCTAGAACCGCTCGGAATAGAATTTGGTCTGCGCACAGTGCGACAGGCGCGTCTATACAGTACTGCGCTTCAGCAATTTGGCGCAGATGAAGGCCTGGTTCTGAATAACATTGTCTTGCATAAGCTGTTGCCAAAACTGATGTTTGATGGAGAGAAAACAGTTAATGAAAATATTGCCCGAAAGCACCTACTGATTGGCATGAGAGACTATCTCGCTCAACGGCTAAACGGCCTGGATAATGATGGCGCAATTGATTTCTGTATTGACGAACTTGACCGTGTGATTCGTAATGCCGAAGCTAACGACTGGGTGGTCAATTATTGGTCACGCTGATGTTGCCTATTGAAGTCAGATATTTGAATGTCGTTTGGAGTGATCCTGAAACTGTAATAAAACTGGAATGCAGTCGTGATGCTTTAGAAATAGAGCAAATTCCTTCGGGCTGGCAGGTCGAGACGACCACATTTCCCAGTGCGCACCACTATATAGGGGTCTGCATTAAATACAATAGGCTGAAGCATACTCCATATTTTGAGTTGGCTGACGGAGGGCGACAGGACTTGATGGCACTTAAAGTTCCTGGTTCCGAAGAAGTTTGGTGGATACAAAGCAGTGAATGGGACGAGCAGGGAAAACGTCACCTGAGTGAGCTGTACCGCACTGCCGGGCGGGCTGGCCTGATTATTCAGGGGCAAAAGCTGACAATAGAAAATAATACGTTCAATTTTAGCGTTCAGGATCTGGAATACTATCTCTCCGATTTTAAAAATAACCTGTGGATGCTGATTCTCAATAATAGCAGCGCCGCAAAGGGGAGTGTAAATAAAGAAATGCCGGACTGCTTCAACGACGAAACTCTGGGGCTATTCCATGACTTTATACAAAGTGTGGAAAAAATTGTCCAAAAGCCTGGTATGGTTCTGATTGAGTCTCAGGGTAAGTTGCCACTCCGTAAGGTCAGGCCTGTGCCACGTAGCTTTCGTGAGTATGCAACACAGCCCAACGCTAAGTCACTGACTAGTCGAACTTATCTAGAAAGCTATGACACAGCAGAAAACCAATTTATTCACTATTGCGTCAAACGAGTTTTTTATGTCCTAAAAAGTTTATCCAGAGTGGCAGATGCCCAGAGTCGATCGTATACACAGAGGATTACGCAGGAAAAAGAATCTGTTGAAGTGCTTCAGCAGTCCAACGTCAAACAGGTTGATTCTAGAGTTTATGATAATGAAATCTCGAAGTTAGAAAGAGATTTGGCGGCATTGGCCCAAAGTTTGTCCGCTTTGGTTATAGGTGGCTCACCTGTTGCTGGAAGTCAACCATCGGCGGAATACGGGACTTATTCAGTTCAACTCGAACCCTGTCGTAACCACCCCAGAGCCTTTTTTGCGAATAGGTTGGATGGTTATGATTTTCAAAAAAGACATGGAACATACCTGGTTGTAAAGTTTCCTGGCGGAATCGATTTGTCGACCATTCATTCGTCCCTGCGCCGATGTGATATCGGAATCAGTGGTCGATATGTAAAGGACAAGAAAAACGAAGAAAATGGTAATCCACACTTTGAGCTCGAATTTCTTCAAATTGAGTCTGCCTCGATAGAGCAACATCCCTGGAAACAGGAGCTTTCGAAGTTAATCGATCATAGGAAGCAGCTGGAACGTAACAACTGGAAAGTCCCGCTAACAAGAGAAGAACTCAAAGATCGAGCCATGGAGTCTGACGTTTCCAAACGGAAGATCGCACTTTACGATGTAATGGTTTAATTAAACAGGACACTTCTTAAGACAGATTTATAATGTCATAAGAGGTGAAAAATGAGTACAAAAAGTAAACAAAAAAGGCCGGAATATACCCTAGAGTTTAAACAAGATGCCGCCAAGTTAGTCAATGAAAAAGGCTATACCCATCGACAAGCAGCAGATAGCTTGGGTGTTTCCTTAAGTGTGATGGGGCGTTGGGCTCGGGCAGAAAAAAGCCCTGCACAATCAACAGCCGCGAAAAAAACGGTCTTAAACCTGACGGATCAAGCTGAATTGACTCGGTTGCGCCGGGAAAACGAACAGTTACGCATGGAGCGCGAAATATTAAAAAAGGCAGCAGTCTTCTTTGCGAAAGAAGTCGAGTAAAGTACGGTTTTATTCGAGAGCAACAGAAGACATTTCCGATTACTGTGTTATGTAAAGTGATGGAAGTCAGTACCAGTGCCTTTTATGCGTGGCTTAAAACACCCGCGGATACTGATAAAACCCAACAACAAGCAGCACTGGAGGCCAAGGCCCTCCAGCTTTTCGATGACCATAAGCACACCTATGGCTATCGGCGGCTATCCGATGCGTTGGGCAAAGCGGGTCTGAAATCAGGGCATTACC
Organism: Dehalococcoidia bacterium; assembly: GCA_028716085.1. Classification (GTDB taxonomy): domain Bacteria; phylum Chloroflexota; class Dehalococcoidia; order GIF9; family UBA5629; genus JAQUQM01. The sequence continues at coordinate 500 of JAQUQM010000014.1, read as the reverse complement.
AGGTGCGCCATTTAATGGCCAGGCTGGGACTGAAAGCACGCTATCCCAAGCGTTTTAAAGTGACGACTGACAGCAACCATAGCGAGACTATATCACCCAATAGCCTTGCCCGGCAGTTTGATGTGGTTGCCCCAAATCAAGTCTGGACAACAGATATCACCTACGTCTGGACTTTGGAAGGCTGGCTGTATTTGGCGGTTGTCATTGATTTATTTTCGCGGCAAGTGGTGGGTTGGTCGATTGCTGATCATATGCGAACATCGTTGTGTGTCAGTGCCCTGCAAATGGCCTTTTGGCGTAGGAAACCAGAACCGGGGTTGCTCCACCACTCGGATCGGGGCAGCCAATATGCCAGCTACGACTACCGAGAGCACTGTAATGGTCAACAAAAACCGGACACTTTCTTAAGACACTTTCCTATAAAATTCTCGCTCAAATTCCAATGGCGATTGGTAGCCCAATTTTGAATGTGTGCGTCTGCCGTTATAAAAAGCCAAATA
>JAQUQM010000013.1 GCA_028716085.1 Dehalococcoidia bacterium | reverse complement strand
GTGGGAGGCGAGCCTGGAGTGGGGTCGTCCCGTTACGCGGGAGAGAATGCCACTGATGAAGACCGGGTGACTTTCCTCCTAAATAAGCTCGCAGATACCCCCGAGGGCAAAAGGCAGGCCAGGTTCAGGTGCGTAACAGCCATAGCCGAACCGGATGGAAAAATCCATGTGACTGAAGGGGAATGCAGGGGTTTGATTGCTTTAGAGCCCAAGGGGGAAAACGGATTCGGCTATGATCCCATATTCTATGTTCCCGAATATAAAAAAACCATAGCGGAGATGCCGCCTGCGCTGAAAAATGAGATCAGCCACCGTGGCAGGGCAGCTAAAAAAGCGCTCTCCATACTGGAGTCGATTTGCGCCCGCACGGAATGATTCCGGTCGATAAAAAAACAGCACCGCGCTTACACCCACTCTAATTCTGATTCTACAAAGTAAAATTTGATGTATGCTCGATATTCTGCTATTATTATTGCAAGTGATTCGCATTATCAATAGTAATTTACCATGGTTAAGAAGACTCAGCTGACCAAGTTAATGAAGCCGGGATCGAGGGTTACCGGGCAGAGGTTGCTGATTTATAAAATCATCAGCGACGGCGGGAGGCACCTGGATGCGGACGAAATATACAGGCGCGCCCGTCAAACAGGCTCGCGAATCAGCCTTGCCACCGTATATCGCACCCTGCAAAAATTCAAACAACTGGGAATTATCGATGAACTGCATTTCGGCCAGGACCATCATCATTATGAGACCAAACAGGAAGGTGAGCACTATCATCTGGTCTGCAGCAGTTGTGGAAAGGTCATCGAGTTCGCCTATCCTCTTTACAGCAAAATAAAAAAAGACGTCATGGAAGCGAGGGATTTTAAAATCGTTGCAGCTGAAGTTAATATGACGGGGTTTTGCAAAAGGTGCAGGAAATGAGCACCGGAGTAAATAAAATAGCGCTCACCAGGATGAAGGATGGCCAGGGGGGGACTGTTGTAGAGATAGCGGGTGGATTTGCTGTTACGGAACGGCTTGCTGCAATGGGTATCCACCCGGGCAAACGAATCAGTAAGTTCTGCTCGATGTTTTTCAGGGGCCCCGTAACCATATGCATCGATAATACACAGGTGGCATTGGGACGCGGCATCGCAGATAAAATATTTGTCGAACCGGACGTGGTTGCTGATGAAAGTTGTTCTTGCCGGTAATCCCGGCGCCGGTAAAAGTGTTCTATTTTCCCGTCTCACAGGTTCAAACGTTACATCTTCACAGTACCCGGGTACCTCTATAGGGTATACGTCCGGTCTCATGAAAGTGGGTGCAGAGAAGGCTGAGGTGGTCGATGTTCCCGGAGTTTATTCCCTGGAGAGCGGCACCAAGGCGAGTGACGTAGCCACTCGTATGATTGAGGAAGGGGATGTTATTATCAATGTCATCAACGCCACTCACCTTGAGCGTGACCTTTATCTCACGCTCGAGCTGCTGCAAAAGAAAGCCCCTTTGATCATAGCCCTGAATGTCTGGGACGACGCGCGTCACCTGGGAATCCATATCGATGTGGCCAGGTTAAGTGAAAACCTGGGAGTACCTGTCATTCCCACTGTAGCCACGTCGGGCGAAGGTATCAAAGACCTCGTAGAAAGCATCCCCGGGGCAGTTATCCCCGATTTCAGAGTTCAATCACGGGAAGAACGGTGGGCCAAGATCGGCGAGATCATTAAAGAGGTGCAAAACGTCACCCACCGGCATCATACAATTGGAGAGCGTCTGGCCGATGCCTCTGTAAAGCCAGCCTCGGGAACAATCATTGCAGCCATAGTAGCTTTGAGCACGTTCCTTTTTGTCCGCTATGCCGGTGACGCAATCTACCACTATATTCTTAATCCCATTTTTCAATTTTTGTGGCTGCCTGTCGTTTCCCGGGTCAGCTTGCTGATCGGTTCCGAGGGATTTTTACACGATATCCTGATCGGCAGGCTTATTGACGGCAGGATAGATTTTCTGGAATCCTGGGGGCTGCTGACTACGGCACTCTATGTACCCTTCGCGCTGGTACTGCCCTACATCATCACATTTTATTTCGCGCTCAGCCTGCTTGAGGATACTGGCTACCTGCCAAGGCTGGCGGTCATGCTGGATACGATCATGCACCGTTTCGGTATGCACGGCTATGCCATTATACCCACGATCGTCGGATTCGGCTGCAATGTCCCGGCTATAATGGCTACGCGCGTGCTGGAAAGCAAAAAGGAACGTTTTATAGCCGTTACCTTAATCTCCATTGCCGTACCATGCGCATCACTGCAGGCGCTTATACTGGGACTGGTCGGGCAACATGGAATACAGTATGTGGGTATAGTCTATGCAACGCTGTTTACAGTATGGATCATCATTGGGTTGATCCTCAATTTCAGTATCAAAGGTTTTACACCCGAGCTTTTAATCGAGATACCGCCTTACCGCACCCTGCCATGGCGGCTCACTCTGCAAAAACTGTGGCTGCGGACCCGCGGTTTCATCATAGAGGCCGTTCCCATTATGATAATAGCCATACCCGTCATCAATATTCTCAATATGCTCGGTGTTATACAGGCAGTATCCAATTTTGCAGCCCCTGTTGTAAGCGGTTTGCTTGGCCTGCCGGGTGAAGCTGTAACAGCGATTTTTGTTGCGTTCTTCCGCATGGATGCCGCCATGGCATTGCTCGCTCCTCTTGGCCTGAGTGCCAAACAGCTTGTCGTGTCCAGCGTGTTCCTGGTGATGTTTTTTCCCTGTATAGCTACGTTCACCATCATCCTGCGCGAATTGGGTCCGCTTAACCTGGTGAAATCGGTTGGCATCATGATTTTAAGCGCTGTGGTTGTCGGGGGATTCTTAAACCTGCTCCCGATTTGATCATGTAACTAAATTGCCCGCCTGCCGGCGCGTTTGACAACAACCTGCATTCTTGTTAGAGTGCACACAGAATTATTGCATGCAAACAATTCCCACAATTTTCTTTTCACAATAAGGAGATGCTATGACTGACGATTATTCCGTGCTGTTTCAACCGCTTAAGATCGGGACGATGGAGGTAAAGAACCGCCTTTCGGTGCCGCCCATGGGGACGGGCTTCGCTGCGGAGGGCGGCGGTGTATCTGAACGCCTCATTAAATATCACGAGCAGCGCGCCAAAGGCGGCTTTGGCCTCATCATTGTAGAGGTAACCGCAATAGATGGCGAGCGCGGCATTGGAAGCGGGCACCAGCTTTGTTTATACGATGATAACCTGATCCCGGGCTTTAAAAAGCTGGCCGAGACCGTGCACAAATACGGAACCAAATTAGCCGTCCAGCTTTATCACCCCGGCCGCACCAACTTCCCGCATTTCCTCGGCGGCAAGCAGCCGGTAGCGCCATCTGCCGTTCCAGATCCGGTCATGCGCCAGATGCCGCAGGAGCTCAGCATCGGCGAAATAAAAGACTTGGTAGAAAAATTCGCACAGGGCGCGCGCAGGGTCAAAGAAGCCGGCTGCGATGCGCTGGAGTTCCACGGCGCTCATGGGTACCTGATCTCCGAATTTATGTCCGCCTATGCCAATAAGCGTACCGACGAATATGGCGGTGGCTTCGAAGGCTTCATGCGCTTCCCGCTGGAAATAGTGAAGCGGGCACGCGAGCTGGTAGGTCCCGATTTCCCCATCCTGTTCCGCATCAGCGCCGATGAGGTGGTGCCTCTGGGGCGATCCGTGCCCGAAAGCATTAAGATGATGAAGCTTTTAATAGATGCCGGTATCACTGCGGTGGATGTATCCATCGGTGTGCCCGAATCAAGCCAGTATACCAGCGCGCCTCCGGATATGAAGCAGGGATTTAACGCCGAGACGTCGGCCCAATTCAAACAGGCATTCAACGTTCCAATCCTGGTGGCCGGACGCATCAACCATCCCTCAATTGCGGTAGATATCCTCCAGTCAGGCAAAGCGGACCTGGTCCATATCGGCAGGCAGTCACTAACCGATCCTGAATGGCCCAACAAGGTGAAGCAAGGCCGTGTGGATGACATTGTAAAATGTCTTTCCTGTAACGAGGGTTGCATCGAAGGTCTTGCCACGTGGCTCAGGCCTTCGATTACCTGTGTTCAGAATCTCGCACTGGGGAGGGAAGAGGATTATGCCAGGCCGAAGGCAGCCAAACCGAGGACAGTCCTGATTGCCGGGGGAGGTCCGGGCGGACTGGAAGCTGCGCGTACAGCAGCATTACGCGGCCACAGGGTGATCCTGTTCGAGCAGGATGGGTACCTGGGAGGCCAGACCAAGCTGGTTGCCATACCACCCGGCAAGGAAATCTACTGCGAGGTGGCGCAATCCAGGATAAAAGCCATCAGGCAACTGGGTGTCGAAATCCATATGGGGCAGGGATTGACCGCTGATAAGATAAGGGAGATTAAGCCTGATGTGCTAATCATAGCTACGGGATCGGAGCCGGCAATACCCAATATCGCCGGTGCGAATAACAAAATAGTTATGTCAGCCCGGAAAGCGCTCACCACGGACGAAGCGGGTGACAATGTCCTGGTAATCGGTGGCGGTCTGGTCGGCTGTGAAACTGCGGATTACCTGGCAGGCAAGGGGAAAAACGTTACTATCGTGGAAATGCTTAAGAGCACCGCGAGAGATATCGGTCCGGCTGCCCGTTTCTTCCTCAGAAAACGACTCAAGGGGAAAAATGTCACAATCCTCACCCAGACTACGGTACAGTCAATATCAGACGAGGCCGTAGCTATAAGCACACCCGTAGGCGAAGAGAAGCTGGGGCCTTTCGATATTATAGTCCTGGCCACCGGAGCGACATCCGTCAATAACCTCGAAGAACAGGCCAGAGGTATAGTATCCGAAGTATATGTGATCGGCGACGCTGCCAAACCGGGGAAAATACTGGCAGCAGTGGAAAAAGCTGCTGAAATTGCGTTAAAACTTTAAAGTTGCAGTTTTCTAAAAAAGTGATAAAATTAACGCTCAGTCAATAGTAATCAAGGCGTTTTTACTACATGGAATTCTCGATAAGCCCGACAAAAATCCAGAATGAAGCCGGTAGATGGTTTGTTGTTATCAGCCAGTTTGACGAGGGTTATCTGGCACGTGATGCGGTAACCAGTGACCTGGTATATATGAAACACACCGATGTAGCCTGCAAGGACGGGTGTGAAGAGCAGCAGTAGTCTTTCCCGCTGATTGCCTCTCATCAACGTTCGGATTTTTATCCGCGAACGCAACTTTTCAAGAGCATTTAATCCGCTGTGGAATTTGACACACAAGTATGCGGATTGATATATTTATAGGGTTATTCTTAAGATAGGACTGTAAAAATGAGCGACTCTTATGCAATCGTAGTATCAGGCGGAAAGCAGTACAGGGTCAGACCCGGACAGGTCGTTAACGTTGACCTGCTTCACGCTGAAAAAGGCAAGGAAGTTGAATTATCCCAGGTACTCATGATAGCCGACGGTGACGAAGTTGTCATCGGAAGTCCTGATATAAAGGGAGCCAAGGTAACCGCCAGTTGTCTCGAAGAAGGCAAGGCCAGGAAGATCATCGTCTTTCGTTACAAGAATAAGGTGCGCTCCCGTAGAAAGACAGGACACAGGCAGCCTTATACCAGGTTACTTATCAAGGACATAGTGAGACCGGGCAGCAAGGTAAGCAGAAGGACGCCTAAAGCAAAGGCTGCGACCGGAGGTGAAAGCTAATGGCTCATAAAAAAGGCGGCGGCAGCACACGCTGCGGCCGGGATAGTAAATCCAAGAGATTGGGTGTAAAGCGCTTCGGCGGCGAAAAGGTACAGGCAGGTACCATTATCGTCCGGCAAAGGGGCACTAAAATTCACCCGGGCAACAATGTGGGTGTCGGCAGAGACTATACAATCTTTGCGTTGATCGACGGCCAGGTAAAATTCGAACAGGCAACCAAGAACAGAAAAAAAGCCAGCGTATATCCGGAATAATGACAATGAAAGAAAAAATTCATCCTCAATATTTTTCAGATGCTACAGTCACGTGTTCCTGTGGGAATACCTTTACCACGGGATCGACGAGAAAGACCCTCAGGGTTGAGCTTTGCAGCAAATGCCACCCCTTCTTCACGGGTGAGCAAAGGATCGTAGACACTGCAGGCCGTGTTGAGCGTTTTAAAAGACGCTATAACAAGATGGACAAATCAAAGTAAATACTTTATGTGCTTCATTCCGGGGCGGATTACAAGCCGCCCCTTTTTTTTGAACTGATGGCAAAAGAAAAACCTTTTTACTACGGCGGACAGGCGGTGATGGGCGGTGTGATGATACGAGGCCGTACCAGTACGGCGATTGCCGTGCGCAAACCGGATGGGACCATTCATATTTCCAGCCGTCCGCTGTCCACGCTTTTTAAAGGAAAATGGCGCGAACTGTTTTTTATCAGGGGAATAATCGTACTCATTGAAAGCCTCGTACTTGGCACGGGGGCATTAATGTACTCTGCACAAATAACGACCGAAGATGAAAAGGAAAAAATAACACCGGGAATGATGTGGGGAAGCGTCGTGCTTGGAGTATTACTGGCTGTCGTACTGTTTTTTGTACTTCCGTTGCTTGCTGTGCGATTTTTTGACAGCCTGATCCCCTCCGCCTTCCTGAGTAACATCATTGAGGGATTGGTACGCATAGTCTTTTTCATACTTTACCTGATTATTATCGGACGTATGGCGGAGATCAAAGAAATATTCGCTTATCACGGCGCCGAGCATATGTCTGTAAATGCCTATGAAGCCGGCGCTCCCCTCCGAACCGATAGCGTCAGGAACTATTCAACTGCCCATACCCGCTGTGGAACGAGTTTCTTACTCGTTGTACTGGTCATATCCATCGTGGTATTCGCCCTGCTGGGCCGCCCGGCCTTATGGATCAGCATTATTTCACGCATACTGCTTATACCGGTGATAGCAGCGGTAAGCTACGAAATCATCCGCTTCGAAGCTGCTTACAGCCGGAATAAGCTCGTGCATCTGCTGTTGATTCCGGGGCTATGGCTGCAGGCGATGACCACGCGAAAGCCGGACGACAGCAAGGTCGAAGTCGCCATAGCCTCGCTCAATAAAGCACTCGAAGATGACGGCTTGAAGCCTCCAGCCCTCTCACCTGAAGCTGCTTGATAACCCGGAAACCATCATTATCCTTGACATATCTTGTGCAGCCTGATATCCGCTTGATATAATTGGCGCGTTTGGTAGTGCCGGTATCCAACCTACACAGAACCGAAGGCATATCAGACCTGTACCCTGTACTATAGACATTCATTTGTTTTCTGCTTCAACAGGTATTCAGATATCGCACTATTATCAAATTAAGGAGGTGTGCAAATGGACGTATCTCTAAAGGGGAAGGTTGCGCTGGTTACAGGCGCCAGTCGCGGCATCGGGCGGGCCATAGCACTGGAAATGGCTAAGGCCGGAGCCGATGTTGTCCTTGCCAGCCGTAAGGCGCCCGATCTGGAAAAAGTGGCGGATGAAATCAAAGCTCTGAAAGTGAAGGCGCTGCCTGTAGCAACACACATAGGCCGCATAGAAGATATCACCAATCTCGTCTCCAAAGCTAAAGAAGAGTTCGGCCGCATAGATATCCTGGTAAACAATGCGGCAACCAATCCCACTATGGAGCAGGCGATCGATATCGGCGAGCGCGCCTGGGACTCTATCATGAATCTTAACCTGAAGGGGCTTTTTTTCCTCAGTCAGGCTGTTGCCGGGGTGATGAAAGAACATGGTGGCGGAGTCATTATCAATGTATCTTCGATCGCCGGAGTTACGCCGGATATACTTCCGGTTTACTCCATCAGCAAAGCAGGCGTCAATATGGCAACCAAGGTCATGGCGCAACAATGGGCCGTATACGGCATCAGGGTTAACACACTATCTCCGGGTCAGACCAGGACACAATTCAGCCAGGCCCTCTGGGGCAATCCTGACATCTACAAAGTGATTATGGACAGGCCCCCGCTGAAGCGAATTGCAGAGCCTGAAGATCTGGCCCAGGCGGCCGTATTCCTGGCCTCCGATAAATCCGGCTTCATCACCGGGCAGAACCTTATCGTAGACGGCGGAATGACAATCTAAATTTCGAACTTGCCGCTTATGCAAATTATCATTCCACATAGGGCGAAAAAATATCGGTTTATTAATTATTAATAAATAGCCGCAAATTAAGGAGTATAAATGATTACATCTAGCGAGTATAGAAAAAGAATCAGCAAAATGAGGCGCAATATCTACATCGACGGCAAACTGGTAGACCGCGAGTTCAAACGCCTCGAAGGCGCCACGAATGTTTTAGCCAAGACCTACGATATGATATCCGATCCTGAGTTCAAGGACTATCAGGATGTGCTTACGGCTACTTCACACCTTACAGGGGAAAAGATAAACCGCTTCAACCACATACACAGGAGCATTCAGGACCTGCTGGCCAAACAGAAAATGACAAGGCTTACTTCACAGCAGGTGGGAGGGTGTATTGCAAGGTGTATGGGCATAGATTCCACCAATGCCCTTTCTGTAATTACGTACCAGACTGACCAGAAGTACGGGACGGAGTACCATAAAAGATTCGAGAAATGGCTGAGGGATTTCCAGAGCAACGACCGCACCTCATGCTGTGCGCAAACGGACGTCAAGGGAAACAGGCCGTGGAGGCCGCACGAGCAGAAAGACCTCGATCTGTATGTACGCATTATCGAGAAAAAGAGCGACGGCATAGTGGTCAGGGGCGCCAAAGTTCATAATTCCTACGCGCCTGTGGTTGAGCAAATCAACGTAATACCGACCAGGGCGTTAACCAAGGAAGAGGGCGACTGGGCGGTAGCTTTTACCATTCCTGCGGATGCAGAAGGTGTCAAGCAGATTGTCAGCGCTCCCATGGTAGATACTCCTGAAGGCTGGGGAGCGCCCGGTCCCTGGGGAGGCGCCGATTCCCTCACCGTCTTCGATGATGTCTTTATCCCGTGGGAAAATGTTTTCCTTTGCGGCGAGACCGATATGGGAGGCAGGCTGGCCTTGACTTTCGCCCTATATCACAGGCACAGCTACACCGGATGTAAGCCCGCAATGACCGACGTACTCACCGGCGCCACCGCGCTGATGGCGGAGGTCAACGGTATCGAGAAGGAAGGCCACGTGAGTGAGAAGCTTGCCGAGCTGATCTGCACATCGGAGCTGGTTTACGGCACCGGCATTGCCGCTGCTATCAACGCCTCCAAATCACCATCCGGCACCTATGTCCCCGACATCATGTACTGCAACGTAAGCCGCAGGCATGCCGGCGTTAATATTTACCATGAATACGATATCCTGGCCGATATAGCAGGGGGCATGCCGGCGACGCTACCACGATCCGGAGACTGGGTGAATGAAGAGACCAAGCCTTTCATAGAGAAATACATGGCACGCAACCCTAACGTCGATGTTAAAGATGTTTTGCGCGCCTTTGCCTGGGTTCAGGGGCTATCGTGTTCTGAGAATGCCGGTGTAATGCAATATGCAGGCGTACACGGCGGAGGCTCACCGAGGATGGAACAGATTGCTATCATGGGCTCTTATAACATGGAGAACACCAAGAATATCGCCAAACGCCTTGCAGGTATAAAGACCGGAAAATCATACACCTTCGACAGGCTCGGGAATACGCCACAGCTCTAATAATCAACATATACTAACCGGTCAATCAAAAGCCGGCCCTGAGTGTACTGCACAGGGCCGGCTTTTGGTATGGTTCCCCCCAATTTCCTTTAACCTTTCGTGAGCTATGCCGCAAATATTTAAAAAAAAACGCATAAACGATTGACATTACGTGGTATAATATTTTGACAAACGAAAGGAGGTGTTTATGAAGTCAAGGGGTACGATTCTCTCGTTATTCATCATCTTCACACTGGTGGCTGTTGTGGCGGTCGTAGGATGCGGACCGGCACAACCTCAGGCAGGCACCGGCGAAGGGCCGATTGTGATAGGCTATGTCGGCGCCGCAAGCTCTCCCGGTACAAAACCTGTCATGGACATGATGAGGCTTGCGACTGATGAGATAAATCTCGCCGGCGGTATGAACGGCAGGCCTGTCAAATTCGTCATCGAGGACAGCAAGGGCGAAACATCACTGGCGGTGGCGGCGGCTCAGAGGATGGTAATGGGTAATAAAGCCCTGATTTACCATGTGGAGGGCAGAACTGAAATCTGCCTGGCGGTACAACCAAAGTCCGTAGAACTTTTCCCCCAATTCCCTCATATACTTGTGTGGCAGGGGCCGATGGGCAGGGAGCTCACCAATGACATAGTCAAAGACTATGACAAACTCAAGTTCATTTTCCGTGACTGGGACCCTGAAGATGCTCACTACTGCTCTATACCAGCCTATTTCACTGTCTTTAAAGAGGTAGTTAAGGCAGATAAGATAGCCTTCCTCTGGGAAGACCTGGCATGGACAACGGTGTGGAGGAACGGAATCCCCGGTCTGCCCAAATGGGAGGATTATGCTAAGGAGGTCGCCGGCCTGGAGACCGTCTACAGCAAACCCATCAAGGCCAGGACCGGTATGTACCTGCCAATATTGGAAGCTATAGCTTCCAGCGGCGCCCAGGTCGTTTTCCTATGCAGCAGCTGGTTTACCGATACCGAGGTCTTCGCCAAGCAATGGGCGGGGTCCTCAGCTAAAGACATCCCCGTATGTTTCTACGGTGGTACATCTCACACCTATGATTTCTGGGATCTCACCGGCGGTAAAGCACTGGGCTGCATGAGTTCTTTCTATGAGAAGGAAATACCCAATACTCCGCAGTCTATCGCCTTCCTGGAAAAAGCCGATAAAAATCAGATCCCGGTGCAGGTCAACGTAGCGATCGGATACGGCGATATGTACCTGTATAAAAAGCTTCTTGACACGGCCAAAACAACCGACGTTGAGAAACTTATTACTGCTCTGGAAGGATTGTATGTCGAAGATATCGGCATTCTGGGCATTCACGGCATTGAAGGGAAAAAGGTGGCGCCTTTCTTCCATTCCCGCTACATGTCCGACCCCGACAATCCCCGTGAGCCGTCCAAGATCTATGGTACAGGTCTGGAAAAGTGGGTGAATCCCGTCGGTCAGTTCCAGGGCCCGCATAATGTGATTCTCCTCTCAACGGGCAACAAGAGCGAGACCTATCCACCGCGATACAAGGGAACCTGGGCTGAACCCGAGAAATATAAGAGTCCTGCTGAGCTGCGCAAAGCCGCAGGCCAGTAAACAATTAATAAATATTAACTAAAAGGAGGTATCATTTTGAGGAAGGCCTACATCACATTCGCACTTTTGATGATTGCAGTCCTGCTTGGCACAGTGGGCTGCTCAGCGGCTCCTTCCGAGCTTGCACCCTGCACCGTAGAGTTCGGCTACGTATCAAACGAATGGCAGGGTCAGGAAACCGTCGCTGCCAACGTTTTTGTGACCATTAACAATCCCAACCCCGTGCCGGTAACACTGACCGCACTTGATTACAAGCTCTATATGAACGAGACCGAGCTTGCCACCAAGACCATGGTCCCCAACCTGATCATTCCGGCCAACGGCTCCATCAGCCTCAACAACATTAGCGTCATCGATTGGTCCATGACACTTGCCGTAAATCCCTACTACCTGGCGCAGGGCAAGACCTATGTCTCAGCCCATATGGCGTCTATTCCCGTATGGAAGCTGATCGGTGGCAAATTGCCCGATTTCTGGGCCAATCCCAATATCGGCATCCTGAAAGGGCTTCGCGCCGGACCGGCAGCATCCAGTCTGCCTGAAGGCTCTGCTGATGTTACTGCAACCACTATTTACAGCAAGGTCCGCACCGGCATCGACGCAGTACAGGGCGCCATTGATGCGGCATATGCAAAAGCTCCCGAAGGACCGGGAACATATGGCCTGAAGGGCAAAGCCACTATAACCTACGGCAACCTGAGCAAGGATACCACTTTCGACCTGACATACGAAAAGAAATAACAGCATTGACTCAGTAAATAAAGAGGCCTCACGTTAAACGTGAGGCCTCTTTATTATACCCTGCGTTGCGGCTTACAACGGCGAAGTAACACACCCGGATATGCATAAAAAAAGGGGCTTCACTTTAGAAGCCCCTTTTTATTGTCCCAATAGGTTATTTCAGGTATTTATCAAGGATGTAGGCGTTATCCTGGCCGATGCCACACCTTACCCATTTCACGCGCGGCGGTGAATCAGACATCTTAATAAAGTTCGCCGGCATGATAAATTTGCCCAGCTGAGAATCTTCGAATTCGGTAAATGATTTCCTCTTGGCCCAGTGAGGATTCTGCATTGTGGTGACCGGCTTCTGTACCTTCATGACGATGGGCACGCCGCCGCCCCGCCACTTTGATTTGGCCGACTTGATGCTGTAATCAACTGCCATCTTGACCAGCTCATCGGATGTATATTTCATAGTCTCATCGGCAATCATCTTGTAGAGCTTCTCTACCTGTTCAACGATATCCGGGATGCGGTCAAAGACATACCGCCAGTCATCCTCTTCTTTCCAAATTTTAAGGATTTTCAGCAAACCCCTGAAATCATGGTCACGGCCCGCGGCAATGGCAACCATACCATCTTTACAGGGCCAGAATCCATATGGATAGATAGCGAAGTCATGCCTGCCGATTCTTGGCCTTGCCCTGTCCCACGTGAAGCCCATGGTCACCGGATAACCCACCAGCGAGGCGAAGGCATCTGCGGTTGCAACATCTACCATCTGTCCTTCCCCCGTAGCCTGCATATAATAACGCGCTACGGCGCCGCCAAGCGCAGCCTCAATGCCGGTTATATACCAGCCCAGCCAAACTCCAGCTTTTAAAGGCCAGTTATACGGTTCACCCATATGTTCCATATCACCAATGTTGGCAGGCAGACCCGATGCCGCCTGTGACGTAATATCCGAATCAGGGACGTTAATAAATTCCTGCGCTTTTTTGCCATATTGTCCGTAAGGGCTGATTGCAATATATACCAGGCCGGGATTAATCTGGCTTAACTGCCTGTAACCGATGCCCCATGAGTCCATCTGGCCCGGTTTAAATGTTTCGATAACTATGTGAGCTTTGGCAGCCAGCTTTTTAAAGTCATCACGTGCCGACTCTTTGCTCAGATCAAGCGTAAAATAACGCTTATTACGCGCTTCCATGATGAAAGGAATGCCGACACCATTCCGATTGACTCCATAGGGAGTAACTTTTCTTGAAGGGTCACCCTCAGGGGGTTCGATTTTGATTACCTCAGCGCCAAACTCGGCAAAAATACTTGAGGCAATATCGCCCGACATATTTGCATAGCTGACATCGAGCACCACTACATCGTCAAGTACTTCCGGTTTCCCTTCCGGACTTATCATGGCCTTGAGGAAATCTTCCCGCTCTTTGCGGCTGCTGCCGTATCGTACCAGTATCTGTTCTTTTTCTTTCTTGCTCATGTGCTCTGCCTTAAATTATTCTCCCTTGTAATTGAATATGGGATCTTTTTCAATATCGTAATATACGGGGGGTTTGATGCCAGGCCTGTCATCCCAGTAGCCCACGACCCTTTCTTTCTCGAGCTGCTTGATTTCTTCTTCAGAATATCCGAGTATCTTCTTTAGAATATAACGGTTATGATAGCCCAGGGGCCTTGACAGCCACTTGATCCTGCCGGGAGTCTTGCTCAGCATGGCAGACGGTCCGGGGATGTTAAGCTTGCCGTACATATCATCAGTGAACACGATAACGCTACCCCTTTCCCTGCGCCATTCATCGTTAGTTATATCATAGTCATCCTCTACTACAGCAAAAGAAAAGCCATGTTTTTTGGCCAGCTCCACAAGGTTTCCCGCGCTGCTGGTACCAACCCATTTGGCTGTAGCATCATAGAGCTCTTTGGCATTTTCAGGCTTAAGCCTTTCAAATGTGTCTTTATATTTATTGACCAGCTCCGGGTGTCCCATGGCCTCGCAGATGGCTTTATACTGCTCGTCCGTTACCGCGGCGATAGCCACGAATTTACCGTCACAGGTTTTAAAGATGCCCGACGGTGCCATGGTCGGGTCAGTGTTGCCGGATCGACCCAGGTCTTCCCCGGTGATGCTGTGGTATGTAAAGTTGGGGATGATCCTCATCAATGCTTCAGTCTGGGCGAGGTCGATGTACTGGCCCTTACCGGTCTTCTTGCGTTGATTCAAGGCCATGATGACGGCTAGCGCCCCGACATTGCCCGGCAAAAAATCACCGACATAGTCCGGCAGCTTATAGTATTTATCTGTATCCGGATAGCCTGTAAGGCTGATAACACCACTGGCTGCCTGCGCCAGCAGGTCCCAGCCGGGGAAGAACCGCATCGGCCCGTACTGTCCATAAGTTGCGCAACTGATGTAAATAATGCCGGGATTGGCTTTGCTTAACTGGCTGTAGCCGATACCCCAGGCATCCGTAGTGCCGGCAGCGAAATTTTCCACCACTACATCAGCCTGCTCCGCCATCTTCAGGATAATTTCCTTGGCCTTGGGCAGCTTCAGATTAAGCGAGAAGAAATACTTCCCGTACTGCACAAAATGGAAGCAGACGCTGGAGTGCCTCCAGAAGCTGCCCCATAATACACCGAAGCGCCAGAGGTCTCCCACCCAGGGCAATTCGAACTTGATAACCTCGGCTCCGTATTGCCCCAGTATCTTGGCTGTAGTCGGGCCATAAACGACGTGGGTGAAATCGAGGACCCTGAGACCTTTAAAGACCTCAGGTTTTTCTTGAACCTTAGTAGGATCGAACAGGTTTTTTGTATAGTTGAAATAATCTTCCATATTTTTATATCCCCAGGTAAGCTTTCTTGACTTTATCGTTATCCAGCAAATTCTCGCTTTTGTCCGTTAGTATAACTCTGCCGTTTTCCATGATATAGCCCCTATCGGAAATGGAGAGGGCCTGCCGTGCATTCTGCTCGGAAAGTATGGTCGTGATCTTTTCATCACGGAACTTGCTTAAAATATCATAGACAACTTCCAGAATTTTGGGAGCCAGTCCCAGTGAAGGCTCGTCCACCATGAGTAATTTCGGGTTCGACATCAACCCCCGGCCGATCACCATCATCTGCTGTTCGCCGCCGCTCAAAGTGCCCCCGGTCTGGTTCTTCCTTTCTTTTAGAATAGGGAACAAATTGAATACCCTTTCCAGGTTCTTCTTTCTGATGGACCAGGCATTCTTGTTATAGGCTCCGACCATAAGATTGTCCATAACAGTCAGGTAAGGGAAAATCCTTCTTGCTTCGGGTACCTGCGCGATGCCGCGGTGAATAATTTCATGCGGGGGCAACTTGTCAATACGCTGGCCTTCAAAAGTTATGGTGCCGTCGGTGGACTTGACCATACCAAGAATAGTATTAACCAGGGTCGATTTACCGGCACCGTTGGTGCCCAGTATAGCGATCATCTCGTTCGCATCGATATTGATACTGACTCCGTGAAGAACAGGTGTTACACCGTAAGACACACTAATATCTTTTACTTCAAGCATGGCACGATCCTAAATAGCATTCTATTACAAACGGGTCATTGGCAATATCCTGGGGAAGGCCTTCGGCAATCTTTTTCCCGTAATGCAGCACAACCACTCTTTGGGCTGCTTTCATCAAGACTGCCATCACGTGCTCAATCCAGAGTATTGTCACCCCGAATTCTTCCTTGGCGCGTTCAATAAGCCTGACGGCCTTCATCGCTTCACCCGGATTTAATCCTGCCATAACCTCATCGACAAACAGAAGTTTGGGTGTCGTAGCCAGAGCCCTGGCCAGCTCGAGGCTGCGCAGCTCGTAGAGGGTCAGGTCCTTACCCAGCACATTCCTCTTGCTGAAAAGGCCGCAGAACTCCAGGTAATGCGTAGCATCAGTCAGGGCATCCTCAAAGCTCTGGTTTTGTCTTTTTTTGCCATGCAGCGCGCTAACGGCTACACTGCCTATGGCTGTCAACTCGGGGAAAGGCCTGGGTATCTGGTAGGTGCGGCTGATGCCGAGGTGGCACCTCTGGTAGGTGGGCATCTTAGTGATATCATGCCCCATAAACTGAACATCACCCGCATCAACGTCGTACTTACCTGTGATCATGTTAACCAGGGTTGTCTTGCCGGCGCCGTTAGGGCCCATCAGGCCGACCGTCTCGCCCGCATTGATAGATAAGCTAACATCGCTCACAGCCATCAGGCCGCCGAAGTGCTTTGATACATTGTTTACTCTCAATATCTCTGACACGTTATTATCTCCTCACATGAAGGGTCGGCAGATACTCCCTGTACCTCCGCTTTCGGTACAGCCCGAAAAGGCCTTCAGGAAGTGTAAGCAGGAGTATCAGCAGGATAATCGGGAAAACAACAGGTGAATAATCGCCGAGCAGCATTATAAGCACAAGTTCCAGGAAAGCTATGAAATATCCGCCAATGACGTTTCCGTATATCTGTACACGGCCGCCAATCATGCTGACCATAAGTATCTTCAACATGAAGGCAAGTGGAAGATATGTAATGCCTGCAAAAGTGCCGTAATAATGGGCATAGAACCATCCAAGTACAGCCATCATTACCGCCGGGATAGTGAAACTGATTATCTTCACTTTCTTAACGTTAACACCCATCGCCTCGGCAACTTCTTCATCATCGTTGATGGCCGACATCTGCGGGGCGAATTTTGACCTGAGCAACTTATCCACTATCAATAGATAAATGAGCATAATGAATAATGCCAGCATGCAAATCAAAAACTGGTTGAGGGTAAAATTTCCCACACTGATAAGGGGTAATACTCCGAAGAGGCCCACATCACCCTTGAAGATGTCGGTATAAATAAAAGTAACTTCCAGGAATACCAGGGGGAATAAAAGAGTAAGCAAAGTGTAGTACAGACCGCCCGCAATGATGCTGAGCGGACTCATCAGCAGGCCGAAGAACAGGCCGGCCACCAGCGCTACCAGCAGTGTGGGAGCAGGCCCCCACCCCAGGTGAATACTGGCCAAAGCCGCCGCGTAGCCACCCGCCCCGATGTAAAACTGCGGGCCGAAGTTCATCCTTCCTGTGCCGATAGTCATCCAGCCCAGGGGAATTGCAATTGCGGCAAGTAAATTGGCATCGATAATCGTGGGTAACAGTTGCGGATATACAATATAGATGAAGATGGGAAGCACAATCAGTAATCCAATCCAGATTGCTGGCATACGCCAGTACCTGGGTTCAATGTGCCACTCAAATTTCTGAGTACCGGCTCGTAACAATAATTTTTCGCGTTTTACTTCTAATTCCATCGAATCACCACAAACTTTCAGTTTTAGCTATGCCCTGCGGCCTGATAATCAGCATTATTACAACAACGATTAACGCCGCCAGGTTCATAAGGCGAGGTTCAGCGACCACAAACGAGGCAAACGCGTGCACAAAGCCGATGATGTAACTTGCTATTATCGTGCCGCGTATATTGCCCAGGCCTCCCATAACCGATACCAGGATGGCCGTATACATATACCCCCATCCCATGGTAGGATCGACCGCCCAGACCGGGGCTATCATCAGCATGGCGACTATTACGGGAAGGATCGTCAGCACCATCACGAACATATATATCTGTTCCACACGTATGCCCATGATCTTGCTGGTATTGAGATCGTAAGATATCGCACGTACGGCAAGACCGGTCTTGGTTTTGAGGAAGAAAAGCACGAACAGGGCGGTAACTATAATGCCCAGGGCAGCGGCTATTATTAATTGAATTGCTATATTAGTGGAACCGACCGCTATACTCCCGGGTATTATTGTTGTCGGCAGGTATACCGCCGCCTGAATGGGATAAAACCTGTTGGCTACCTGGTCCGCAATCAGCGCTATCAGCAATAAACCGGTGATGATGATCTCTTCCTGCTTGAGATACCGGGCGATAATTCCGTAATAAATAGCTATGGATATTAGCGCCTGCAGTATTACCATTAATATAATGGCTACCGCTAACGGCAGGCTGAGAGTATGGTAGAAAAACCAGGTAAGGTAGATGGTGGCTACGAAGAGATACGCGTAGCCGAGATGAAAGATCCTTAAGACACCACAGATGAGGGAGAAACCGAGACTAACGAGCAAGTACAGGGAGCCAAGTAACACTGTGTAGATTAATGTTGTTTCAATTGTTGTCAGCACGGCCTACCTTTTCTTTCTATTTTATTTTTTCATCCACCACACAAACACTGAAACGGAATACTACCAGATATTTTTTACGCTGTCAACACATATTATGTAAATAAGCGAATATTTTTAAAAAAATCGTATATAATTGACATTGAGTTGCGGACTCATTACTATCATCTACCATTATTGCTTAATTAACGCGTCAATAAAAATGAAAAGACCGATTTTCGGAACCAGCGGCGTGAGAGGTGTAGTGAACCAGGACCTTACTCCGGCTCTGTGCACGGGAGTAGGTATGTCCCTGGGCACTATGCTGCCGGAGGGATCTGCTGTTTGCCTGGGCACCGATTCTAGGCTCAGCCGTGAATTGATCAAGCAGGCAGTTATCAGTGGGCTTACCCAATGTAACATTAACGTAGCAGATTTAGACATTGTTCCTACGCCGGCTCTGGCTCTGCTCACACGGGAAATGGGATTTGATGCCGGGATCATGATAACAGCATCACATAATCCACCTGAATTCAACGGCATAAAGCTGTTTAACTCCAATTCCATAGGTTTCGACAGGACTCAGGAAGTTGCCGTAGAGGATATCTTTTATAGCGGCAAATTCAGGACGGGCAAAACGGGTCAGGTGGAAAAAGTACCCGGCATGAAATGGAAGTACCTTGATTTTATTAAAAAGAGCATCCAGGATTTTCATTTTAACCGTAGCCTTAAGTTAATGATAGATCCCGGAAACGGCGCTGCTGCTGCTTTTGCCAGCGAAATATTTAAAAAATTAGGATTTAAAGTGTTTGCAATCAATGATGTGCCTGATGGGCGTTTCCCTGGCAGAAATCCTGAGCCCAAAGAAGATACCCTGGCAGGTACCATTGCATTTCTCCGCCAAAAAAACGCCGACCTGGCAATTTGCTTCGACGGCGATGCCGACCGCGTGGTTTTCTGTGATCAGAAAGGATTCCTGGGATTTAATGAGATGATTGCTTTCATATCCAGGGGCCTTATCCAAACAAGCGGAAAAAAAACAGTGGCAACAACAATAGAGACGGGCATGCTGCTCGACCTGGCGATAGAGGACCTGGGAGGGAAAGTCATACGAGGCAGGGTAGGCGATGTTTACGCAGCACACCTGGCCCGTGATAATGACGCCGCAATCGGCGTGGAATCAGTGGGCGTTTACATAATTCCGCCTGCAGGCTATTATCCGGATAGTATTTTTGCCGCACTTACACTCCTGGGTTCTATACGCGAAGTTGATGAAATCAGGAACTACTTCAGTACCATACCGAGACTTTACTACGATAAGAGTAAAATTTCCTGTCCCAATGAGTTAAAATCCAGCGTGATGCAGAAGGTTAAAGAAAAATCCGCTAGTTTAAATGCAGCAAGTATAAATGAACTTGACGGCCTTCGCTTTGAATTCAGTGATGCCTGGATGTTGATCAGGGCAAGCGGTACTGAACCGGCTATCAGGGTGCTCGCAGAATCGAGGGCAGATGTTGACACAGCCCAATTACTGAACAAAGGTATCACCCTGGTACAAGATGCGCTTAAATGAGGTAAATCTATGAAAGTTATATTTCTGTGCGGCGGCATTGGCAAAAGGATGTTCCCTCTTACCGAAGATAAATTCCTGTTTAATTTCATCGGCAAAACTTTACTGGAACATCAGATAGACATAGCCCTGAAGGCAGGCCTGAAGGATTTCGTTATCATAGGCAACCCGGGCAACATGAAACAAATAGAATCCATAACGGACACCGTCAAGAATGCCCATTTTGAGTTCGCCTTGCAGCGCCAACCTCTGGGTATTGCCGACGCGTTGAAATGCGCGGCAGCACACCTTAATGGTGAAATATTAGTGGTAAATCCCAACGACGTATTCGCTGCGTCGGCTTACACGAATCTGCTTCGGGATTATAATAGAGGCACGGCATCGTCCTATATGCTGGGTTATGAGGTCAATCAGTATTTCCCCGGCGGCTATCTGGCGGTAAACTCCAAAAATGAGCTGACCCACATAGTGGAAAAACCTGAGCCCGGCACTGAACCCAGTAAATTGGTGAATATTCTTTTGCACCTGCACACAGATTGCGCCAGGCTTCTTGAGTACATTGACCGCGTGACCACCACCAGAGACGATGTTTATGAAAGCGCCATGGACAGCATGGTTAAAAATGATTATAAGGTTAAGGTGGTGCACTATAACGATTTCTGGGCTCCGATTAAATATCCTTGGCATTTGTTCGATATCGTCAGGCACTTCCTGGATAATAGCGAGGGACATATAGCCTCTTCCGCCTCAATCTCCGACCGCGCTGTTATAACCGGCAAGGTAATTATAGGCGAGAACGTACGTATCCTTGAGAATACGGTTATCCGCGGCCCGTCTTATATTGGCCAAAATACGGTTATCGGCAACAGTGTTCTGGTGCGGGATTACAGCCACATAGGTAACAACTGTGTGGTGGGATTCTCCACTGAGGTAAAATGTTCTTATGTGGGCGACAGCTGCTGGTTCCATTCGTGCTATATCGGGGATTCTATTATAGGAAATACCTGCTCTTTCGGCGCGGGAACAGTTACAGCGAATTTCCGCTTTGACGAAAAAGAGGTTCGCGTCAGGTATGGTGATCAGGTAAGGCCTACCGGCAGAGACAAAATGGGAGCTATCATAGGTAACAATTGTAAAACCGGCATCAATGCAAGTATACTGCCGGGGCGCCGCATGGGCCCGAACTCGATAATCGGATCACATGTATGCCTGATGACAGACCTTGAGCCTGGAACAACTATTCTAAACCAATCAAGTTATCAGGTTGTAACCAACGAAATCGAACTCGATGAAACGAAGAAGGAAGAGCTGAAAAACAAGCTGGGAAAATGATGAACTTCTCAAAGGGGATTAAGCTTCCCAAACATGTTGCCATCATCATGGACGGTAACGGTCGCTGGGCAAAAAAAAGGCACAAACCCAGGTTGTTCGGACACCGACAGGGTGCTTTGCATGCCCGTGATTTTATTGAAATGTTTTCCCAGTACAATATACCGTATTTATCACTATATGCGTTCTCCACAGAGAATTGGAATCGCCCGGCTGCCGAAGTTCAGGGAATTCTCAGTTTGCTCGAGGAAAACCTTGAACAGGCAGTTAAGATAGCAGGTGAGAAAAATATAAGAATAAACCATCTGGGGAATGCGGACGGGCTCCCGCGCAATATCCAGTTGAAAGCTGAAAATGCACTTGAGGCCACCAAAAATAACACCGGGTTGACGGTAAATATTGCCTTTAATTACGGAGGCCGAAGCGAAATTGTAGCTGCTACACGTAGGATTATCGAAGACCGCCTTTCTCCCGCCGATGTGGACGAAAATTTATTTAGCCGTTATCTTTACACGAGCGGCATACCGGATCCAGATCTCTTTATACGAACCGGCGAAGAGATGCGGTTGAGCAACTTCTTGATATGGCAGGCAGCATACGCCGAATTATACTTTAGTCCAATTCTCTGGCCAGACTTCGGCAAACACGATTTCGAAAAAGCTCTTAAAATTTACAGCAAAAGGCAGAGAAGGTTTGGAGGATTGGAATCATACTGAGCTCCTCATTCCAGCAATAATTCCACAACTTTCACTTTTATATCAGGAAAACAAATTTGTACGACGTAGCCATAATTGGAGCCGGTGTAGTAGGAAGCTATATGGCCGGAGAACTGGCCAGGCAAAACCTTGACGTCTGTGTACTGGAAAAACACGCGGAACCCGGTTACAAAACTTCCTGCACGGGCATCGTCAGCAGTGAGTGCTTAGCTTTGCTCAATGTCACTGAAGATATAATTCAGCAGGAATCACGGTCAGCAAAAATATTTTCACCTTCAGGCAACTATATTAAAGTCGAAAAGGATATTACCCAGGCTTACGTCCTGGACAGGCCTGCACTCGATCGAGTTCTTGCCTCAAGGGCAGTGTCATGCGGCGCCGAATATTACTTCTCCACCCCGGTGACAAACATAATAATAAATAAAAGGAAAGTGCAGATAGAAGCCGGTAAAAATGCCAATCACGTTTATATTGATGCCAGAGCGATAGTTATCGCATGTGGTTCCATACCGGCACTAATAAAGCGTTTAGGTCTGGGATCATACACCGATTCCGCCTACGGAGCACAGGCTGAAGTAAGCTGTGACTCTATCACTGAGGTTGAAATCTATTCCGGGAAACAACTGGCGCCTGGATTTTTTGCATGGCTTGTCCCCATTAAGCATAAGAGGGCTAAAACCGGGTTGCTTTGCTCAAACAATCCCAAATTATATCTGAACAATCTGCTGGAAACGCTGGAAAAACAAGGTAAAATACGAAGGGCAGGATATAAGATTAGTTTCGGGAAAATCCCTCTTAAACCCCTATCGAGGACTTACAAAGAACGGCTGGTCGTCGTGGGGGATGCAGCCGGGCAGGTAAAACCCACGACCGGGGGCGGAATATACTTTGGAATATTAAGCGCGCAGGTTGCAACAAAAACGCTGTGCGAAGCACTACAGCAGGATGATTTATCAGCCAGAAATTTATCACGATATCAGAAAGGCTGGCAGAAAATACTGAGACAGGAACTTGATATCGATTACTGGGCACACAGGTTTTACAGCAAGCTTAATGATGCGCAAATGAACCATATATTCGATATTATCGAAAGGCACGGTGTACACGAATCAATTCTTACGTCACCAGATATCACTTTCGACTGGCATAGCAAGGTAATATTGGACGTTATCAGACATCGTTCACTGCAGAAGGCTCTGGAAAAATTGAATCTTGATAACCTGGTGACAAAAACACACTGATAATCCTTTCTTTTTACTCCAATATCATCCGGCAATAATTTCATTCGTATATCAAATATTTGCATTTTCACAAAAGTTATGTTAATATTGACTTAACTCAAAACGTGTCCAAAAGTGGGTCCTTGTACCCACTTTTTTATTGATAAAAAAATGCAATATTGAGGGGAGATTGGTTTAAATGGCAAAAACCGAGTTCATGAGCGCCCTCATGCAGCTTGCGGCAGAGAAAAACCTGCCCAAGGAAATAGTGCTGACAGCGCTGGAATCAGCGATGGTTTCTGCCTATAGAAAGGAAGCTTACACACATGGTGAGGATATCGTAGTCAGGATAAATCCAGTAAGCGGAGAAGTGAAGCTTTCCCTCAAAAAAATTGTGTCTGAGGCACCGGAAGATACATACCGTGAAATTCTGCTTAAAGACGCTAAAAAAATAGACTCAACTATAACCGTCGGCGATACAATCACTCTGGAAATCCCTCCTCCCAATGCAGGCCGAATACCTGCACAGATTGCAAAACAGGTAATATTGCAGAAGCTTCATGATGCCGAACGTGGCGCTATCTACGAAGAATTCGTGGGCAAAGAAGGGGAAATTATCACCGGTTCCGTGCAAAGGGTAACACCTGAGCATGTAATTGTCGATATAGGAAAAACAGAAGCTGTTATCCCCACCAGTGAAAAGGTACCTATTGAGCGTTACCGTCCTGGACAGCGATTAAAGCTGTACATTGTTGAGGTAGCACGCACGAGTAAAGGGCCCCAGGTTATTGCATCACGGGCTCATCGTAATTTACTGAGAGACCTGCTGATACTGGAAATTCCCGAAATAGCCAGTGGTTTGGTAGAAATAAAGGCTGTAGCAAGGGAAGCAGGCTACCGTAGCAAGGTTGCTGTTACTACGAGGCAACCAGGGATCGACCCCGTCGGTTGCTGTGTCGGCTTGAGGGGCATTAGAATACAGAATATCGTAAACGAACTTAATGGTGAGAAAATAGACGTTGTTCAATGGTCCGATGATCCCAGGGTTTTCATAGCCAATGCCCTGAGTCCTGCCCAGGTGCTGAGCGTTACGCTGAACCCAGCAGAAACAACAGCTCTGGTGAAAGTGCCTGACAAGCACCTTTCGTTAGCTATAGGCAAAGAAGGGCAAAATGTTCGCCTGGCAGCCAAGCTTACGGGATGGCGGATTGATATCAAGAGCGCTGCTGAACTGGAGGCGGAGAAAGCAGCAATGCGGGATAAAGCTGCACAGGTGGAGGAGAAGGATAAGACAACTGAGGAAGCAGCGGAGCTTTCAGTAAAGACCGCAGAGTTCGAGGAAGCTATTCCTGAGGAAGCAGCGGAAATACCCGAAGCTGAGGAACAGGCGCCCACGGGTATTGAAATAGTATTACCTCTGGAAGCAGTGACTCCAGCCCAACCATCGAAAATACGTTTCGCTGAGGAAATTCTCGCCTCCAAGGCTGGAAAAGCGAAGAAGAAAGACCAGGGTAAAAAAGATACAGAAGGGCGTGAAAGTCCCGTAAAGAGTAAAAAAGCAAAACACAAGAAGACAACGTATATTGAGGAGGAAGAATACGAAGGTTGAGAAAAAAGCGCGGGCCACACCGCGTAAGCATATGCCTCAGCGTACTTGTGTTGCCTGCAAGCAAACTCAGAATAAGCGGAATTTAATCCGCCTGGTTTATTCAGCGAATATTATTGAGATTGACCCCAAAGGGAAGAAACACGGCAGAGGTGTTTACCTTTGCCCTTATCGAGGTTGCTGGGAAACAGGCCTGAAGGGCAATCGTATTGAATATACACTGCACGCCCGATTAGGGGCGGAAAACCGGCAAATGCTGGTAGAATATGGAAGGAACTTGCCAGATAAGGAAAATCCGTTATGACAAACAAGCCAGAAAACGATCACAACCAGGTTGACAATGGCCTGAAACCAGGCGCCTCCCAACCTGCCTACCAGCAAATCACGCTGCCACCAATCATAACGGTCAAGCAGCTCGCCGATATGATAAATGTCAGTCCGATAGAGGTTATCAAACAGCTCATGCGCAATGGCATTATGGCTAACATCAACCAGGCTCTAGAATACGAAGTCGCTTCTGGAGTAGTATCAGATTTTGGTTTCACAGCCAAACGCCAGAGAACGTCAGCGGCGGCCAAACAGGCTGTCACTGCCGGTGCAGGTAAGCTGCATACTCGCCCTCCGGTAATCACAATTATGGGACACGTAGACCACGGTAAGACCAGCCTTCTTGATGCCATCAGGAAGAGCAACGTTGCTGACGGTGAGGCCGGCGCTATTACACAGCATATCGGAGCTTACCAGGTTGAAATGAAAGGCCGAAAAATAACGTTTCTTGATACTCCCGGACATGAGGCTTTCACAGCTATGAGAGCGCGGGGGGCAAGGGCCACCGATATCGCTGTTCTGGTTGTAGCCGCTGACGATGGTGTCATGCCCCAGACGATTGAAGCACTGGACCATGCGAAAGCAGCCGGGGTCAGCATCGTAGTTGCGTTAAATAAAATTGATAAACCTGGCGCCAACCCGGATAAGGTAAAACAACAACTTGCAGATCAGGGGATACTGATTGAAGAATGGGGAGGAGACATTATCTGCGTTCCCGTGTCTGCCAAGAAAAAGCTGGGAATCGATGACCTGCTGGAAAACCTGCTCCTGGTAGCTGATATTTTAGAGCTAAAAGCCGAGTGGGATTGCCCCGCCGAGGGCATCGTAATTGAAGCCAGGCTTGATAAAAGCAGGGGCTCCATCGCTACTGTCCTGGTGCAGAAAGGTGTATTAAAACCCGGAGATAATATAGTGGCCGGTGTTATCGGGGGCAAGGTAAAGGCAATGTTTAATGACACCGGTAAAAATATTCGAAAAGCTGAACCGGCAACGCCGGCAGGTATTCTTGGATTAAACTCCGTTCCGGCAGCCGGTGAAGTATTCCAGGTGGTGGCGGACGAAAAAGAAGCGCGGGCCCTGATAGAGAAAAATAAGGAAGAGCGTGCTGCAACCAAGGGTGTCAGCCTTACTTCGATTGCCTCACAGACAGCAGCCGGTGAAACCAAAGACCTGAATATTATTTTAAAGACGGATGTGCATGGCAGTATCGAGCCGATTAAAGATTCCCTTGAGCATCTTAGCGATGAAAAAACCCGGGTTAAGGTCATTCACACCGGAACAGGCAGCATAACAGAAAGCGATATCCTGCTCGCCCTTGCTTCCAAAGCAGTCGTAGTGGGATTCAATAGCAAGCCCGAACCGGGGGCCAGCAGGATGGCCGAACTGGAGAATATAAATATACGCCAGTACAGCGTAATTTATAAGCTTGTAGAAGACGTAGAGAAAGCTTTGCAGGGATTACTTGAGCCGGAATATGCAGAAGTCGTTATCGGCCAGGCAGAAATAAAGGCTGTATTCGAAGCCGGGAAGAGAGGCAAAATTGCCGGTTGCCTGTTAAGAGAGGGCAAGGCCACGCGCGATTCGCAGGTGCGTGTATTGCGGGCCAATAAAACAATCGCAGAATCAAGGGTAAGCAGCTTGAAGCGGTTTAAGGATGACGTAAAGGAGGTAGCAGCAGGAATGGAATGTGGCGTAAAACTTGATAGCTTTAACGATTTCCAGATAGGCGATATCCTTCAATTTTTCCGTCAAGAGCAAGTAATTTAGACCTCTTCCTGTTCTCTAATCCCTTCAGTTAATGCTCAGATAATTTTTTATTTGGGAGAGAGCCATGACACGACGTACGGAACGCCTCAGCCAGTTTATTCAGAATGAGATCAGCGATTTACTATGCAAGCATATAAATGATCCTCGACTCAACGGCCTGATAAGCGTTACCCGGGTTTCAGTGACATCCGACATGAGAAACGCTAAGGTTTTCATCAGCGCGGTTGGAGATAATATCGACAAAGACGAGATACTGAAAGGTTTTGCCTCGGCCTCCGGATTTTTCAGACGCGAGCTTGCGCACCATCTCAACACAAGGATCACACCGGAATTGGAGTTCTATTTTGATGATTCCATCGAACGCGGGATCAATCTCATAAGCTTGATCGATCGGGTTGCTGCTGAAGACAGCCAGGCGGAAAAAGATGTGCGCAAACGGTATTCTAAACGTAAATAAACCGGCCGGGAGAACATCTTTCAGCATAGTCTCCAGGTTACGGAAATTATCTGGTGAGAAACGTGTAGGTCACGCCGGTACACTCGATCCGCTGGCCACCGGCGTATTGCCGGTTTGTTTCGGGCAGGCGACCAGGATTGTCGAATACCTGATGAACCACTCCAAAACATATGTTGCCACTATTGAATTGGGTGTAAGCACTGACACCTACGATAGGGAAGGCCGGATCACAGGACAAATGGACACCGGCAGCTTATCCTTATCTGCAATTGAGGATGCTTTGCAGGGCTTCCTGGGTGCAATTAAGCAGGTTCCGCCGGTTTACAGCGCATTAAAGTTTCACGGGGAAAAGTATTACAACCTCGCCAGGGCAGGTAAGGAAGTTAATCCTCCACCACGGGAAGTAACTATAGAAAAAATCGATATCCTGAAATATGCCAATCCCCTTTTGCAGATTGAAGTGTACTGCAGCAGAGGTACGTACATCCGCTCCCTTGCCAATGATCTGGGGAAACAACTAGCCTGCGGGGCTTGCTTGAGAGATTTGGCGCGGTCAGGCTACGGTCCATTTAAGCTGGAGAATTCAGTAACGTGTGAGGAGGCTGAAGCAGCTGCCGCTTCAGGAAAACTGGCAGCGCTGCTCTATCCGGCTGATTTACCTATTGCTGATTGGCCTCTGGTAGTGCTTGACAGTCGGCAAATCGATGAGATTATCAAGGGTCAAAATATAGCATTATTGTTGGAGAATGATCAAAATAACACCCTTTGCCGGGCATATAATTCAGAGCACCAATTTGTTGCCGTGTTGAAATATGTTCAGGGAACGGGAACCTGGCACCCTGAGAAGGTCTTCCTTAAGTGAAACCGCCTGAACTGTGCACTTACCATAAAAGCTTGACAGAGCTATTTGTATTAGCTATATTAGCCTTAACAGCTATAAATTAGCTTTAGGAGGTGCCCGATGACACAGGCATACTGCTTCAAGGACAGAAAAAAGGTGGAGATTAGGAATCCGGTGAAAGTCACCTTGAAGAACGGCAGACCTGCAACAAAAGGTCAATGCCCAATCTGCGGTACCAAAGTATTCAGGATCGGTAAAAGCTAACTCTATATTTACCAGCGGATAATTCAGGGTAAACGCCTGATCCTCTGCAGCAGTTGCAGCGGATTAGATTCAAGTATCTGCTTGAATTTACGGCTGCTAACGCCCGCCTTACGCAGCACATCCTTAGCCATATCTTCAGACAGCAGATCATCCTCGCAGTGGGAATCCGAATTCAATAACATTAATGCCGCGGAAGCACCTGCAATCTTAGCCACATGAGCATTGGTTAAGCTATGACCACGCCGTGTAGTGATCTCCAGAAATACCTTATGAGCAGCTGCAAGGCCAGCTACCTCCTCAGTAATATATCCCGGATGCGCCAGAATATCTACGTAGGATGATCTAACAGCCGCCAGATTTGTGCCGGGTTCCACCGGCTCAACAGAAGTCTCTCCATGTACAACAACAAGCCACGCACCCAGTTCCTTGGCCTTTTTAGCTGCTTCGTCAATAGCCTCATGGGGTAAATGTGTCAACTCCACTCCGGGAATGGCTAATATGTTCCAATGAGACCTTGCCAGCTCGCAATCCTGGCTGACCTCCCTGATGACCCTCTCCAGAGAGCCGATGCCTATATGATCGGTAATAGCAATAGCCGAGTAGCCTCTTATGGCCGCACGCCTGATCAACTCCACTGCAGACAGCACGCCGTCACTGTTAAAAGTATGCGTGTGGAAGTCATAAAGCATGCTATAAATTAGCACAAAAATCCGAGATTATACAAGAATGATTTCATAATCTGCTATAATAGTGCGGAATTATTTGCTGTTATGTTTAAAAAAATACTTGTACCTTTAGATGGCTCTGTAGAGGCAGAAGCGGTGATTCCGTATGTGAGGGATCTGGCCTTACGATTTAATTCCGAGGTAGATATCCTAGGTGTCGGCCTCGGCAGTAAAAAGCGCCGCGTTAACCAGTTACTTGACGATTACTTACATCATGCCGTGGAGCACCTGCAAAAACACGATATTACATGCCGTGCGATAGTACTGTACAGCAACCTTATCGAAGAAGTTATTGATTATACGGAAGTAACGGCACCACAACGCGATATTGCGACCAAGGCATACGTATTTTATGGCGGCCCCGCCGATAATATCCTCAAATATACCAAACAACACCACCCCGGCCTGGTTGTAATGGCAACACATGGACGAGGGGGCTTAACGCGATGGTGGCTGGGCAGCGTATCAGAAAAAGTTGTTTCACAGTCGACTGCGCCTGTACTGCTGATCCACAGCAAGCATAGTAAGGAGATAGATAAAGACAGGAAAACAACATTCAAGCGAATCCTGGCCCCCCTGGACGGTTCGGAAATAGGTGAGGCGGCTCTTCATAATGCGGAAGCCGTTGCCCTCAAAACAGGGGCATCCATGATACTATTGCATGTAATACCGGAACCGCATGACATTGAGGCAAAGATACTGGGGCAGGAATTCAACAAATTCGTTAAAGCGATGCGCGATGCCGGCCAGGAATACCTGGAAAAG
Organism: Dehalococcoidia bacterium; assembly: GCA_028716085.1. Taxonomy (GTDB): domain Bacteria; phylum Chloroflexota; class Dehalococcoidia; order GIF9; family UBA5629; genus JAQUQM01. The sequence continues at coordinate 1,482 of JAQUQM010000013.1, read as the reverse complement.
AAGAGTAACCGGCTTAAGGATAAAGGGATAGATGTTAAGGCCATAATCGTGGCCGGTGATCCGGCGGAAAGAATTGTAGATCTGGCCAAAGATGAAAAGGTGGATATGATAGCAATGTCTACTCATGGAAGGAGCGGAGTAGCCCGCTGGGTACTGGGAAGTGTCGCTGACAAAATACTACACGAATCTAAACTGCCGATGTGGCTGGTTAGGTCGAGGGAAATAGTTAGTAAAATGCATCTAAACTCCGAGGAAAAAGCCGATTAGGCTTTGCACTCGGTACGGAAGGAGTTGACCAAAATGGGCAAAATCAATGTAGCGATCATAGGAGTAGGAAACTGCGCATCATCACTGGTCCAGGGGGTACATTACTATAAAAAAGCCAAAGATGATGAGTTTGTCCCGGGTTTAATGCACGTAAATCTGGGTGGCTATCATATTCGTGACATCAATTTTGTGGCGGCAATTGACATTGATAAAAACAAAGTTGGCAAAGATCTGTCGGAAGCTATTTTTACCACCCCCAATAACACGTTCAAATTCTGCGATGTCCCGACAACCGGTGTGAGGGTTGTACGCGGCATGACTCACGACGGCCTCGGTAAGTATCTCTCCAAGGTTATTGAGAAGGCGCCGGGTCCCACAGCCAACATTGTGAATATTCTGAAGGAAACAAAAGCCGACGTAGCCATTAATTATCTGCCGGTAGGCAGTGAAGAAGCCACTAAATGGTACATCGAGCAGCTGCTTAGCGCTGGAGTCGGCCTGATTAACTGTATCCCCGTGTTTATTGCCAGGGAACCTTACTGGCATAACCGTTTCTCTGAAGCGGGATTGCCGGTTATCGGTGATGACATTAAGTCTCAGGTTGGCGCCACTATCGTTCACAGGGTACTGACCCGCCTCTTCAGGGATCGGGGAGTCAAATTGGAACGCACATACCAACTCAATTTCGGCGGCAACACTGATTTTTATAATATGCTCGAACGTGAAAGGCTCGAGTCTAAAAAGATTTCCAAAACCAACGCTGTTACATCACAGCTCGATTACGAGATAATCCCGGACAATATCCATGTTGGTCCGAGTGATTATGTGCCCTGGCTGCTGGATCGAAAATTCTGCCATATCAGGATGGAAGGGCGCACTTTCGGCGATGTACCGCTCAACGTGGAATGTAAGCTTGAAGTCTGGGATAGTCCCAATTCGGCAGGTGTTGTCATTGACGCATTGCGCTGCCATAAGATCGCCAAGGATCGCGGTCTCGCAGGTGCAATCGTATCACCCAGTTCTTATTTCATGAAATCGCCTCCAATTCAGTACTCCGATGATGAAGCCCGCAGGCGCTGCGAACAATTCATCAACGGCGAAAGCCAGCAAAGTCCCAACATAGTAAAAGGTTCACCAGTAAAAATATATTCTCACTGATTGTGGCCTTTGGGCTTGCGGCGCTACTGATAGGCTGCGGGGCTCCCTCCAAGACGG
>JAQUQM010000012.1 GCA_028716085.1 Dehalococcoidia bacterium | reverse complement strand
ACCACCAGCAGTTCCGCGGAGACACCTGCATTTTTAAGGGCGTCGTACAGCAACTGGCTTTGCAGCAACGGGACCGTCTGGTCTTTATCCCCGTGCAGGATAAAAAACGCCGGGTCGTCGCCGGAAACGTAATACACTGGGCTGGCGTCTTTCAGGATTTGCGAGCTTTTATCCGTCGTGCCGAAAACCTGTGTCATTACACTGATGTTATTGGTCCCCATTTCAGCAGTGAGATCGGCGGGACCGAACATATCGGCAACAGCCTTTACCCGTGCTGATTGCCCCGGGTTACCGCCGGAGGAGTTGAAATCATCGTCATCGCTCGTACCGAGCAAGGCCACAAGGTGCCCGCCCGCGCTACCGCCCATGGCGCCTATACGGTTGGAATCAATTCCATATTTGGCAACGTTCGCCCGCAGGTAGCGGACTGCGCACTTGACATCCTCTATTTGCGCCGGGAATTTATACTTCGGCGCCAGCCTGTAGTTTATGGAGGCCACAAGGAAACCCCTATCCAGCAGCCCCTGGACATCCATGTTGCTCTTACCCAGTTCCTTGCTCCCCTTCATCCAGGCTCCACCGTGCACGTAAAGTATCGCGGGCAGGGCGCTCACGATTTCGTCGGGATAATATATGTCCATAGTGAGCTTCTCACCGCCTGCATTGCCGTACACAATGTTCTTTTCAACAGTCCCTGATTTAGCGGTTGGCACTGGAACTGCAGGCTGCTGGCTGTTTGCCGTCGTTGCGCTGCCTGAAGCCAGGGCTACTATATCTGATGAGGTTACCACGGTCATATTGGCTGCGGCATAAGCCACCATCTCTTCATAGGCAGACCAGATCGCTTCCTGCTCGCCCTGTGTCCGCTCGCGGGACAGGTCGACCGCGTTCAAATTGTACGGAGGCTTGAGGGGTTTTTCTTTGCCACTGCCGCTAAAATAGTAGTAAGTCCAGGACTCGGCGCCCTGCCGGTAAAAGTTATTCTCATGTATCAGGCTGGTAACGAAGGGCTGCCTGCTGTTATCCCATTCATCCAGCCTCTTTTTAAGATACGCAGTGGGATTGAATTCGTCCGCCAGGGATGATTTCATGAAGTTCCACCAGAAGGTGTCTTTTTTATCGCCGGCCAACCAGCGGGTAATGCTGAAGTCACTCGGCCTTACCAGCATGCCGTTTACATACTCGAACGGCTTGTCCGCTTTGGTGCCGGTCTCGTGGTACATTACCACTGCCCTGGCTCCCATTTCAGCATAAATTTTCAGTGCAGTATCTTTGATTTGCCTGTCATCATTGGGCGCACCTATGGTAACCGGCGCCGCTCCGAATACCTGCTTCACATAGCTGTATCCACCCGGTTTGCCCGTATCAAGTCCGCCGGTGGCAAGATCAAGCCTGTAAGTTTCGTAATCCTTCAGCGTTTTATACAGCTCCTCGTCACTAAGGTTCTGCAGGCTATCGTCGAAACCATTGTAAAGCGGGTGCGGAGGCCTGACATGATAGCTGATAGTCATGCCGCCGCTCTTCAGCTTTTCAATAACGTCCGGTCTCTTATCGGCATAGGCTTGCAATACAGGAGCTGTCAGGTAAAAATCACCTCTCACCCCGTATTTCTGGAAGAGGCTTATCGCTCTGATCAATGTATCGGCGCTGTCATCTACATTCACCCAGTCATGCACATTAATAACGAAGGTCATGTAACCCTGGCTCGAAGTTACCGTACTTACGGCCGGTGATGTTGAAGACGAGGCCGTTACTCCGCCGGAAACATGGCTGCTCTCCCAGACTTTGTAAGCATCCGCCATACCGGAATATGTCGCCCAGCGAGCCCTGCCGGACGCCACGAGGGGATCGATGTACTCCGTTAAAAACTTGTCTAATGATGCATACGGAGTGGTACCGATACCTGTGATTTCTCCCGGGTGCACCACAAAATGGAAAACGTTGACCTTGTCCGCCTGGGCCTGCGAAAGTGAAAGGTCGATGCTCTGTTTCAGAGTCTCAAACATGGCATCCGCCTTACCCCTGCCCGGACCGAAGAGACCTCCGGTACTGCTCACCCCCCAGGGCAGAAAAATAACCTTGCCGTCCGGGTCATTCCGGGCAAAGCCCGACATATCATCGGGATCAGGTCCTTCGGCAGGTCTCCATGGATGCAGGCCGAATGTAACAGTATCGGCAGTCTGGCTTTGCGGGTTCTTCCAGTCGCTGTATACGTCCAACCCGGCTGCTGCTCCCGCCTTCAAGACCCCTTCATAAAGGTTCCCGCCGCTCCATGTCCTCACCGATGATGCACCCGCTTTCTTGATATACGATATTTCCTCGGCCATCACAGCGGTCCATGTGCTCACGGGCAAAGCTTCGCAGTTATTGCCCAGGTGTTTGTCTTCATGGAAATGCAACGCTATCTCATGTCCTTTGTTCTCGAGGTCGCTCAGCAATGCATTTCCATTCTGGGCGGCCACGGTGGTGAAAGGAGTCTGCACTTCTACTGTCAGCCTGCCCCCATGTTTTTCCATTACCGCCGCAAGATTTTTGATATCAGTGACATGCCGCTGGAAAAATTGGCTGTCATGATAGTCCTGTGATTTCACACCCCTGGATGTGAAGACTTTGCCCCCTCCTACAATCTGGCTGGGCACTGCACCGAACGGCTCCACATGCACCCCGAGGGCCAGCAGCAGAACCGGCTGTGAAGCGGCTGCAGCCGGTTGCGGAACCGAAACAGGAATCACTAACGAGAGGAAAACAACTGCCAATATCAGCCAATGGGTTAACTTGCTATGTGTTAGCATTTTCACACCTCTAAAATCAGCTTTTTTTCAAATTCTGTTTACCGGATACAATGAGTATCCGGCATTATGGGAAACGAAATACTGAGCAAAATGTTTACGGGTCCCGATCAATTACACTCAAATAACGCCGGTAGTTTGCCCCACCATCATAAACAGGTTAAAATGATTTAACTCATCATATGAAAGCTATCATTCTGGTCGGTGGCGAAGGCGTCCGGCTGCGCCCGCTGACTTATGCCGTAGTCAAATCAATGGTCCCAGTGCTCAATAAACCTTTCCTGGAGCATGTTATAAAGAATCTTGTCAGCCAGGGTATAAGTGAGATCATACTGGCTATGGGCTACAAGCCCGAATCCATTTACCAATATTTTAAAAAAGGCACAGGCTTCGACTGTAAACTTGTCTATAGCCTTGAGGACAAACCGCTTGGCACGGCCGGCGCGATCAAAAACGCGGCTGGACATATAGATAATACTTTTTTCGTACTCAACGGAGATACTTTCTCCGATATAGATTATAATGCCATGCTGCGTTTTCACCGGCACAACAGGTCCATGGCAACTATTGCGCTGACCCGGGTTGAAGATCCCACCCGCTTCGGCGTGGTAGAAGCGGACGAGAAAGGCAAGGTTAAAGCTTTCATTGAAAAACCTGCGCCCGACAAGGTAACCAGCCACTGGATAAACGCGGGAGTATACATACTGGAACCGGAGGTGCTTGACCGCATTCCTCCGGGCGAAAAATATATGTTTGAGCGCGGCGTTTTTCCCGGTATGCTGGCAGATGGTGAGCCCGTCTACGCATATAAAAGCGAAGCTTACTGGATAGATATGGGGAATCCTGATCAGTATCATCAATTAAATATGGATATGTTACAGGGTAAATGTAAGTCTGCATTATGTAATGTCGAATCCGTGTCCCTGGGTTTGGATGGCAATATCCACGAAACGGCAAAAACAAGCGGCCCGATATTAATGGGCTGTAATTGCCGCATAGAAGAAAACACACAGGTCCGAGGTCCGGTAATTATGGGCAAAGATTGCCGCATTAAAAAAGGGGCCGTCATCGGGAATACGATATTATGGGATGGTGTAACCATAGGTGAGAATGCCTCTGTGCTTAACAGTATTGTTGCCGGTGGTGCTATTATAGAAGGAAGGGCCGCCATCATGGGCGAAACTATATATCAGGCTGTTCCCGGCAAATCTGATAAAAAGTAAATAAATATTGGAGGAAAAATGGCTGGCGATATAATTAACGTAGGCGAAAAGGACTTTAAAGCAGTGGTCCTGGACTCGCCAAAACCCGTACTTGTAGATTTCTGGGCAGTATGGTGCGGCCCCTGCCGCATGGTTGCGCCCATTATTGATGAGCTCTCGGCGGAATACAAAGAAAAAATGGGATTCGCCAAAGTAAACGTAGACGAAGCTCCCAAGATTGCCTCGGCCTACTCCGTGATGAGCATCCCCACTATGATCGTCTTTAAGGGGGGCAAGCCCATAGAACAGGTAGTGGGTTTCAGGCCGAAGAAAGACTTGCAGAAACTGTTGGATAAGGCACTGGTACAATAGGTAATTCCTTGACTGATATATCTTACTGGACTGCTTTTGGCGCCGGCCTGCTGTCCTTCTTTTCCCCCTGTGTACTGCCGCTGGTACCGGCCTATCTGGCCAACCTGGCGGGTACGTCTGCTATTGAACTGAACCAAAAAAGAAAGATGTTACCCGTATTCCTGCACAGTATTGCTTTCGTTGCAGGCTTCTCTATCCTTTTCATCCTGATGGGAGCTTCAGCAGGATTGCTGGGATCGGCGATAACCGCCTACTCCGAAGCACTGCGCATTATCTCAGGCATCCTGATTATCCTCTTCGGCATCTTCCTTATAGCCGCCTTTAAAATCCCCTGGTTGAACTACGAAAAAAGGATGCACATGCAGGGCGCCCGCAATCCCGGATATTTCCGCTCGGTGTTGATAGGAGCGGCATTCGCGCTAGGTTGGACACCGTGCATCGGCCCCATTCTGGGTTCCATACTGTGTATTGCATCATATACCCAGGAACATATAAAGGGAGCATCCCTGCTGGCCGTATATTCACTGGGCATGGGCATCCCCTTTCTTATAATAGGAATTGCCTGGAGCGCTATAGTTCCCTTCTGGAAAGGGATCAACCGCCACCTGGTGCTGATTTCCATCTTAAGCGGTATCTTGCTTATAATAGTCGGTATACTGATGCTCACCGGCCAGCTCAACTGGCTTAGCCGTTTTGCAGTGTAATCCGTTATTACTTACAAGGGGTGCAATGAATATGAAATTTAGCCTGGCCGCCATACTTATGACGCTAATTACGGTGTCTTTGCTGGCAGGATGCGGCAGTACCCAGACCTGTCCCAGAATTGGCGCTAAAGCGCCTGATTTTTCTCTGACTGGTAGCGACGGCAAAAACATCAGCCTGAGCAGTTTCTCAGGCAAACCTGTGATTATTAATACGTGGTCGGTAAGCTGCATAGAATGCAAAAAGGAAATGCCCTATTTTCAGGAAATTTATAAAAAATATTCACCCCAGGGCCTTGTTATTTTATCCGTAAACACGCTTGACAGCGTGGCCACTGCCAGGGATTTCATGTCCGCGAACGGATACACTTTCACCCTGCTTTTTGATCAAGAACACGTAATCTATAAGAATTTCTGTTGCCCCAAGAACGCTGATCCCAATACCTTTTTCATAAGTGCCGATGGCATACTCAAAGGTATTAAAATCGGCGGGTTTGTCAACGAGGAAGAGATCGAGAGCATCATCAAAACCATGCAATAGGACTATACTCCGATGCCGAATATCAGTAAATACATATCTGTATATATTATTGTTATAGCCACATTGGTTGCCGTTTTCATTAACGGATGCAGCGCGACCAATCAAACCGGCCAATCAGGTATTATGACGGGCAACCGCATCGGCAACCTCGCCCAGGATTTCAACCTGCACACCACCGATGGCAGAGAAATCAAATTGAGTGACTATCGCGGCCAGAATGTAATACTCAATTTCTGGGCCACCTGGTGCGGCCCCTGCCGTTATGAAATGCCCTTTTTCCAGGCTGTTCAGGAGAAATGGGATAAGTCGGGAGTCATTGTCCTGGCCATAGCCACCATGGATGATCCAGATAGTGTCCGCAGCTATGCCAAAGTGTACAACCTTAAGTTTACCATCCCGGTGGATGTCATGGGGAATGTCGCCAAGAAATATGGTATCAGCGGCATGCCGACGACATTTTTTATCGACCAGGAAGGCATCATCACTTCCGTCAGGATCGGGCCGTTTATTACTCAGGAAGAAATAGAGGACATGATGAAATCGTTCGACATAGCTGATAATTCAACGCCATGACACGATATTTACACTTTCGGAGATAGGTTCTACTTTAGCCAGCATAGGTGTATAATCAAAACAATAAACTTAATACCAGATATGTTTTGATCTGATTGATACGATGGAAGATTTAAAACGCGTTTTTGAAAAGATAGAACGGGCGCAGGCTATTCTTACTGAGCTTGACCAGAAAAGGGAAGACAAGGCTATCGAAAAGGATGATTACGATAAGCTGAGCAAGGAATATATCCATGCAGTCTCAAGCGCCAGAAAGGCTATTGATGATATCAAGGACAAGCTTTCCAAGGAGCTTGCCATTAAAACCAGGGAGCTGGATGAATGCCAGGAAGAACTGGCCGTTCTGCAGTCAAGGTTGAAGGTCGGCGAGATAAGCGAAGAGGCTTTCCAGCACAAAAGCAAAGGCCTGCTGGAAAAAATCAATTCGCTGGAGAAGAAGGTCCAGGATATCCAGAAGCTGATCAGCGCGAGGTTCGCCGAGGAGGTGCCTCAGGAGGCAGTGGCCCAGACTCCCGCTGAGACCCCTGCTGTAACACCACCGGCTGAAGTTGCAGCGGCCGCTGAATCCGCGCCTAAAGATACCGAGAAGGTGGAGCAGGCAGAGGAAAAGCCCGCCGTAATACAACCTGCGGCTATGGAGCAACCGGAACCGGAGAAAGCCGTTGTGCTACAGGAAAAAGAACCGGCAGCTGTGGAGCCTTCGGAACAGGAGAGGCCCCTGGAAGGTGCTGGTGAAAAGCCGCAAGAAAAGGAAGTGGCTAAAGAGGCTGTAACAGCAATCCCATCCACCTATGTCAAACCCGGCGGATTACCTCCGTCTGGAAAGAAGAGCAACAGATTGGTTGAATTCACCAGGAACTACCGCATAATCAGCATTATCATCCTGGTTTCTCTTATCACACTCCTTCTATGGGGCGCGTATTCGCTGTTAATACCCAGAACAGGGTCTGAGATCGGCAATATTGCGCCTGATTTTGCCATGCAACTGGGCGATAATACATCCTCTCTTAGTGCTTTCCGCGGTCAAAATGTAATTCTGGTCTTCTGGGACCGTGATTTCTGGGACGACCAGTTTTTCTACGTTAATGGAGCGCTTCGCAAATTTTATACGCCGGACAAACTTAATGCACTATATGATAACAATTCGGAAAACGGTCTTGAGATAATAGCCATAGCTTCAGGCACCAACAACAACGAAGTGGATAAGCTTATCAATGATTACAAGATCAATTTCCCTGTGATAGTGGACTCCTTCGGCAAGCTGCGTAAAAGCTACAACATCTCTTATGAACCGACCTACGTTTTCATTGATAGGAGCGGTACGATTAAATCGAAAATCCAAGGACCATTGACCAATACCAGCGATTTCGAGCAGATCATCTACAATATGGAACAAAAAAATCCCATCAAATCTCCTAAACCTCCCATCACTGAGGTGTTAATACAGTCGGTTACAGAGAAAAGTGCTGCTATCAACTGGATAACTGATAAGCCAACTACCACGCAGGTGGACGTAGATGGGAAAAATATCGAGACGGTGATAACGTCCTCTCCGGTTACGCTTCATTCCCTCACATTAAGAGACTTATCGCCTGATACGTCATACCGTATCAGGATTGTTTACAATGCTGACAATATAAATGTGTCGGAACACTCTTATGCGGCCCTGGCAAATACTGTTGTTTCCCAGCGCTACCTGATTGCTACGTCTAACAAAGATGCCGGCTACCCTGATATATCCAATATCGGCAGCAGTTTCATAACGGATTCTTCTATCACCGTTTCATGGAAGACCGACGAGCCAACCACCGGCGAAGTTGACTACGGGCCTGGTAAGAATTATACGGGCACAGCCAGCCAGGGCGATAAGCTGACTATATGGCACGCAGTAAAAATCGAGGGACTCAAACCCCAAACACAGTACTACATTAAAGTAAGAGCAAAAGACGGCAGCGGCCGGGAGTCAAGCCAGGAGATAGAACCGGTCACAACTCAAAGTTTAGTTGAATCTGCACCCAGAATTGGAAAACGCGCGCCGGATTTCACTTTGAAATCATTGGATGACGAAGAGATCAGCCTGGGTCAGTTTAAAGGCAAAAGGGTTTTACTGAACTTCTGGTTGGAAGGGTGCCCTCCGTGCGAAACGGAGATGCCGATCCTGCAGACCGCATTTAATAAATACACTCGGGATGAGCTTATCGTGCTTGCGGTTAACGTACGTGGGGATATTGATAAAGTTAAATATTTCGCGGGCAAGGAAAACCTTATCTTCCCCGTTCTGCTGGATACCGAGGGCAAGGTGGATAGTGTATACAAACCGCCGTTTTTCCCGACTTCCTTTTTCATTGATTCCAGCGGCATTATCAGAGAAATCAAGACAGAACGTTTTCAAAGTATTAGTGAAATTGACGATATCCTTGGCAAGATCAATTGATACTGTGCAGAGTTTAATTCTCGCGGGCTGTCGCAATGGGTACTAGAAACCGTCTTATAAAATTGTCCCTGGCCCTGCTTTTCATGCTTCTCTTCGGCACGATCGGGTACTCCGTCATAGAAGGGTGGAGCATAGCCGATGCTTTTTATATGACGGTGATCACGATAACCACCGTGGGATTTGCTGAGACCCAACCGCTCTCCCAGGGCGGCCGTGTCTTCACCGTTATTCTGGCCCTGGGTGGAGTTGGAACCGCGATCTATATTCTAACTAGTTTCGTTCAGACAACATTTGAAAGTGAGTTTGGAACTTTCAGGAGGCGTCGTATGGAAGCCAGGATCAAGAAGCTCAATCAGCATTTCATTCTCTGCGGTTACGGCCGTGTTGGCGAAGCCATAGCCAGTACTCTCAAGCTGGAGAAGGCTGATTTCGTAGTCATTGAACATTATCTTAACAGCTATACACTCGCGGTGCAGGAAGATTGCCTGGCAATAATGGATGATGCCACCAAGCATGAAGTGCTCGTACGCGCAGGCATACAGCGTGCAAGAGGTCTTATCACCGCCTTTGGTGATGATGCGTACAATACATACGCCGTCCTGACTGCCCGGGAATTGAATCCTGAGCTCATCATTATCAGTCGCGCCAGCAATAACGAAGCTGCCAGGAGGCTCAAACAGGCCGGCGCAAGTCATATCATTCTTCCTGAAGTTATTGGCGGGCAGCAGATGGCCCGCCTGTCCTTGCGCCCGACTACAGTACAATACATAGAAACGGTGCTGGCAGGTAAAGAAGGTGAGGTAATTGTAGAGAAAATTTTCGTCGGCGAAGGATCGTCTCTTATAGGCTTGAATATTCAGAACATAATGGAGCAATTTCCCGGAGTTCGTATTCTTGCCATGAGAGGGAAAGAAGGCAACCTGATCGTTAGTCCGGGCACAGAAACACAGGTGGAGATGGGGTGTATCCTTACAGCTTTCGGAACCATGGAACAACTACAGGCGGTTGAAGGTTCTTGTTCACTCTATGAAAAAGCAGCACACATTAATCTCCCGAAATAGTAAATTTTCCATGCTATCTTGAGTTGCAGGGAAACAGTAATTTAGGAGCCCTATACTGATGAGTTTGCGTACGAGAAAGATCCTACTTTTCCTGGGGTTGACTTTCCTTATCAACTATTCCATGGTTTACGTCTACCTCGCGCTTGGAGGTAAATTCGACAACATCGGAATAGCTTTGCTTGGCGTAGCCTACATGCTGGTGCCTATGACCGTTGCCATCATAGTACAAAAAGCCATATTCAAGGAAACTCTGGCTGCGCCACTGGGGATCTCCTTCAAAATAAATTCCTGGTTTTTCTTTGCCTGGTTTCTCCCTCCCCTTATCGCTGTTGCTACCATGGGGGTCAGCCTGCTTTTCCCGGGTATAACATTTACCCCCGATATGTCCGGCTTCTTTAACTCGCTTCAGGGTACGCTGACACCTGAGCAAATCGAGCTGATGAAAAAGCAGCTGGTGGACATTACAGTCCATCCTTTCTGGCTGATGCTGATACAGGGCCTGATAGCAGGCACCACTATTAATGCCGTATTCGCCTTCGGAGAGGAACTGGGGTGGCGCGGACTTCTGCAGAAAGAATTGAACTTCCTCGGGTTCTGGAAATCCTCGGCACTCATCGGATTAATCTGGGGTATCTGGCATGCTCCCCTCATATTACAGGGATTCAACTACCCTCAACATCCACAGATCGGCGTACTTATGATGACAGGCTGGACGATAATAATGGCCCCGCTCTTCAGCTACATCAGGCTGAAATCACAATCCGTTATAGCAGCTTCCATTTTCCACGGCACAATCAATGCCACAGCCGGACTATCCGTCTTGCTCATCTCGGGCGGCGATGATCTTCTGGTCGGGATTACCGGTCTGGCAGGATTTATCGTATTCGGCATTGCCAATATCGGGCTCTTTGTCTACGACAGGTTTGTAACAAAAGAGCCGGTCAATGAGATTATTAAGAATATGGAAATATCCAAATCCGGCGGTTAAATGTCTCAGAACTATTCGAAACTGATTAAACAGGCTTTTCCTGAACCCGTTGTTCAGTTGGTCATGCAGGCAGGAAATCTGGCCCGCAGCATGTCATACGGGATTTACCTGGTGGGCGGCGCAGTACGTGACCTTCTTCTGGAGCGGAAAAATGAAGACATCGATATTATGATAGAGGGTGACGCCATCGGGTTTGCGGAATTGTTGGCACAGACACTAAAAACCGGGATCACATCTTATAAAAAATTCGGTACTGCAACGCTTAAAGCGGGCAGTTATGAAATCGATTTTGCCACCTGCCGCAGCGAAACATACAGCCGCCCCGGTGCGCTGCCGTCCGTCAAGCCCGGGGACATAACAGCAGATTTATTCCGCCGGGATTTTACGATCAACGCCCTGGCCCTGTGCATTGCACCCGGGAAGTTCGGTGAACTGATCGATTTATATAACGGCAGGCAGGATATCGAAAATAAACTCATCCGCGTATTGCACAGTGAAAGTTTTACCGATGATGCCACCAGGATTATGAGGGCAATTCGTTACGAACAGAGGCTGGATTTCGAAATCGAAACAAAGACTGCAAAATTGCTTACGCGGGACCTGGATATGCTGGATAGAATCAGCGGTGACCGTTTGAGAAAGGAAGTTTCTCTGTGGTTCGGCGAACCTGAGCCGGCAAGAATCATCCATCGTGCTGATCAGCTTGCAGTGTTGCAGAAATTGCATCGCCATCTTCATTGGAACTATGATGTCAACGAAGCTTTTTCCAGTGCCGGAAATCACGCCAAACCCGCTTCCGCAGTTCAATTATATTATTGCCTGCTGGTTTACAACCTGAAGCAATCCGAACTCGATGAATTGCTGAGGCGCCTTAACATACACAGAGGCAAGCTCGGCGATTTATGCCGGCAAACAATAAACCTGAAAACCCGTCTCGGCCTAATGGGTGACAGGGAAATTAAGCGAGCTGATATATATTCCTTGCTCAAGGATTTCTCCCCTCCGGCAATCAGGGCGAACGCTCTTTACCACACGTCACGTCGTATGCGCGCTTACCTGGATTTATACTTAGACAAGCTTCGTTTCACTAAAACTCTACTAAACGGCAGGGACCTGGTCAAGATGGGAATCCCCGAAGGCCGCCTTATTGGAGCGGTCTTACAGGATTTGCTTGCAGCAAAACTTAATGGAGAAGTTAAAACGAGGCTGGGCGAAGAGAGACTGGCCAGATCAATAATCAGCAGGTTATCTGATCCAGGGATGGATCACTAGGGGTATCTGGTGCCCCAGGTAGGCCACCACAAAAGCCCGGGGGATTTTACCCGCCAGAGTTGCCAGCAGGAATTTCCACCACGTGATTTTTAATGCTCCGGCGGCCATGCCTATCAGGTCAAAAAGCATCAGCGGCACCAGTGCGACAGTAAAAACCGCCCATATACCATACCGATTCATCCAGGATACGGCTCTCTGATATGCCGGTAAGCGTTCATCGACCATTATTTTCTCCCCCGCGTAGCCCGCCCAGTATGATGTCATTTCACCTAAGGCATCCCCGGTACCTGCCGCAATTGCCACAAAGGCCGGATCCCAGACAGCGGCAGCGGCAAGTACAAAGGCCACTCCCGGAGCCGGAATAAAAATAGTTGCGCTGCTCAACATGCTGACCGCAAAGACAAGAAGATAGGCAACCCATGAATAGCTGCGTAGCGAAAGGCGAAAATAATCCTGCAGTTCTGTAAGCAAGAAAACAATGGCGCACGAAAAGGCTATCATAGCCAGAAGCAGCAGCCCCTCTTCAAGCCATCTGATACTTTTTTTCGTTTTTTCCTGGCCGTTCTCTTTCAAATTGAGCCTCTTTTAGCACTTGGAACAACGATGGAAGTTATGCCCTGCTCGGCCAGTTTTTGCTTTATTTCATTGGCCTTCGCTTCGTCCTCCGCCAGTGTAAAGATAGCGGGCCCGGAGCCGGCCAGGTGCAGTTTGCCAGCGCCGCTGCGGTGGAAAGGCCCCCAGTACCTGACCAGTTCCGGATATGCCTTAAACACGACATAGTCGAATGCATTATAAAGAGAGGCGGATGTCAATCTGCCGCCGCTTTCAATCAATGCCTGCATGCCGGTTGCGTGCGTGCCCTCGGTATAATTTGCCGGCTGCATCATGCCGTATAACCTTGTTGTTTTGTTTGCCTGGTCGGGTATATCCGGCTTTATAAACACAAACCACTCTGGCACAATATCGGGTAAAGGAGAGATTTTTTCACCTCTTCCTTCCGCAAGGCAGGTGCCGCCATATATGAAAAATGGGATATCCGAACCTATACGGCTGCCAATATCAGCCAGCTCCCGTTCCGGGTAATTCAGCCCCCACATCCTGTTCAAACCAATTAAAGTGATCGCCGCGTTGCTGCTGCCTCCACCAAAACCGGCACTCCAGGGTATCCTTTTATCCAGTTTTATCCGCGAGCCTTTTTTACAGCCGCTGACCTGCCTGAGTAGCTGGGCCGCCTTCATTACCAGGTTGTTATCCGTCTGAAGCTGTGACACAGTGCAGTTCAATTCAAGGTCCTGTGCTTCCTCAAATCTAATCATGTCATACAAACCGATGGTCTGCATAATGCTCTTTATTTCGTGGTAACCGTCATCCCGCTTGCTTATGATTTCAAGAACCAGATTTATTTTGGCTGGAGATTGTAAAATAAGCACGCTTCACCTCCTTACCACTACTTCCAGGTATAGAGCACGCCATTCCGTCAGCGACAGGGTCTCCGCACGCCGCTGGTAATCGATGCCTGCCCTGTCCAGAATCTCCTTCGACATTCCGCTATCAATGTCCAAACCGAGCGCCATGGAGTTCCTCAGTTGTTTCCTGGGAGCTGCAAAACACCGCTGCACAATATTCAGGAATCTCTCTATATTATCCACTGGCACCGCCGGTACCGGCAGCATATTGAATTTCACTACGGCTGAGTCCACTTTCGGTTCAGGATAAAAGCTGCCTGACGGCACAGGACATACAATCTCCGGTTTGCTGAATAACTGCATGCTCACCGAAATATAGCTCATTTTACCGGGTTTGGCAGTAACTGCCTCAGCCACTTCTTTCTGCATCATGACAACCATCATGGAAGGCTTCAGCTTAGAATGGATAAACATGTGCAGAATTGGTGAAGTAATATAATACGGTATGTTGGCCACGACTTTGTAACCGCGGTCATTTTTCACGATATTTTCCAGGCTAATTTCAAGTATATCGGCATTTACAATCTGCAAATTGCGATACTGCTTGAATCTGTCGCCAAGCCGTCGGGCCAGTTGATCGTCCTTTTCAACGGCAATGACCCGTCCTGCTTTTTTTATCAGTTCTGCGGTCAGCGCTCCCAATCCTGGTCCAACCTCTATTACAACGTCATCGACTGACAGTTGGGCGGACCTAATTATTTTGTCCCGGATATCATCATCGACAAGAAAATTCTGGCCGAGGCTTTTTCTGGAGCGCAGACCTGAACCCAGCAACTGGCCTCGGATTTTATCGGAAGGTGATACTGCCTTCTTTGACACGTGTGGCGACTTATTACATCTTTATTTAGTGGGCCGTGCACCGGCCTTCGATGATACCCATCAGCTTATTCCAGCCAGCCAGCTCCAACCAGGTAACCCTGCGGCACCCGGAGTTTACTATTTACCGCTGCTTCCTTCCGGACCTGACGGGATTCATAGCACTCCGCCGCGCAAGACCCAGCCCTCATCACCGCTTAACTCTCACAGTCCTGACAGATAAAACCTCTAGCCGGAATTCGACCCCGCTATAGCGGATCTCGGGTACAGGGCACCGCTAGTTCCCCGCCTAGCACGACCCGGACAAATACTACTATGCCATGCCGAACTTTTCAAGATCATACACCCCACCCCAACCTGCTGATGAGAAATCCGGGCAGGCCGACCTCTTCCATCTTTTCCTGTGTGGAATATGTCATGTTCATTGTGACCAGCTCTATCCTGCTGGGAATTTCCACATGCTAGATATGGATTGCATCAAAAAGTCCTGTCGTTCCTATTGATGGTCTCCAATAAACTTAAAATATTAATATTATCCGCATAGACTTATTTATTGCTAGCTTACTTGGCTTTGATTTGAGTCTGATTTCAACCGGTCAGACAAACCTACAGACAATTGACTTATTGAGGCATTTAACTGGCGATTGCGCCAAGCAGGGCATACACCATCTTTATGAAACCAGATATTCTATTGCTGCTTCCTCTGTATCGAATGACTTTAAATTATTTTGCCCGGTAAAACGAACATAAGCAGAGAACAGGATGGATTTAACCCCTGTTATCCCTAACAATGCCGATTTTTCAACCTTGTCTTTGGTTTCTTTACCTTCTTTATTGATACGGTCCATAAATTCTTTGCTGCCATGTGCTTCGTTAAAATTGGTCATCATTAATACCTTCGTTGGCGACATTTTCAAAATCCTTTGAGATTCTTCCCATACTGCATTCGCCTCGGCTTCACCTTTTAGCCCCACCAGCCCCCTATAGTCAATGTATAGAACTTTCTTACCTCTCGTCTCCATCCATTTAACTCTTTCCATGCTATCTCCTTAGTACTAACAAAATATCTTTAATTGATAATTATTCTCTCAAGAATTGTTACTTAACTTGGAACATTTCTGTCTTTGAATATAGTTACTAAACTACATTCCACTAGTTTTCTATTTACCTATCATAATCCCGGTCGGATCGATTTCCTTTCGCAGAATATGCAGGTCCTTTTCGGAGGGTTCCGGACTGATAGTATATTTCTCAGGAATGAGCATATCGAAGCTGCAATTGTCCTGGACTTCCTCGAGCGACACACCAGGATGTAGGGAAATTAGCTTCATCTGTTTAGTATTTTCATCAAAACCGTAGGTCGCAAGCTGAGTAATAACCCTATACGGCCCGGTACTGAGAGGCAGCCCAGCCTTTTCACGAGCGCCAGGTCCGTCCAAATACCCAGGCGATGTGAGAAAATCCAGCTTATTAACAAATGTGCGCTTGGATTGAGAAGCAGCGATAATAATAGTCTTGTTAGCAAATGAAGCTATGTCGTTGGCGCCACCACTGCCCGGCAGTCGTACTTTAGGCAGATTATGGTCTCCAATGCACGTAGTATTTATATTACCGTACATATCTATTTGCGCTCCGCCCAGAAAGCCATAATCGATAAAACCAGCCTGACATGAAGCCATTACATCGTGCATACTCGATGCTGCAACACCGCGATGGCATGTCAGAGATTGTCCAACTGATATAGGCAACTCGGGCAATATCGGACCTACTCCACCTGCTTCAAATATTATCAACAGGTTTGGAGCATGTGTTTTTTGTGCCAGTATTCCTGCTATCATGGGCAGACCTGTGCCTACAAACACTGATTTTCCATTTTCAAGCATACCGGCGCCTGTGAAAGCAATGAATTCACGTACATTGCACTCGATTGCAGGGATATAGCTCATGTTTTTATTTCCTTACAAATATAGAGATAACATTTTTATTGGTCACTTTCGCCATGGTGTTATTAATGACACTCGCATAGCTTGACGCTCTTTTAAGAAGAACATTTTCTTTTCGCCGCCGCAAAGTTCAATATATTCGCCAAAATCCTCAACACCGTAAATGTATTTGCCAGAATACTTCTTCACTCCGTCATCAGTTTTGGATAGATCAAGCCATTCAGCGATATGTTCCTCATCAAAGAAATATTCCCCATGCATCTCGCAAGGATGTGATCCATAGCGCTGTTCTACCACTCCATCAACGAAATAAAACGGTATTACTGTTTTCCACGGCTCTGTGCGTATAACGTCGGATGAGATGATTTGTTCCGTTGTAATAATGAGTTTTCGGGCGCAACGTGCAAGCTCAAAATCTTCCACCAGAATACCATCTATCTGGCAATTACCGTAGATATCGCACCTGTGAACGTGAATAAAAGCGACATCAGGATAAGCGGCGGGAATCAGGTTTATAAGCTTACCACTGAAAGGATCTTTTACAACTTTACAGGAACTATATTTAGCCGTATCTGTGCCCATCAGATTACGGCTGGGAAGAAAAGGTATTCCCAGCATTCCCGCCAGAAATCTCCACTGGTAACCAGCGTTGCTGGTTTCAGCTACTACACGACATTTCCCTGATTCCACCATGCGCCTGCTGGCCGGAGAAAGGCCTCTTATCTCATGACCGAAACTGTATGCCACTTCAACTCTATCCACACATCCATTTCCAACCAGTATATCAAGATCATGTACCGCAGTTTTACCGGCCATGATTAAGTTGCGTTTTTGCTGCCGCAATATCTCATAGATAATGTTCATGGAAACCCTGACGTGACCGAATCCACCACTGGCAATAAAATCACCGTCTTTGATAAACTTACCGACGGCTTGATTAGCCGTCATGGTTTTATCTTTTAATTCACGGGATTTATTGTGCAATACGTATTCGCGATTTTCATCCGGATCATGCCAGCCGATTAGCTGGCCTAATCCTTCATATAAAACTTCCACAGGAAATAATCTCCTTTAGTTGCAGACATTCAGTATCATCCATGTCTCATCAAGATATCTTTACCAGCCGTATACGGGAGCAAAATATTTTGAAGTAATTTATCCAACTAATTACTTCGGATTAAATTCTCCTTTTAGTATCAATGCCCATTAATCTGGCCAGATTAAGACCAAATATTTTTGCACGATCTTCATCGGTGATTGCAGGATATCCGTAAGATTCCTGCATATCCAAAGGTATCTGGAACTCGCGAAGCCCGGTTACTGCAAACGCCATCTGAGCTGCGTAACCAGCATAATCCACACCCCAGGTAATCCTGTCAGGACCTACAAAACGCAATGCTTCACCAATAATCTTGGCAAATTTACGCGGGGCCATTATCGCCCAGGGAACAAGCAAAGTCAGGCATAGCGTTATGTTGGGATGTCCCATCGCTATCATATTCAACTCATCGCAGTACGGGTAGCCCATATGAAAGGCAATGATCTTCAGGTGCGGGAAATCGCGAGCAACATCGTCGAGCAATATCGGCACTGCATATTTGCTCTTGCCAGGTGGGCACCAACTCATACCAGTATGAATATCCAGCACAATATCCAGTTCTTCAGCTCTTTTGTAGAATGGCCAGAGATCTTCATCATTAATATAAGTATCCTCCGGCGGATAGTATTTGAATATTTTGGCACCTTTTTCTTTGACCCAATATTCAAGTTCCCAAATCGCATTTTTTACCCCCCTAAACTTTATCGGGGAGACATTGGGTTCGTACATAAATCGATCAGGATTTGAATCGACTACCTTGGCCATATCCCCATTCGAAACCCAGCGACTGGAATATAGGGTAGTATCCATCATTGATTCCGGCAAAAGGCAGGCAATATCAACGCCATATTTATCCATCGCATTTAACAGGTTTTGAGGATTATGGTTTTTAACCATTTCATCAGGTTCCAACGTCTCTATTAAAGAAACGGGGGCACCCATGGTGAGCGGACGCCTAATATTGGCAATAGCGTCCCACCACATTTTTACACCCGGATAATAGTTATAGGGTGTCATATCACCAATGAGGTGAGCTTCAGGGTCAATTTTAAAGTAACCGTCCTTTTTGAATTGTTTTGTAGCCATCTTTACGTCCTTCCATTTAATAAATCCCAATGTTAAAATTACCGTATGCTCAATTAGTAATTATCGTTAACACGTTATAAATCCATCTCCGCTAGCTTAGCTGCTTGCTTTAAATATGAGGCGGGGGTGGAGGCGGTGGCAGCTTAGTCAAAGCAGAAGGTACAGTAGGCCCGACCCTTTTCTTGGGGAAAAGATCAGGATCGTATTGCTCGTAACCAAGTTCAGGATTGACCGTGCACCTCGGAGAAAGACCTACCAATGATCCTATCAGGCACATACAATCCCTTTTGCACTCTGTTACCTTTTTGCCAGCTTTCACTTTATTAGGCCAGTCGGGATCTGCCAGTGCTCCCCTTCCCAGCGAGATCATATCCGCTACCCCTTCCGCTATCGCCTTTTCTGCTATGGCCCGATCATTAACGCCGGGGACAATAATGGGTATCTTGAGCACTGATTTAATCTCTTTCGCTTCCCTGAGAAGATGCTCCTCTACATGCTTAATAGAACCGGGGAACATATAGTCAAGAGCTTCGTATGAACCGTCCGATAGCTGAAGGTAGGCAACACCGAGATCTTCCAGCCTCTTGACAACAATTTTCACCTCATCAATCGTGATACCATCGGGCATATGCTCCTGCGCGCTCATCCTGATACCGACTGGCACTGCATTACCAACAGCCATAAGCGCCATCTGAGTGACTTCCAGCAGGAACCTCATCCGGTTTTCCAAGGAGCCACCATACATATCGGTCCTCTTGTTAGAGCGCGGTGATAGGAATTGATGCTCTAGGTAGCCGTGCGGTGCATGTATTTCAATTCCATCGAACCCAGCATAAACACACTTCCTGCAAGCCATGGCATATTGGTATACTTCATCCTTAATCTCTTCAATAGTCATCTCTCTGGGAACCGGATCGTGTAATGTTTCCGCTAGCACGCCGGGTGCACGTATCATATAATCAATTATGCCTTTGGGTGTCCTTTCGGGTGAACGTTCAAGGGGTATACGTGAAGGAGCAGGTGATGGCCTACCGTCAAGTGCATGCCCTTGCCGGCCGAACCCGACGCTTAACTGGCAAAATATTTTAGCGCCAAAGTTGTGGCAAGCCTGTACCATCATATTCAAACCCGGAACAAATGACTCATCATACAAATACAGGTTCCGGTGATAGACAAATGGCGCTGCGAGCTTTGTGGCAATTACAGCCCCTGTGATGATCAGGCCGAATCCCCCTTGCGCCCTACGTGCAAGGTGAGCCATATCTTGCTGCGTCGCATATCCATCCTGTGTGGAATATGTCACGTTCATCGGAGCCAATGCTATCCTATTGGGAATTTCCACGTGCTTGATGTGGATTGGATCAAAGAGTCCTGCTGTTGCCATGGATAGCCTCCTATAAACCCAAAATTAATATTTTTCGTATAGACTTATTTATTGCCGGCTGTTTTATACTTATCTTTCAGCTCTTTTCTTGTCAATTTGCCCACGACTGTTTTAGGCAGTGGTTGGTCGCTGAAGTCAATCACCTTCGGACATTTATATCCGGACAACTCTTTGCGGCATAATTCCTTAAGCTCATTTCGCAGGCTATCTTCATTTTCTTTATACTTCTCATGGAATTCCCGCTTTAGATAAACAACAGCTACTACTTTTTCACCCCATTCCAGATCGGGTGCGCCTATCACGGTGACTTCTGAGACAGATGGATGTTTATAAATAACGTTTTCAACCTCAGAGGGATAGACTCTTTCGCCACCGCTTTTGATCATGTCAGCAGTTCTTTCCTTCAGATAGATATAGCCGTCTTCACTAACATATCCCAGATCGCCTGTATAATACCAGTCACCTTTCATAACCTTTTTAGTTTTTTCAGGATCTTTCCAGTATTCTTTCATAGTTGATTTGGTCTTGACGACCATCTCGCCTACTTCACCCTGCTTAACTTCTCTTCCATTATCATCTACGATCTTGACATCACATAATAAAGTGGGCTTTCCAATAGATTTGATCCGGTCTTTCTCAAGTTCGGAGCCCTCTATTACATGATCGCTAAAACCGAGCTGGGCCCAAGGGCCGCCCTCTGTGGCACCACATCCCGAAGTAAATACAGGACCAAATACTTCTATACATTGCTTTAGTACCTCATGAGGGAATTGAGCACCCGCCCAACCAAAACTTACAATACTGCTTAAATCATATTTCCTTAGGTCCGGATGATTTACAAGCCAGAAATATACTGTAGGCACGGCATTCATGTGAGTAATTTTCTCTTTCTCGATCAGTTGCATTATCTGTATGAGGTCCGGCCTTCTTACCATAACTACTTTTAATCCAAGGAAATGATAAAGTATGATGGGCCAGTAAGAAATATGGAATGCGGGAAGAATGAATAGTGTGCTATCGTCTTTATTGAAGCTTGTACTGTTGAATACTACTGAAGTAATTAACCCGTCAATGATCCAGTTAACCTGGTTTCTATGTGTCAATACAGCGCCTTTAGGCAATCCTGTGGTTCCACCGGTATACATCAATAGAGCATCATCATCTTCCTTGATTTCCACCGGAGGCTCATTGGACGTACTTTGTTCTAACATTTTCTCATAATATTCCATACCCGGAACACGTTCAATGGCACTTATAAATGTTCTTACCTTCTTTAATTGCGGTTTGATTGCTGCAAGAATTTCATGTAATTCCTTTTCCGGACCAACAACCAGGCCTCTGGCATCGGAATGTTCGATGATGTGCCGAATCTCATTACGATGAAGCCTGAAATTCAGAGGCACTGGTATGATACCGGTCTTATAGGTAGCGTAATATAGCTCTACATACCTGTGGCAATTCTCCATGAGTATAGCGAGGTGTTCACCTCGCTTGAATCCCAATTTGAGCAGAGCATTGGCTAACCGGTTTATTCTGTCATTTAACTGCTTCCAGGTGAACCTTTCTTCATCATAACTATAACATACCATGCACTCCTTATCTGGGATCATTGAAGCCCATTTTCTTGGAATGTCCGCTAGCGTTTGCATAAATCCACTCCCATTTATAAACTTAAAATAATAAATATTTCGCAGCTGAACTAAGCAGGTTCAAAATAGAAGATTGTGAATTCATCCGTCATGTCTTCGAACACTACTTTGACAGGTATATCACATTTAATATCTTCATGTCTGCAATTTACAAGCCTGCTCATAACACGGATTCCTTCCCCCAGGTCAACTAATGCTATAACATATGGTAAATCCGCCATAAATTTTTCCTCTACACCATACATGGTCACTGTGTAGCTGAACAGTGTGCCAGTGCCCTTAGATTCAATCCATCCCAGATTGGATGACCAACACTCAGGACAATATTTACGCGGATAAAATATATTCTTACCGCAGTCGTTGCAATGCTGTATTAGAAGTTTACGACGTTTTGTGCCCTTCCAGAATTCTTCACTCCATGGTTGTTTTACAGGTAACGGTTTATTATAATCGTTCATTTCAGTTCCCTCCCAAATACGCTCCATATCATGTTCATACCAGAACCACCGGCCGAGTTGGTTAATATATATTTACAGTTTGGGACCTGCCGTTCACCTGCCCTTCCCATCAATTGCCTGGCACATTCCACATAAGTGGCCGTACCCACGCCGGAACCTGTATGCCCCCGACCAACAGCATCGCCCATTGTCGATACAGGTAACTTGCCACCCGGCGATGTGTTGCCTTCCATAATAAATTTGCCAGCTTCACCAGGCATGCAAATACCCAGGCCTTCAAGTAAATTTACAATGCCCAGCGGGTAAGCTACATAAAGCTCTAGAATGCTGATGTCTTTAAGCGTTATACCTGCTTCTTTCAAGACTTCTTTGGCTGCATCTGACACTGCCTTCCTGATTCCTTCCCTATCAGTCCTTTGCGTAATGGTAGCCTGTGTATATCGGACGGCTTCACCTAACTTATAAACAGGAGTATCAGTGAGTTTCTTTGCCAGTTCGGGCGAAGTGACTACCATGGCAGATGCACCATCTCCAAGCCGGTTACACTCAAATGCATGTAGAGGAGTGGTTACCATCCTAGATGCTAGTACCTTCTCTATCGTTACTGGTTTCCTGTTCATTGATAGTGGATCAAGCTGGGCCCATTTATTCAGTGCCACAACTATTGAAGCCATCTCCTCAGGAGTAGTTTTAGTATCATGCATATACCTGGTCATTGACAGGGCTATCAAAGCATTGTATGTCATACCAAATGGATATTCCCATTGCAGGTCGATGCCCGCAGTAGCAAAAAAGCGTATGGCCTCATCAATCGGAATGCTGGAATGCTTGGTGCAATGGTGTATCAGTACGGTTTTAGCAATTCCACTTTGTATCCAGTGTTCGGCCAGCCTCAAAGCATTGGTGGTTGTTGAACCGCCTGCATTGACAATGCAAATATCCTTGCACCCTTTCAATCCCAGTTCCTCAGGAACCTTGCCAAAGCCTATCTCGCCCTGGAGCTTAGGCTGTGCCATAGGATTGACTGAGATAACCCCCTCAACGTCATTTTTCCCTAAACCGGAATCCCTGATAGCTTCTATGCAGGTATCATAAATCATGTCCCACTCTGTCCGGTCCGGATACCATCCGGTAGCTACCTCTCCAATACCTACAATGGCCAATTTGCCTCTGCTCATATCAAAATTTTCCTCCTGTATTGAAATCACCAATTTATTTACTTGCCCTTAAACACCGGCGGCCGTTTTTGAAGAAAGGCTATCGGACCTTCCCTCGCATCCTCGGAAGCAGATATCAGAGCTCCCGCTGATCTTTCCAATGCCAGAGCCACATCGATATCAGTTGTTTCTATACTGGCATTAGCAACCATCTTGGCAAGCCTGATTGCCAGTGGCGATTTCTGGCAAATGCTGTCTGTTATTTCCTTTACCGCCTCCGCAAGTTTACCTTGAGGTACTACTTTGTTGACAATACCCATTGCTTCTGCTTCCTTTGCCGAAAAACGCCTGGTAGTGAAAAGCAATTCTTTGGCTTTCCTTACCGGTAGCGCCTTGCATAAGCGTACAATTCCACCTGATCCAGGCAATATGCCCAGGCCAACCTCTAGCATCCCAAAAGTAGCGTTCTCTGAAGCGATAATAAAATCACAGGCCAGAGCAAACTCAAACCCACCTGCAAGGCAATGGCCATTAACAGCAGCTATTATGGGCTTCTCCATTTTTTCCATAAGTCTGTGGGCTTCATAACATACATTCCTCAAGTAGTTATACGTTCCCACGGAAGTACCCGCGCCCTCAAAAGGCAGGGCAAAATCCTGCCCTGATGAAAAAGCCTTGTCTCCTGCGCCGGTTAATACCAGAACATTTACACTGCCGTCAAACTGGGCATTTAATAGTACATCCTTCAATTCTGTCAGCATCTTGGCTGACATGGCATTGTTCCGTGCAGGGTTGTTAAAAATAATTTTACCGACACCATCCAGCTTTTCATAAATGATAAATTCATATTGATTCTTGTTCATAGTTCCCTCTTACTGTAATAATTCTTTTTTAAAATGATCGGGGCAATCCCATTAATTCACCTATAAAATTCCTTGCCATTTCGTTGCTGATCGGCGCAAATGTAAATTGTCTTGCATCCCTGAAATACCGCTGAATATCCGTTTCCATCATCACACCGGCGCCAGCAAATATCTCCATGGCATTTGTCGTGGTTTTTACCGCTATTTCAGATGTACATACCTTGGCTGCGGCTGCTTCAAGATAAGCCGGCTTGCCCTGGTCAAGGAGCCATGCAGCCTTATAAGTCATCAGACGGCCCATTTCAATTTCAATAGCCATGTCTGCTAACCAATGTTGAATAATCTGGAATTGCCCTATCGGTTTACCGAATGCCATCCTGGATTTAGCGTATTCCAGGGCGTCTTCGAAAGCGCCCTGCGCTAAACCAACTGTAGTGGCCGCACAAAAGATTCTCTCAGGATTAAGCAGGCTGACCAGTTGATAAAATCCTTTATTAAGCTCACCAATAAGGTTCTCCCGGGGCACTCTGACATCAGCATAAAATACTTCATTTGTGCCGGCGCCCCTCATGCTAAGCTTATTCAAAGGCTTTACCTCTAATCCCTTGCTTTTCCTATCAACAAAAAGCAGAGAAACCGCTTTGCTTCTCTTTGGTTGGTTTCTATCTGTAATTGCCAGAGTACATATAAAATCCGCCCTGTGGGCTCCCGTGATGTATATCTTTTGTCCATTAATAATGAAATTGTCACCATTGGATACAGCCGTGGTGGACATGGCGCCAAGAACATCAGTTCCACCTGCGGGTTCAGTAATTGCAATAGCAAAACCTATCGTGCCATTTGCCATCTTCGGTAAATACTCATTCTTTTGTTCTTCAGTACCATACTGCATTATCAGCTCTACAAACATTCGTCCTCCCACAGAAAATGCAGCTGTTGGAGAACGTCGAGCGACCTGTTCTACTATTATGACTTCATCCACCATGCCACCACCCAATCCCCCGTACTCCTTGGGCACTGCAATGCAAAACAGACCCAATTCAATGCCTTTTATCCTAATCCTTTGATCAAGCCAGTCCATTGTTTCATGATTGGTATCCCACCGGCGACAATATTCTTTAGTAATCTCCTTTTCAACAAATTCACGAACGGTATTTTGTAACATTTTTTGAGATTCTGTAAGCTCGAATTCCATTAGTACCCCCCAAAGTTATTATCAATATTGGCCAATCGCGAACCGTGTGCTGCCAGACTATATATTTTTACACTTCTAATTAATTAGACGTTTGACATCAAATCCGGATCAATATAGTATAAATTAATACTAGTTTATTATATGTTATCACATAATTATCATTTGTCAAGTCCTATTACAGGAACGGCATTTGCGATATAATTCTATTATCAGCATAAACATTATTAACAGAGAAAATATAAATAGCCTATGTATTTATTAATGCATTTGATTATAGAAAATTTAGATTAGTAGATAGTTAACTATTTAAATTCATGTATAAATTACTTATAATTCAGGAGATAATAAATGAGCTTAAAATACCCCCTGCTAGGCTTTTTAAGTTATGAACCATCTACAGGGTATCAACTAACCAAGCGATTTTTTAAACCGATTAGACCGGTTCGAGCAGTGGTATACAGATACCTGAATTTAATGCTGGACGAGGGCCTGGTCGAAGTTGAACGAGTAGAACAAGAGAAATTTCCTGCTAAAAATGTATTTAGTATCACACAAAAGGGGCGCGATGTATTAACGGAGTGGCTCACTACATTTTCGAATGATAAATTTAGAAATGATGGATTGTCGGTTATACTGTGGTATAGTGCTTTGGTAAATAAGGAAACCACCTTAATGTTATTAAACAAATTTGCACGAAATGTACAGCAAGAGTACGTATATTATCGGCAAGAAAGTCAAAAATATACAAAAAGCAGAAAAGATTCTCCCAGTGAGTTCGATTATATGTACAAAAGCTTAGTATACGATTTCATTCTTTCACGTTATAGGGATACCCTTAGCTTTGTAGAAAAAGCGATAAGAGTTATCACTGATTTTAATGAAAATGCCATTAAGAAATCGTTGGATAGTCAAGATCTTGACCGAAGAAGAAACGAAAAAACGAGAGGCCGCAAAATCGAAAAACAGTAATTGATGGCAATATACATTTACCTTATTTGGTAATATATTTTTCCTAGTTATATTTATGTGAAGTCATGCGATCTATCGGACTGCCGTTCTAGTCGCACACCGTGCCCCCCCAATATTAAATAATTCATTCCTATCTGTGATGAAATTGACAGAATTGAATAATATATTTATACTAGTATCATTTACTACTATACAAGTATCTTGAATTTGTCAAGAAGGCGTTCAAGATAATTTCTGGGTCGGTAAGCTTGTTTTGACAACCAGGGCATAACCTTATTCAGATAGGAATTGGATCGGGAATTAATCATAATTTTATATGGCCACCAGAATTGTGGTTTCTATATTCATGTAGATAGAATAGAAAACACCTGCGGCATCAGGCATCCGTTGATTTGCAGCCAATATATATATAAAGGAGGACGCTCACGCCTATGAAAGATGAACTGAAGAAATTCATAGATGCTAAATTTAATATACCACCCATTGAGGGTGAGGATAAGGTCTGTTCTCTTGAAGAAGCTGTCAGTAAAAATTTACGTAGGGGTATGTCCTTTCACTTCGCAGGCAAGGGCGGAGCTCTATTTTATCAGCTTGTGCGTGAATTCTGGGGCAAGAATGCCAACTTTACGCTGATAAGTCCGTCATTAGCAAGTCTTGTTCTAGTGCTCTTATGTGGCAACCTGCTTAAAAAAGCTGTAATTAGCTTCGCCGGCAATTCCTACCCAACTCCCGGCCCAAACCCGCTGGTGCAAAAAGCCTACATCACCCGTGCGGTCGAGTTTGAGAACTGGTCCATGCTCACCATCACTCAGCGATTGATGGCCGGCGCAATGGGTTGGGATTTCATACCTACCAATTCGCTTATCGGTAGTTCCATAGCCAAGGATAATAAAAATTCTTTTAAGGTTATAGAATCTCCTTTCAATTCGGGAAATAAGATAGGCCTTGTGAAGGCTCTACGCCCAGACATCACAATGGTTCACGGCATAGCTGCTGACCGCAGTGGAAATACCATTTTATCCTATCCCTTAAATGTAGATGCCTTCGGAGCATGGGCGGCAAAAGAAGGCGTTATCGTGAGTGTGGAAAACATCGTATCCACCGAATATATACGCAGCCATGCCCATATGGTTCGTATTCCTTCCTACATGGTGAAAGCTGTTTGCGAAGTGCCATTCGGTGCACATCCTAGTGGGATGTCTAGTTTCGGAGTATCGCAGTTCGAGGGATATTTCGAAGACTATGAGTTTGCAACTTTGATCAGGAATGCCTCAATGGATGAAAACAAATTTCTAAACTTTATCCAAGAATGGATACTAGATTGCCCCGATCCTAAGCAGTATTTCGAAAAAATTGGTGGAGATAGATTGCGCTATCTCAAAGACAAGGCTAAACCTTACTCCTGGGTGGCGGAAACATTGGCTGCCGTGCCGGTAGTGGAATTTGATAAGGAAGCCAATAGGTTGGAGACGATGGTCATTGCCGGTAGCAGATTCATCATGGAAAGATGTAAATCGAAAGGATACAAGAACATCCTGGCAGGAATAGGCCTTTCCAATCTGGCGGCCTGGATGGCTACCTATAAACTGAAGGAAACTGGCTATGATGTAGACCTGGTAGCCGAAATAGGCATGTACGGTTATCTGCCGAGGCCGTCCGATCCCACAGTCTTCAGCATGCACAACTTTTGGTCCTGTAAGATGCTGTCCAACATCGAAACCGCTTTGGGTGTAATGGTGGGGGGTCCTACTAACTCCTGTATGGGGGTACTCGCTGGGGGACAAATCGATGTTTATGGCAATGCGAACTCAACGGAGATCCCCGGTGTTTTCTATATGGTAGGTTCCGGCGGAGCCAATGATATTGTCACTACTTGCAGGGAGACAATAGCTTTTTGCTCCTCTGGCAAAGAAAGGCTGGTGGAAAAAGTCCCCTATATAACCTATCCGGGTAACAGAGTTAAAACGCTAATCACAGATGTGGGTATTTTCGAAAAACTTGATGGCGAGGAGAAATTCACACTTACAGCCTATTCACCTTATGCCACTGCATTAGAAGAGGAAGAAGCTATTAAGAGCATTAAGAAAGTAGTCTCCTGGGAAGTTGAAGTTGCTCCTAAACTCAAGAGAATCGACTTGCCATCCCAAGAGGAAATAATGATGGTCAGACTCTTCGATCCCCGTGGCTATTACACTAAATCCTGATTTTTATGCGCGGGGTCGTACCTTTAGGTGCGCCCGGAATACTAATTATTATATGTTGCGACATCATCCGGACAAAAGGCTTCCCCAAGTTCTCCACTTCTTTTAAGCAAATCGCTGAGTTTGATGCATTTCACGATACCATATCCGAAAACTCATTAACAATGTAGCCGATGGCGAGATGTTTAAGAGAAAAATAGGTTTAAAAATGTCTTTAAATACGGCCTCATCCTATCCTCCATGTAACATAACTTGCCAACTTGCCGTAAGGGGAAAAATCAAAGCAGCCTGTATGCACCTATCGTGCACTATTATATCTGAATCCGTTCACCACGCCAATGCCTCATACACCCCATCCCAGCCTGCTGATTAAAAATCCGGGCAGGCCCGCTTCTTCCATTTTTTCCTGTGTGGCTGAGACATCGTATGAAACCCGGTAATGGTAAACAATATTTTTTTCAGAATCATAGACTGCATAGCTGGCGCGCGGGTCGCGGTCACGTGGTTGGCCCACTCCACCCGGATTGATGATCAGGCGGTTGCCCCCCAGCACAAGCATATCCCCACTTCCCAGATAGCCTTCATTCACCGAGACTTCATCCTGTTCAAATACAAAAGGAACGTGTGTATGGCCGACCAGGCAGTACTTTGTATCAAAATGCCGGAAACTCTCCGCGGCCGAGAGGGCCGAGGTTATATATTCCCATACCGGTGCGCGCGGGCTGCCGTGCACGATGGTGAATTCACCTTCAATAACCACCTCGGGCAGGTCCAGCAGAAACTGTCTCTCATCTTCCGAAAGCTGCCGGGCGGTCCACTCGTTGGCGCTTGCCGCGTCGGCATTGAAATCGGAGGTGTCCAGCTTACCCACTGCCGCCTGATCGTGGTTGCCGCACACGCAGGTATAATCAAATTCATGTAAAAGTTTGATGCACTGTGACGGACTGGGGCCGTATCCCACAATATCTCCCAGGCACCAGATGTGGTCAAAACCGCCGTAATTCTCATTGACATCATCCAGCACCGCCTGAAAAGCCTCCAGATTACTGTGGATATCAGCTACGACCAGGTACTTCACAAGAACTGGATTATAGCATAAAAAAATTGTACGACCCTTTGTCTCATACGATTTGACGTCGTGCGGCCAGGATGTTAGGATGATCCATGTTATTGGTACCACATGTACTATTTTGCATATGCTTCCAACCTGAACCGCAGGCAGATGGCAGAGAGATGTCCCGAGGCTAAGGCGAAATCCTCCGCTGCGCTTCCTAACTACAAGCTTATCTTCGCCGGCTATTCCCGTGAGCGCGAAGGGGCGCCTGCTACAATTATGTACTCCAAAGGAGATAAGGTTTTGGGCGGCGTCTATGAAATAACGGAAGCCGCCTTGAGGAAGCTGGACAGGTGGGAAGACCTCACCGCCTATAAACATATCAAAGTTACCGTCTGGACAGATGGCGGCGACCCTGTCGAAGCGGTGACGTATATCAGGGTAAAAGAGGCAGAAGAGGACAAACCGTCACCGCAGTACCTGGCGGTTATCCAGCAGGGTTACAGGGATTGGGGAATTATTTAATCTGCAGATTGTATTAAGAGATCAATTGCTTTCGGTAATAACAATCTCGATCATCTTGTCGCCGTTGACCAATTTTTGCACTACATCCATTCCCTGAGTGCATTGACCAAAGACAGTGTGTTTTCCGTTAAGGTGAGGTTGTGGGGCATAGCAGATGAAAAACTGGCTCCCGTTCGTATTGGGGCCTGAATTGGCCATAGAAAGGGTGCCCGTAACATGTGTCCGCTGACTGAACTCATCCTGGAATTTATATCCGGGTCCACCCGTTCCATTGCCGTTCGGATCGCCTCCCTGTGCCATGAAACCAGGAATAACGCGGTGAAAGGTCAGGCCGTTATAAAATCCTCTTCTTGATAGGCTGACGAAATTATTCACAGTGACGGGGGCATCCTTAGCATAAAGCTCACATACAATATCACCCTTGGCTGTCTTGATAGTGGCGGTATACTTCTTGTTTAAATCTATTACCATTGGGATAGGAGATTTAAGGCTCTTAGGGTCCGGGGAACTCTTTGATTCTTGTGGTGGCATGCTAATTACTCCTGTAAGACCTAAGGTCAATATTATTCCTGCAACGATGACTATTGCGGCAATTATCAGTATTATCTTGTTATTCATCAACCAGCTCGATTTTCTATTTTGGGTGTTTTTACGGTCTTTGCTTTTATTACGGCTCCGAGCCTTGGCTTTTTTAGATTTCGGCATTTACTGAATTATAATCCTCCCGAATGTATATTATTATAATCGATGTGCTGCCCTACGGCAGCACTTATTCAAAAAAACGATATTTATGATGAGTATTACTTCAGCAGCAAACCTACATTATTGTAACTAAAATATAGTTGTATAACCAAGTACAAGACGCACCACTACGTAAACCAGGAAAATCAGACCGAACAAAAACAACCATAAAAAAAACATCCTCCAGAATAAACCCCAGGCCAGTCCCCAGGTGGGAGCAATCTCAACACGCTGCCTGGTCTGGAGTGCGGCAGGCAGAGGAGGCAAGCTTGTCAAGGGAGGAGGCTGAATAACGCCGGGTACACCCGGCGGTGGCGCTGCCACACCGGTAACGATAGGCACGTGCGGCAATTGTTTTGGCGCTCCTGCAATGTGAGCGCCACATGCTACACAGAATTGCTGATTGGCAGCATTCTGTGAACCGCAGTTCGGACACGTGGCCGTTTGCTGCATACTTCACCACCTTTGCGATATTTTCCTGCATTATATAACTAGGTTTCATATCATATCAAGACTTGCCAAACAATTTTCACTGTTTTTCATTTAGTCCGTTCGTCGTAGCTTGTGATATAATCGCGCCATGAAGGTTATGGATATAGGTGAATTCGGTCTGATAGCGCACATTGCCGAAATAATTAAGAAGCGGAGCTCTAAAACATCGTACGCATGGAACCATTTATGTTTAGGTATCGGAGATGATGCGGCAGCCTGGAGCACGAGCAGGGCAATAAACCTGGCAACGACCGATATCATGATTGAAGAAGTTCACTTCGATCTGAAATATACCGGCTGGTATGATCTTGGCTGGAAATCAATAGCATCTAATCTAAGTGATATAGCCGCCATGGGTGGTGTCCCGCTATATGCACTCGTATCCCTGGCTTTTCCCGGTGACGTTGAAGTGGAAAACATTACCGCTCTTTATCAAGGTATGGTCGGAGTTGCAGATAACTTTCAGGTTGTTATCAGCGGAGGAAATATCTCTTTTTCCAAACAGGTCATTATCAGTATCACGCTTCTTGGTAAGGCCGCGGGCAATAAATTGCTGACCAGGGCTTTTGCCAGGCAGGGGGACTATGTGGCAATTACGGGGTATCCCGGACTATCTGCGGCAGGATATGAGGTCCTCCGTAAAAAACTGGATATCAGACCGAACGCAAGGAAAATAATGCTTGATACACACCTGCGTCCCCTGCCCCGGATCAATGAGGCCAGGATTCTTTTAAAAAACGGAGTGAGGTCTGCCATCGACACCAGCGATGGGCTCGTCGCTGATCTAACACACATCTGTGAGGCCAGCCGTGTCAGCGCTGCAATATATGAAACCAATTTACCCCTGCATCCGTTCCTGAATGAGTATTTCCCGGAGAAAAGCCTGGAATTCGCCCTCACCGGCGGCGAAGATTATGAACTCCTGTTTACAGCAGGAAAGGCAGTAATGGATCGAATAAAAAACCGCCTTTCATGCCCTGTAACAATAATAGGTGAAATCATGTCGGGGACTCCGGGAGAGGTAAAAGTTTTTGATAAACATGGCAAATCCATAAATCTTGAAAATAAAGGCTGGGACCATTACCGGTCACGCTTGTGAGAATTCGATATGAACAGGCTGAACATTATTACCATCGGCTCCGAGCAGACACAAAATCTTGGTTCCCACATCGGCAAATTGTCACAGGGAAATGATGTATATCTATTAACCGGTATCCTCGGCGCAGGGAAAACATGCCTGGTGCAGGGCATAGCTTTCGGACTGGGTATTAAAGAGTATACCTGCAGCCCATCATTCATGATTGCCAGGGAATACCGGGGCAGGCTCCACCTGAACCACCTCGATCTCTACCGCCTGGATAACATCGAAGAGATCGCCGATCTGGGCATCGAAGAATATTTCAATGCCGAATCTGTATGTGCTATTGAATGGGCTGAAAAAGGGGGTGGCATATTGCCCGTTGATAATCTAAACATTCATCTTGAATACATATCGGAGAATGAGCGTAAAATAATGTTAGAACCTCATGGCCGGCGCTATAACGATCTATTGAAGCAACTTGCACATAATCTTCAAGGGGATGACAAAGGGAAATGGAACTTTCTATAGACACATCTACTGATTGGGGTGGTGTCGCACTTTCCGCCGAAGGAAGGCTTATTGCTGATCTAGCATGGCGTTGCGGGCAAAACCAGACATCCGAGCTGACGCCCAATATCAAACACCTCATGGAAATAGCGGGTATCGATTTCCCGGCATTAACCGCTATATTTGTAGCCAGGGGTCCGGGCAGCTACAACGGCCTCAGGGCCGGCATCAGCGCCGCCAAGGGTTTTGCATTTTCACTCAATATTCCCCTGGTTGGAATTTCCACTCTTGAAGTGGAGGC
>JAQUQM010000011.1 GCA_028716085.1 Dehalococcoidia bacterium | reverse complement strand
GGTTGTATCACAACCCAGCCGGTTCAACATACGCAGGATGTTATATTTCAAACCGCAGTCCAGGGCAACGATATGGTACTGGGACGCTCCCCCGTCTGATTGCCGGCGATAGGCAGCACCGGCAGTGACCTGCCTGACAAAATCTATGGAACCGTAGTTGGGCAGGTTTCTTAATGCTTCCAGAGCCTGCCTGGGGGTCTTGCTACTGGTTATCGTCCCCATCATTACACCGCTGGAACGGAGCCGGCGGGTAACAGCCCGGGTATCCACTCCGTAAATTCCGGGGACGCTGCTTCCTGTCAGATACTGATGAACTGTTTCCCGGCTTTGATAGTGACTTGGCTTAAGACATTGCTCTCTTACAACAAAACCCTGAACCTGTATCTTTGCCGATTCGATATCGATCTCATTAATGCCATAGTTGCCGATAAGAGGATAGGTTGGTACCAGAATCTGTCCGGCATATGAGGGGTCGGTTAACATTTCCTGGTAGCCAACCATGCTGGTGCAGAATACAACCTCACCAAAGGTGTCAATTTCAGCGCCGAAACAGTAGCCGTGATAAAT
This sequence comes from Dehalococcoidia bacterium, assembly GCA_028716085.1. Classification (GTDB taxonomy): domain Bacteria; phylum Chloroflexota; class Dehalococcoidia; order GIF9; family UBA5629; genus JAQUQM01. Next base: position 33,444 of record JAQUQM010000011.1, on the reverse strand, counting down.
TGAGCCGTCTTCCAGAGCCAGAATTGCTGCTTTATCCATTTTTTCTACAAGCTCTTGTTTTTAATTATGTGACTTTCACGATTACATTTATTCCCGGTCATGTATTCATTCGCGCTTTCTCATGCACCAAACGGTGCAATCATAGTAAATGTGCTAGAAAACCTGATTCTCTTTACAGCACAGGCAGGTATTTTTTGATCTCATACTCGGTGACCTGTATCCTGTACTGGTCGTACTCCACTTTCTTGTTCTTAATGAAAGCGTTGAACAGGTGGTCGCCCAGCGCATTTTTGACCAGGGCGCTTTTTTCCGTCAGAGCAATAGCTTCAAAAAGGCTTGAAGGCAAGGTCTTGATACCCCTCCGCCTTCTCTGTTCCTCCGTGAACTCGTAGACGTTCTCTTCAACGGGCACAGGCGGCTCCAGTCCCTTTTCAATGCCGTCCAGGCCGGCGGCCAGCATCACGCTGAACACCAGGTAAGGGTTGCAGGCGGGATCGGGCGAACGGTACTCGATACGCGTGGCCATCTCACGGCCCGGCTTATATTCGGGGACCCTGATCAGGTCGGCCCGGTTGCGCCTTGCCCAGGAAAGATATACGGGGGCCTCATAGCCCGGCACCAGGCGTTTATACGAGTTTACCCACTGGCTGGTGACCGATGTTATCTCCGGAGCATGTTTGAGCAGCCCGGCGATGTAGCTGCGGGCGACTTTGGAGAGATGGAAGGGGTCGTTTTTATCGAAAAAGGCGTTTCTCTCGCCCTTGAACAGTGACTGGTGCACGTGCATGCCGCTGCCGTTTTCCCCGAAGATCGGCTTGGGCATGAAAGTGGCGTAAACGCCGTTTTCCATGGCTACCTGTTTCACCACCAGCCTGTATGTCATCACATTGTCAGCCATGGTGAGGGCATCGGTGTATCTCATATCGATTTCATGCTGGCTGGATGCTACCTCGTGATGCGAATATTCCACCCCGATACCCATTTCCTCCAGGGCCAGGACGGTTTGTCTCCTCAGGTCTACTGCCATATCCAGCGGCACCAGGTCGAAGTAGCCGCCGGAATCAAGAATCTCAGTGCCCTGGTTGTTCTTGAAGTAGAAATACTCCAGCTCGGGTCCGACATAGTAAGTGTAACCCATGTCAGCGGCGAGTTTCAGATTTTTCTTGAGGATGTATCTGGGATCGCCTTCGAAAGGCTGTCCGCCCGGCATCTGAATATCACAAAACATACGGGCGACCGCCTGCTCCTTGGGTCTCCAGGGAAGCAACTGGAAGGTATCCGGGTCGGGGAGGGCGATCATGTCGCTCTCATCGATGCGCGCGTAGCCCTCGATGGATGAGCCGTCGAATCCCATGCCTTCTTCCAGAGCTCTTTCCAGCTCTTCGATGGTTATGGAGAAACTCTTGAGAAAACCGAGTATATCTGTAAACCACAGGTTAATAAACTTAATGTCGTGCTCCTTTGACATTTTGAGCACGTATTCAACGGCTTCTGCACGGTCTTTTGTTGCCATGTTATCCTCCTGCTTTTTTAATTCAGTATAAGGGTGAAATGTTACAAACATATTAAATTGCACCGGATTTGTATAAAAATTGTGCAGTTATGTAAAAATTGTGGCTAAAATCTCCTTATGCCCCCGCTGAAAACTGTTATTCACTGCCGGGAAAAGCACTCTTCACCACAATCGCTGGTGCGCACACGTATGGCATTTTCCACCGGCAGGACAAAGATCATCCCATCGCCTTCCCTGCCGGTTTTGGCTGCAGTGCAGATGGTGTTAATTGCTGCCTGGCATTCCTCTCCGGCGACAACCAGTTCAAGTTTTATCTTGGGAAGGAAATCGACGCGGTATTCGCCAGCGCGCCATTGCAGCGCAATGCCTTTCTGCCTGCCGCGTCCGTTGACATTGGTGACAGTCATTCCCAGTATTCCACTGGCCTCCAGGGCGTCCTTAACGGCGTCCAATTTTTCCGGCCTGATGATGGCTTCGATTTTCTTAAGCATTAAACACCTCCATAAGCATTTTCACCGTGCTGTGATATGTCCAGACCCACCGCTTCTTCCTCGTCCTTCACGCGTAGTCCCATGGTTGCCTTGAGCGCCTTAGCCAGCAGCCAGGATACTCCAAAAGCGAAAACCATAGTGGCTGCGATTGCCACAACCTGGATAAGTACCTGTTTCCAGTTCCCGTCGATGAGTCCCGACCCCCCGGTGTTGACGGCGGTAGTAGCAAAGATACCGGTGGCCAGCGCACCCCAGGTGCCGCCCATCCCGTGGCAGGCGAATACGTCCAGTGATTCGTCAACTTTATTTGCCTTAGCCCTCCATACCATTACGTAATAAGAGATTACAGAGCCGATCGCCCCGATGGGGATAGCGGCCCAGGGCTGAACAAAACCGGCGGCCGGGGTAATAGCCACCAGTCCGACGACAGCGCCCGTGGCAGCGCCCACAACTGAAGGCCTGCGATGAATCCAGCCGAGTAGCATCCAGGTAAACCCAGCTGAAGCCGCGGCCGTATTTGTGGTGACAAATGCATTGGCTGCGAGACGGCCTGCTGTCAGAGCACTGCCTGCATTAAATCCAAACCAGCCGAACCAGAGCAGAGCGGCGCCCAGGACAACATAAGGTATATTGTTGGGTTCCATAGTCTCGCCCTCCTTGAATCCCCTGCGGGGTCCGAGTACGAGTGCTAGCGCCAGCGCCGAAATACCGGCATTAACGTGAACCACAGTACCACCAGCGAAATCCAGTGCACCCAACTGTGCAAGCCAGCCTCCACTGCCCCATACCCAGTGTGCAACAGGACAATAGACCAGGGTAAACCAGAGCGCGGCAAAAGCAAGCAGAGCACCAAATTTAATACGCTCGACTACCGCTCCCGTCCACAAAGCCACCGTGATAATGGCGAAAGTAGCCTGAAAGGCCATGAAGGCCAGATGCGGAACTGTGGTTGCATATACGGTTGAAGGGTCCTGTCCTACTCCTAGCAGTCCAAGCCACGAAAAGTTGCCGATCAAACCTTTGACATCCGGCCCGAAGGCCATTGTATAACCGTAAATGATCCAGAGGATGGAAACCATGCAGAGTATGGCAAAGCTCATCATAATCGTGGAGAGCAGATTCTTCCTTCTGACCATGCCGCCGTAAAAGAAGGCCAGGGCGGGCGTCATGAGAAGCACGAGCGCGGTGGATGTGAGTAACCATGCAGTATCGCCCGAGTTCATGGGACACCTCCTTTAAGTTTATAGGGGTTAGTTTATAGGAGGCCTGTTTCGGTATTATTACAGCGATGTTAAGATTTTGTTACAGGAGGTTAAGCGGCAGGGGGCATATCCTTAAACTTGTAGCCTATGTTCCTTACTGTTTCAATAAAGGAATGTACGGAATCCTCGATCTTACTGCGAAGTCTGCGGATATGTACGTCCACGGTGCGGTCACCGCCGAAATAATCATAGCCCCAGACCTCGTTCAGGAGCGCCTCACGGGTAAAGACCCGGCCTGGGTTGGTTGCCAGCAATTTTAACATCTCATATTCTTTAAAGGTGAGCACCAACAGCCTGCCTCCCAGGTGTACCTCACATTTAACCGGGTCAATTATCAGGTCGCTGGCTTTGATTATCTTGCCTTCTTCAGTTGTATCAGCACGGTTAAGCAGCCGTGTTATGCGCGAACTGAGCTCATCCATGTTCCAGGGCTTAAGAATGAAATCGTCGATTCCGGTTTCTGCCATTATTACCTGCAAGGTAGAAGTTGAGACCAGGGCGATGATGGGCAACGGCCGGCGCAGTTTAATACGTCTGAACCAGCGCCAGGCAGAATCGCCGTGCTGCGATACCGATGATATATCTATAAGCACCAGGTTAAAGTACTGGCGCACATCCTGCGTAATAACGTCGTCGGCATAGGCGCAGGCGGTACAGGAATAACCCTGTCGGCTTAAGCCGGTTATCACGTCGCGCATGCGGTCCATTTCGTTGGTTACAATAAGGATGTTATACATCGAATACATATCCGTCAGAGAAGTTCCCGGAACGGGCGCAGTTTTGTTATTTCCATCATGCCGCACATAGCCATGTTTGAAATCTTGATACCGGCTTCTGCAGCAGCAGCCGCCGGATTAAGGCCGCTGAGAGTAATCAGTCCTACCTTATCCGGATTACGGGGTATCTCGCAAACCGCCTCTCCGGAACGCGCGAGCATGGCGGGGCACATTAGTCCATGATTATTCAGCCTGTGCAACAGTTCCTCGGCTCTGGCCAGGGATAGCATAGGTATCTCCTGGTAGCCAGCCAGTACCTTCCCCTCTCCGACGGAGGCGGCATTTTTAACCTCTGTCATACGTCCGGTGATAAAAATATTGGAAGGATCAATGGTCGAGCCGGAGAACTCAATGAGATCCACAAAACGGTAAGGCTGCCTGTTCCTCACCTGCATGAGACCACCGAAGCGTGCGTGTGCCGGAATGCCGGCTTTAAGCAGACAGCCGTTGATAGCTACGCTGCATACTGTGGCGAAGCCCACTTTACCCGATGGAATTATAGTCTGTCCCAGGCTGGCGCCTTCTCCACCCAGAGCGACCAGTTCAGAGGAACAAAAGCCGGCCGCGAATACGTCTGACATGATTTTTAATGCACGGATTAAGTCATCGCGGTTAAACAGGGTGATATCTACAGGTACTTTGCCGTTAGCCGAGCGCAGGCCGAAATTGGTCTGGTAGGCCAGGCACTCGATTCTAGTGCTGACGAAGCCGAGTTTATCAGTTACCAGAGAATTGCGCAGTTCGTCCTGGCCTGCAAGCGTGATAGTGCGGCCGTCTTTGGGCCCTGCCAAGCGTGTTAATCCCCGTTCATCCATGATCTTGAGGTGGTAGCGGACAGCCCGCTCGCCAAGGTGGATTCCCTGTTCCTCCAGCATGAGCGATATGCTCCGGCCACCCACCGGTTGCCTGGACTCGCTGAGTATCCTGAGAATCGCCGTAATCTTTCTTTCTACATCGCGTGTTTCCTGTCCAATCATATGAACCTCCGCTGAGAGCTCATCTCACTTAATAAGCACTAGCTCAGTACATTTAGTAATTCTTTATCTACAAATAATAATTTCCATCGTATTCACATATAATTTTGCAGAATCAAATCCTGTGATCATCCCGTATAATAGTGCGAGGTCCTCCACTAAGACTCGGCCCCCAATTTTTCGGCATCGTAACCTGCTCCAGTTTCTGCAATTGTCCGATAGACTTCAGACGTTGATATATTAGTTGCCAGGCACAAGGACGATCAGGATTCACTTCACACCTGTCTTCCTTTGATCCTCCGCACGGACCATTCAACATATGCTTTGCACAGCGTGTCACCGGGCAGATACCACCATATTCATGTAACACGCAGGCGCCGCAGGCAGCACACTTCTCCGTCCAGATGCCCCTTTCCTCCAGGATACCCAGGAACTTGGTATTTAACCCGGCATATACAGGCTTGCGGGGGTAACGCTCGGCAATAGCCTGCACACCGGCGCCACAGCCCAGCGATAGTACGGCATCGCTCTTATCTATGGCTTCGGCCGCCTGTTCAATGAAGATATTGTCGCACTGCCTTTCAATCGTCAACTCGCTGACCTTGAAGTCCAGGTTCTGTGTACGTGAAGCTATGCGCAGTGCCGATGCAATGATACTTACTTCACGTTCACCGCCTGCCAGGCAAACCGTGACACACGTTCCACAACCGAGCACAAGGACATTTTTGTGCCCCTGCAAAATATCTATCAGTTCAGGAATGGTTTTTCTTTCTGCTACAATCATGACTTACTCTCCTGTCGGGCTAATTGTTTGACCGTGTGCAATGGACTTGGCCCAAGTTTTTCAATTGTGGCGGCCATCTCTTTTAAATAATCAACCAGTTTGCGTGCGCTGGCAGCGCTGACATTCACCATCCTTAGTCTATCGCTTTCCAGCCCGGCCTCCGCCAGTAATTTTTTCGCGTAATTTACACGCCGTTTAGCTACAAGATTGCCCTCTTTAAAATGGCAACTGCCTTCCTCGCATCCTGCCACTATCACGCCATCTGCGCCGTCTTCAAATGCCTTCATGAAGTATTCTACTTCCAGCCTGCCCGTACATGGTGTCCTCAGTATCCGAATGTTGGAAGGATACTGCAATCGCATAGAGCCGGCCAGATCGGCGGCTGCATAAGCGCAGTAGATGCAGCAGAAAGCTACTATGGTCGTCTCCTTTTTAGCTGAACTCATATCACACTTCTTTGCTCCGGCACCTTTACCGGCTCGTTTTCATTAGTTTCCCTGCGCTGAAAAAGCTCCTGTAACATCCTTTCAAATATCACTCCCTCGAAATGGTTCAATTGGATTGCCTTGGCAGGGCATTCCGCCGCGCAGATGCCGCAGCCCATGCACTTGGCACTGATTATCTCAGCTTTGCGATCTGCATTAACCGTTGGCGCAGTATAAGGGCAGATGTGGACGCAGGTCATACAGGATATGCATTTGTTCTGGTCTACATGGGAAACCTGTGCGCCGACTTCCAACGTCGGCCGAGACAGCACGGTAGCGGCGCGTGAAGCGGCTGCGCGTGCCTGGGAGATGTTTTCGTCCAGCATCTTGGGTGAATGAGCCAATCCGCAAAGGAAAATACCTTCTGTGGCAAATTCAACAGGGCGCAGCTTTAAATGAGCTTCCACAAAAAAACCATCGGCATTGAGCGGCACTTTGAGCATATCGGCCAGCCTGCCGTTGCCGACTGCATCAACGCCTGTGCTGAGGATCAGATTATCAGCTTCGATTTCAATCAGATCTATAAAATCAGGGCTCTTTAACGTCACAACCATCTCTCCATTTTCAGATAACATGGGCGGATTGGACTTTTCATAGCGGATGAAGTTCACCCCGGCTTCACGTGCTTCTTTATAGTATTTCTCCCTGAAGCCGTAAGTACGGATATCCCGGTATAAGACATATATATTGGCGTCAGGATTCAATTTCTTAATCTTCAATGCATTCTTCACAGCCATTGAACAGCACAGGCGGCTGCAGTATGATCTTTCTTCATTGCGGGAGCCCACGCACTGAATCATAACTATGTTCTCACCACTGAAATCAACGTCATCGGTGCATAACTTCCGCTCGAGTTCAAGCTGGGTCATGATTCGTTCCGATGTGCCATGTTTGTATTCCTTTACTGTAGCGGGGCTGGCGCCGGTAGCCACGATGATGCTGCCGCAGTTGATCTCTTTCTGGGTTTCCGCTGTTGAAGCTGTCACACGAAAGGCGCCAATAAATCCGGTTACATTTTCGATCGTGGTCGATTTATGCACTTCGATGTTTTCGTGCTCTTCCACTTTTCTTACGAGCTCGGCTATAAATTGCGGTATATCCTCATGTTCGAGCGTATATTTCAGGTCAATGGCATTACCGCCGAGTTTGCTTTCCCTCTCGATAAGATGAACTTTAAAGCCCTGTTCGGCCAGTGATAATGAAGCGGTCATACCACTTACTCCACCACCTATGACGAGTCCGCTCTGGTCTACCGCGAATGAGGTGCCGGTCAATGGCTTCAACAGCCTAGCACGGGCAACGGACATGGACATCAACTCAATAGCTTTTTCAGTAGCATGTTCCGGGTCGCATGAATGTACCCATGAACATTGATCGCGTATGTTGGCCAGCTCAAACAAATAGGGATTCAATCCTGCTTCCCTTAAAGTATCCCTGAATATCGGCTCATGAGTACGCGGAGTACAGGAAGCAACGACCACGCGGTTCAAGTTGTGCTGCTTGATCATTTCTTTGATGCCATCCAGGCTGGAGTCTGCACATGTATACATTGTATGCGTAGCAAAAACCACATTAGGCAAGCCTAAGGCTACCTGGGCAACTTTTTCCACATCCACTACAGACGCGATATTCTTGCCGCAGTGGCAGACAAATACACCAATCCTGGGATCTTCATCGGTAACATCGTGTTCATCCGGGTAGACCCTCTTTGTTATCAATGAGTTACGTGCGTTTGAAAGCATTTCCATGGCCAGGGATGCTGCTGCGCTGGCCTGAGTAACCGTTTCCGGTATATCCTTGGGCTCCTGGAATGCACCAGCCACGAAAACACCATCCCGTGATGTATTAACGGGTGAAAGCCTGTCTGTATTGCAGAATCCCCATTCATTAAGCTCGATATTCAGCTGACGGGCATTTTCCCTGGCACTGGCACCTGCTTCCATACCTACCGAGAGCACCACAAGATCAAAATCCTGTTCTTCTATGCTGCCGTTGGCACCGATGAACTGCAAGCGTAAATCCCTGGTCTCCGGAACCTGTAAAACACGGGAGGGTATACTCTTTATATAGTTCACGTTCCCGCTGTTTAAAGCACGTTCATAATACTGGTCGAAGTCTTTTCCATGAGCGCGGATATCCATATAAAATATCGAAGCTTTCAGATTTGCGGAATGATCCATAGCGACCAGCGCCTGCTTTGTCGATACCATGCAGCAAACCGATGAACAATAATCATTGCCGCATTTACTGTCGCGTGAGCCGACGCATTGTATCCAGGCGATACGGTTGGCGGGCTTGCCATCTGACCTGCGTATCACGTGTCCTTCGAACGGACCTGATGCCGATAGCATACGCTCGAACTGCACGCTGGTAACGACATTGGCATAGCGGCCGTAGCCGAATTCACCCTTGCGTTCCGCTGAGAATTCTTCAAAGCCCGATGTAAGTATTACCGAGCCTATTTCCAGCTCTACAAGCTCTTCCTGCATGGCGTGATTTATGGCATGCTGCTCACAGATTGCAACGCACTCCTGACATTCGGAACACAGAGCGCAGTTCAGGCAGCGGTCACATTCGGCCATGGCCGCATCTTCCGTCAAACTCATTTCCACTTCTTTGAAATTGCCGGCCCTTTGAGCGGGAGGTAATTCCTCCGGCATATTGCGTGGCTTCTTCGGTTGGTCTGCAGTAGTCGGCAGCATTTCAGGAGGGATAGGTATAAGAGAGTCAGTGAAACGAGGCCGGTTCATGCCTTCGTTCTTAATATAAAAATCGATTGACTCGGCAGCACGTTTGCCTGCTGCCACAGCCTGTATGATGGATGCGGGCCCTGAAACGCTATCACCACCGGCGAATACTCCTTGCACTGGTGTTTCCAGTGTTAGTGGGTCTACTTTGAGCAATCCCCTCTCGAGCTCAACACCGGATTGCCCGGCGAAATCTTTATCGAGCGACTGGCCGATGGCAATAATTATCTGATCTGCCTGCAGTTCCATGCGGTTCTCCTCGTCATATGCAGGATTGAACCTTCCATTCACATCAAATACGCTGGTACATTTTTTAAGCTCAATTCCTGTGACCGCACCGTTGCCCAATATCCTGCGCGGGCCCCAGCCATTGAGCACCTTGATACCTTCTTCAATGGTTGCCTGAACTTCCTCGGGCAAGGCGGGCATTTCGTCTCTCTGCTCCAAAGAAACCATCTCAACACTGCCTGCGCCCAGTCTCATTGCAGTGCGTGCAACATCCACGGCGACATTGCCACCACCAATAACGATCACTTTCTTACCAACTGCAGGAGGATCACTCTTATCGGCAGCCTTATTCAGGAATTCAATGCCGTAATTGGTACCAGTTTTATTTTCGCCGTCCACGCCCAGCTTACGACTCGATTGAACACCCACGCCGATAAATACAGCTACATTATCCTGCTGCAGCTTTTCCAGTGAGATATCTTTTCCGATACGGCAATTGTAGTTAAATTTAACGCCTTTGCGACGGATCAGTTCGACCTCGTGGTCGAGCACGTTTTTAGGCAATCTATATTCAGGGATACCCCAGCGCAGCATGCCTCCTGCTGCAGAGCTGGCTTCGTAAACAGTCACGTCATAACCATGGTCTGCCAGGTCAGCGGCAGCAGTTAGACCGGACGGGCCAGCACCAATAACGGCTACTTTCTTAGCACCAACGGCAGGAATCTTCTCGTCCGGCAACATCAACTGTCCGGAAGCGATCATTTCCATTTCCTTATCTGAGGCAAACCTTTTCAGGGCCCTGATAGCAACCGGTGAGTCCACGGAATTACGGGTGCAGGCCTCTTCACAGGGATGGTTGCAGGCTCTTCCACAGATCGCCGATAATGGATTTCTCTCTCGAATCAAGTTAACGGCCTTGATGTATTCCTTCTTTTTGATCAGCTGTATATAGCCCTGAACATTGATATTGGCGGGGCACTTGATTTTACATGGAGCATGCCCGTTCTTCAGAATACCGAAAATATTGGGTGTTGCCTGGGCGTAATGCTTGGCTATAGCCTTGCGTGTGCCCAGATTCCTGTCAAACTTATTCGGTACATTCACGGGACAGACATCCGTGCACTGCGCGCACGATGTGCACTTATCTTCTATCACATAGCGGGGATATCTTTTCACCATAGCTTTGAAATTGCCCGGAGTGCCCTTGAGATCAACCAGCTCGGAGAGAGTAAGAATTGCCACATTTAAATTCCTTGCACATTCCACAAGCTTGGGGGAGACGATACAGGTGGCACAATCGCCCGTGGGGAAGGTCTTATCCAGATGGGACATCATACCGCCGATAGCAGCAGAGCGTTCCACCAGGTAAACCTTAAAACCTGAATTGGCAAGGTCGAGTGCAGCCTGAATGCCGGCAATACCTCCGCCCTGAACCAGTACTGCGCCTATTTTTTTTCCATTACTCTTTTCCATACTGGATACCTTCCAAAATCATTAACAATCACTTTCAAAATGATCAACAGATCTGCTTAATAATATTCGCCGGGCTCACCATCAGCCTGTTAAGGCCAAGCTCATTTAGAGGAATACCCAGGCACAGACCCAGCAACTGGGTTAAATAAACAACGGGCATATCGGCTTTTAAACCCGTTTCTTTTTTAATATCGGACTGTCTGAGATCAAGGCTCGCCTGACACATCGGGCAGGCGACGGCGATGCAATCAGCCCCTGCTCTTGCCGCCATATCAATGATTGAACCGGAAAGCCTGACAGCGACATCTGTCCTGGTCAGGTTCAATCCACCTCCGCAACACTCGACTTTATATGGCCATTCCAGGCTCTCGCCGCCCATGGCGTTAACCAGCTTGTCCATCGAGGTCGGATTCTCGGCATCATCGAAGCCGGTGACATCATTGGGACGTACCAGCAGGCAACCGTAATAGCAGGCGATTTTTAGCCCATTGAGCGACTTCTTCAATGCTTTCTTAATCTTATCCAGGCCAACATCCTCAAGCAGTATTTCAATAATATGACGGACTGCAACAGACCCGTCATATTCTTTTCCCACCCGGTCAGCCACCATGCAACGTATTTCAGCAGAATCCTTCACTTCGCGATTGGCAACTTTCATGCGGTTATAACAGGCTGCACAGGTTACCACTGTATCGAGCCCCATATCTCTGGCCAGCAACAAATTGGATGAAGGAAGCGCTGCCGCAAGTACTCTGTCAGTTTGGTGCGCCGACGTTGCACCGCAACAGGACCAGCCGTATATTTCCACGAGTTCAATTCCAAGCTTATTTGCAACAGCTGCCGCTGATTCATGCATATCACGCGCCGTTGAATGTGAGGAACAACCGGGATAATATGCGTATCTCATTTTATTTTTCCTTTGCCACCGGGGGATGTATCGAAGATCCGCTTCACAACTGTTTTTTTAGCTCCGTAAGGTGGAAGCAGAGCCATTTTTCCCTTTCGCAGCATAGTGGGAAATTTCTCTGTATCCTGCATCAATGATCCCGAACCAAATTTGTAGTGCATGATCATCTGTAAGTCATATGACCTGCCGTATTGTTTTACCGTACCCAGGAACGCTTTATTAAATAGAGGGGCATTACCTTTCCGGGTAGTTGTTCCACGCTCCACAGCCAGCTTCCTCAGGGCATCAATCAGAGAGGCGGTATTAATCTTCATCGGGCATCTTCCATAGCAGATCTCGCATGATAAACACATCCAGACCAGGTCACTTTTCAGAATTTCATCGCCAGCGCCGAGCTTAAGCAGACCGATCAACTCGGAAGGATGCATCTTGGTTTCTTTAGCAACCGAACAGCCGCTGGTGCACTTCATACATTTTAAGCAGCTATCTATCCTGACGCCGGAAAGCTCTTCGACAGTCTGCTTCAAATTGCTCTTTCTTGTCCCGTTTATTTTCATAGTGTTCACCCTGCTTAAGGATTATTCTCCTGTAGATACTGTCAGTTCCTCTGTTTCTGTGGCCATGATTTCTTCAGCCTTTTTCCCGAGGGCCGCGATTTTCACGGGCGCTACCTTACGATAAACTTCAACAGGCGACCTTTTTTCCCCGTTTACCGTCAGGAGTTCTTCTACTTTAATATTAAAAAGCCTCTCGTTCTCCTCTAGATACGGCAGCATCAATGCCCAATCTTCATCTGTCATGCGGTGGAATCCGCAACCGTTTAACTGCTGCCAGACCAGTTGCTGTCCGGGGTCCCTGACATAGATGGCACCCCCTGATGCAAGCGAGAAGAGATTGCTTCCGGAGTACGGCTCCTTTAGAGATACGACATATCCATTGTCATCAAATTTAACACCGTTCAGGATTACGAACCCTCCGCCGTTGAAGACATCGCCAGCCATAAATGATTCTCCCAGGAAATCCAGGCATGTCCCGTTGAGTACAACCTTTGGTTTTCCCACGGAGTTGATTAGCGGGCGTCCTGCAGCATTACCCCTGACAAAGACTGCACCGCCCTTGGCTCCGTACATAAATGTCTGCCCGACATCTCCGTGAACCACGAGCTTACCACTTTTTATTATCTGTCCTACCTGATCCTGGGCATTGCCGTGGATAGTGATCGTCATACCGTCGATGCCGGAAGCTACATAATCGCCGGAGCTGCCATAAATATCGATTGTCACACCATCAGTTTCAGGCCCGAGTCCGCAACCTGTGAACCTCTGCCCGATACAGTTATAGCTGATGAAATGTTTCCAACCTTTAAAATAGGCATCCATTAAGAGAGTGGCATCGGAAAGCTTGCCTTCCGGTTCGAAACCGCTGACATTGATAACGAGCGTTGTTTCACTGTTGCGCGGTTCCCTTAAAGATAACCGGCTGGCATAATCTATCAGTCTGTAATTGCTATCTGGCAGAGTATCAGAGTCCAAACGGGGAAGGCTGCTGAATAATTTGTTTAGCGCCATTCTGATGATATAAACGATGTGACTGCGCTTTTTGTTACCCACACCGTACTGTCTGTCGTTGAGAAGTGTCAGGGCATCAACGACCGTGGTTGTATAACGATCAACCTCAGCCATATTCACGATGGTGTTTAAGCATATTTGAAACTCATCGTATGTCCATTGCGGACTGTGGTTTTTCACGTATTTAAAAATAGCCGCTGCGTCTTTATCTTCGAAGAACGGTTTAAGTTCACTACCTAACTCAGCACTAACAGCAGTTATTTCTTTGGCAAAGTTGCATTCCTCGCTGCCCGATGGCATAGGGATGTGAGTTCCGAATTTGTCTGTACATGTAATCCTTAGCTTGCCGTGGTCGTCGGATTTCAAATCGAAGATAAAAGCCCCGCCGTCTGTGTGACTTCCTCCCCTTGCATTCCAGTACCGTTCAGCAACCGGACAGATGCGGGCGTCGTCTTTATGAAGGCTGAGCAGGGTAGCATCAATAGCTTGTTTTTCGGATGCAATCAGGCCAACCTGCACTTCGCCGTTGCTTAAGGCAAAGACCTGCGGCCTCAACATTGAAGTATCCGTAATGCCCATTAACTGGAAAGCTTTCTGATCGGGTAGCGACCTGGCAATGATAAAGAACCATGGGCCGTCCGGTGAGCCATGTATGTGTGCAGCCTGGATGGAGCTGTAAATCGCCTGTTTCTCCGGAGGGAGTCGGTCGAAATCCAGCTCCGAAGTAGGTGCAAGGGCTTCAATGATGTATTCCAGAGGATAGTGATACGTCCTTTCCAGCAAATCGAACAGCAGTATGGAGACTTCCGTATCCGTCAGGAACTGTGGAAATATCTGGCGTTCCGCCAGGTACTCGCATACAGAGTGATAGTTGGCAAAGTCTCCGTTGTGCACCAGCGCGGCGTTGATACCTCCAAAAGGATGAGCTCCACCGGGGTGCCATACCCTTCCCTTTGTGGGGAAGCGCTGGTGGGCTATCCAGACATGTGCACAAAGCTCTTCGATTTTGTAGTATTGAATAATCGCCTCTGCAAAACCCACGACCTTCAAAATCATGATATTTTTGCCTTCGGACATGACAAAGGCTTTTTGCTCACCAAGTGAGGCATAAAATTCCTGGTTTAACCTGATGCTGATCTGATTGATGAATTCAGCTTCAGCTTCTTCCTGGGGAAGTCCGGAAAGATTATTTTTCTTGACGAAATCATTGAGGGTATCCGATTTCGTTTTTACAAAATAACGGAAAACATCGGGAGGTTTGGCTTGCAGCCCTGATATCTTTGTCCAATCCTCTACAGTATCCAGCTTCTGTGCAGATTTAACTTCGAAGTTTGAATATATATATTTCTTTTCCAGTGCCTGCAGGACGTTCAAATCCAGGACAGCGATATGCAGTATGTAGTAATTATCGAGCACGTCTTTACTGACACCCAGCTGTTCGGGTTTGAAGCCGAGCGCAGCTACGCCACCGCCTTTTCCGTTGCCCCTGTTATGCATCTGGCGTGAAGGCTCATAAATATGTCTGGCAGCTACAGGTTCGCTGCAACAGAAGCCAACAACTCCGCAGCCGCCTTCCTCTTCCAGCTTTCTTTCAGAGGTCGGAGGCTGAAGTTCCTGATTCAACATGTACCTGGAGGCATGCAGATTATCTATCAGTTCCCCATTCATTTTGTAGGCTCCACGTCATTGGTGTAATCCATATGCATCAGCAGATCAGTGCGTCCCCTCAATTCACTGATACTGCGCATACCAAGCTTAACAAGGATATCTACGAGGTCATTTCGCCATGCGTTGTAAAGATTAATGATTCGTTGTGAACCCCATTCAACTGTAATCTGCTCCTGCAATTTGGTATCCGTTGTAGCTATGCCACGAGGACAGCCGCGTCCACTTTCACAGCGGGCACATCTTATACATCCGAGCGCAACCAGTTCCGCGGTACCAACTACGACACCGTCAGCACCCAGTGCGATAGCCTTGGCGATATCGTAAGCATTACGCAATCCACCGCTGGCTATCAATGTAACCTTATCCCGCACTCCCTCGCGTGTGAGGAAATCATGCACTTTAACAATTCCGTATTCAACAGGCATGGCAATATTTTTCTTGGCGATGTCAGGCGCTGCACCGGTACCACCATAACCGCCGTCAATGTGCACTATATGCGCACCGGCTGAGTGGCTGCCGACGGCAACCATATCTACATCGGTTGGTGTGGATACCTTGGCGGAGATCAGGGCATGCCTGTTAATATGTTTGATCCAGTCCATATGTTTCTGGTGATCTTCAATCGAGTAAACACTGTGGAATGGGAACGGTGAGAACAGTGATATACCCAATACTGTCTCACGCATGCGAGCTACCGACGGTGTAACTTTGTCAGCCAGAAGATGCCCTCCCAAGCCCGGCTTCGCACCCTGGGCATATTTAAATTCAACAATGCGGACACGTTGGATTGTTTCCTCGCGTACACCGAACAATCCTGTCGCCACCTGTGTGATAGTATGGTCATCATACGGGCGTAACCTTTCCATGTAGCCACCTTCACCGGTGCAGGTAAAAGTATTGAAGGCCACCGCAGCACGGGCTTTGGACAGTTGTGTTACATTGCTGACCGAGCCAAAGGACATGCCGCCGCCATACCAAGGTACATCTAGCTTGATCTGCGGGCGGCCGTCGTTGCGGCGGTTCAGTTCCAGTGTCGTATCTACTTCTTCAGGTTTCACTTCGATAGGCGGTTTTTCAGGGAATTTGATCTTGATACGATCAAAACCGCCACCGGAATTGCCGAATTCCCGTTCATAACCAAATTCAACAGGCGGGGCCGATCCTGTCTCCGACATCTTCCACGTGGATAGAATAAGGTCGGGCGTCCAGCGATAATCGCCCAGCACCTTCATCATGGGATTCTCCACCATTCTCAACGCTTTCTGCGGGCAAAGATCAACACAATAATGGTCTGTATTTTGACATGAGGGGCCGATGCATACGTTCAAACGCGGTGCGGCGAACAGTTTGTATCCGGGTTTTAGAATATGCACACCCTGCGGGCAGACTTCAGCGCATTTTCCACAGTGTATGCAGGCATTGCTGCGGTTAATGATATATTTAGCCAGCTCATTCCGATAGCGGGGTGGAGCCGGTTTAATCTCACGCGCTACCCGAGCCTGTTCAACCTGTGTTTTACGGGTATTCTCTGGCAGATCACTATTATTAATTTTTTCTCGTACCAAAGAGTTTACCAAAGGTAGCCTCCTCAAGTTCTTCAAAGAATAAAGCACGTCCGACCTCGCCGCGCAGCCTGCGGACCTCACGGATGCCCATAGCGCCCATCATCTCAATTAATTGATCGTGCCATGCAGCAATCAAGTTGACCATGCGGCCGACACCGTATGATTCTTTTACGTTCCTGACATCGGCCGGGCAATTTACCCCGTCATTGCACTCCTGGCAAAAAACACATTCAAGAGCTATTAACAGCGGTAAATTGATACCTACCAGGTCAGCACCGCAGATAATCTGCTTGGCCATATGCTCGGGCAGGGCTATGCCGCCTCCTGCGATTATAGTGATCTCATTTCTAATACCCTTGCTGACCAGGAAGTTGTGTACTTCCCTCACCATATCTTTGATGAATCGTGGCTGGTTAACTCCAATCTGGTCACCGTTTATATCGGCGACAAGATGTATAACTTCAGCATTTTCTTTCTGACCCAGCTCTTTAGCTCTGACAACTCCTTCAGATCCCATATCCACCCGGATGGCTACTACGATATCCGGATTAATTGCTTTGATATCGCTGATTCTCTTATCAATCTGATTATCATCACCAATTTCCACCATTCTCACCCTTTTCAGCAAGGAATGTGGTGGCAGATGTGCTCCTTTATCTATGTAGAAAATAAGATTAGGGAGGCTAGTATCCAGGTCATTGCCCAACAGCTCCAGATCCCTGTAATCAACGATCATCAATATGCCGGTCTGTGCGGCAAGCGATTTGCATAACCCGACTACATTGGGCAGTTTGTAACCTTGCGGCATCAAGTCGATAACCAGTGGCATTGGGATAGTAATCAGCGGAAAATGGTTGACGTTCAAAGAGTTGAAATGCAGAACTGCCGGTTTTCTACCGATATCCACAGCTGTACTGATATACTCACGGCCATGTATACCATCACGGGTGGGACGTACGATCTCCGACATATCTGTCCACATGGAATCAAAACCGGGGCCGGTGAACCTGCCGCGATAGCCTGCACCGGATACAGGTATCTTGGCCGTCTCTGCCTGGTTCCAGGTAGTCTCGATAATGTCCGGTGTCCAGTATCTGTTGCCCAACCTACTGTAAACCGGATTCTCCGATAATGCCAGCAGTCCCTTGGTACACTGCTGCACGCATGAGAAGCAGCCCATACACTGGAAAAAGATAGAATCCATATCGTTCAGACTGCGGATATATTCCGCCTCCTGCCTGTAACGGTCGAATACGCAGGCCTTTTTGACGCAGTTGCGGCAACCGGCGCAATCCTCGCGCCAGTCAACGATGCCGACCTTGCCGATCTTTGGCCGTCGTGCAGGCATCGACTTGGTTTTAATATGATATTTATCTGGCATCGACTTTTCCCTCTATAGCTTTGCAGCTGATATCAGTTGGGGCACGAATCTCTCATTTCCGCCGGACATGATATGGATACCCCGTAGACCGGGGATGTTCTTGATTTTCTGCACGATTTCCGAACATATTGCTATACCCTCTTTCAACTGAGCGGCTTCGTCACCTGCAGATTTCAGTCTGGAAATCAATGCATCGGGGATAACCATGTCCGTGAATTGCTCTTTTAGCCTCAATGCTTTGTCCGCGCCTGTCAGGGGCAAGACACCTGCAAGTATGGCGGTCATATCAGTCAGCCCTTTGTCTCTTGCAGCAGCCAGCCAGGAAGCGAAAGCATCAGTATCGAATATGGCCTGTGTCTGGATAAACTCCGCGCCGGCCGCTATCTTTTTCTTCAATCGCAGCAGATTCAACTCTATTGGCTGTAAAAACGGGTTTGCTACAGCACCCATCAGCATAGAAAATTCACCGTTGATTTCAGTTCCATTGAGTAAAAAGCCTTCATTCATTTTTTTTACAGTAGCGACAAGCTGGATAGAGTCCATATCAAATACATTTGACGAGTCCTCGTTGCCGGTAAGTTTCTGATGATAACCGGACAGGCATAAGACATTTTTAATTCCCAGATATGCCGATCCCAGTAAATCCGATTGCAATGCAATGCGATTTCTATCCCTGGTTACGATTTGATACACCGGTTCAATACCCGAGTTGATCAGACCAACGGATGCGGCAAGGCTCGACATGGCAATACCGTAGTGGTTATCAGCCACGTTTACGGCAGTAATGCCGTCGGTAAGGTTTGCAGCGCATTCCCGGATGACAGCAGCATCTGTGCCGGTACGCGGCGCATATTCAGCGGTAATAATAAATTTTCCTTCCTTTATTCGGTCAGCCAGTTTACTATCAGCTTTCATTTTCTTAATTCCTTATTAAATTGTAGGGAACATAAATTCATTCCTTATCCAGTTCGGACTCGTCTTCAATAAATAACTTACTCGGCAAACTTTTGACCTTTTGCCGCAATGTATCAATCTCTTCAGCAACCTTATCTATTCCTTGATCACCAATCTGCGTAATAATAATTCGACCGACTCCGAGTCCAAGTTCTTCCAGCAAAGCTTCAACCGCTCCCACGCGCTTGGTAGCCCGGAGATTGCCTTCGAGATATTTGCATTCTCCATATTTACAGGTCACAACGGCTACTCCGTCGGCCCCTGATTCAAAAGCTTTCATGAGATACAGGGCATCGATCTTTCCAGAGCAGGGAAGCGGTATTGACTTAAATTTGTCATGGTTGTGAGCCAGTCTATGATGCAACTCCTTTGAATCCACGCTGTTGGCACAGTAAAAAAGATATATTTTTGCATGTTGGCCATTCATATAATTACACCTTATATACGTACTGGGATTCCCTTTTTAGCAAGATAGTGTTTGACCTCAGCAATGGAATGGACACGGTAGTGAAAGATGCTGGCAGCGAGCACAGCATCAGCCTTGCCCAAGGACAGTGCTTCGTACAGATGCTCCAGTTCACCTGCACCACCGCTGGCGATGACCGGGACGGAAACTGCTTCACTTACGGCCCTGTTAAGCTCGTTATCATATCCCCGACGCTGGCCGTCAGAGTCCCAGCTGGTCAGTAGAATTTCACCCGCACCCAGTTGCACTGCTTGCCTTACCCATTGCAGAACATCTTTTCCGGTAGGCTGGCGTCCGCCGTGGGTGCAGACCTCCCAATATACCGGCCCGTTCCCCTGCGTACGCCTCGCGTCAACAGCCAGCACTATGCACTGCTGTCCGAAAATCTCCGAGGCTTCTCTAAGCAACTCCGGATTTTGCACTGCAGCCGTATTGACCGAAACTTTGTCTGCACCGGCCAGTAACATGCGTCTCATATCTTCGATATTGCGAAGTCCACCTCCCACACAAAAAGGTATAAAAACCTGTCTCGCCACACGTTCTACGATGTCAACAAGCGTATCTCTACCTTCGGGAGTTGCACCGATATCAAGGAAGACCAGCTCGTCAGCGCCCTGTTTGTAGTAGAAGGCTGCCTGTTTTACAGGATCACCGGCGTCCCGCAGGTTGGTAAAGCTGGTACCCTTAACTACTCGGCCGGCGGTGACATCCAGGCACGGTATGATGCGCTTGGTCAACATGGTTCAACTCCTGCTCCTTTAATAGGCAACCGGCACTTGCCCCTGTTGCGGAGTCTGCGACAGAGGTTTAAGGCTGTAAAATACGAGATATTCTGTCTTAACATTTTCAGCACATTCCATTTAGCGCCCTAACAGTTAGCTAAATCGAGAAAATTGGAATACATCTTGAGGCCGAGCTCGCCACTTTTTTCGGGATGGAACTGTGTGGCAATAAGATTATCGATGATTACCATGCTGCATAATTCAATCCCATATTGGGTGATTGCAGCTACAGTAGACTTATCCTCAGGATTAACGTAATAGCTATGAACAAAATAGAAATTGCTGTTATCAGGTATGCCATTAAACACCGGATGAGATTTGAGTTGATGTACCTGGTTCCAGCCCATATGTGGGACCTTTAACCCCCCCGGCAACTTCCTGACCCGGCCGGGTATAACATCCAGACATATATGCTCGCCACCTTCTTCAGTGGCAGTTAAGAGCACTTGCAACCCTACACAGATGGCAAACACAGGTCGACCAAGCTCAAATAGTTTTTTCAAAGCTTTATCCATGCCTAATGCCTGCAGACCTTTCATAGTATCGCCTGCTGCGCCCACTCCCGGCAGGAAGACTGCGTCAGCTTTAAGCACGTCAGATATGGAACTGGTTACCGATGGCTTGCGCCCTAACTTCACTAGGGCGTTGGCCACACTCCCTAAATTTCCGGATCCATAATTGATAACGGCAATCATTATTTAAATCCTTTTTCAATGCGCGTACTAGCATCTTCTTTTGCAGGAGTTGCTTCGCTATTGCTGACTTTAATCAAAAGGAAGACTCTCTTCACCTGCATATCCTTGCCTTCATACGGTATATGGCAACCATATGCCGTATTATTACTTTACCACATACGTTATAGATTGTCAAAATACTAAGGTTAGATCTGTAAAATGTTTGCCGCAAAGTGATAGGGGCACGGCAATGAAACACAGATGTAACGGAATTTTTTTAAAAAATTCAGGTTTGATTTTAAGGAATAAATTTTATCTAAGGAATGAGTTGAAACAGGGACAATTTCTGTGCAGTAGCGAGGTTATCAATGTTCACGCACAATAGACATCCAGGAAACAGATGGCTTTATGGACTGCTGGGTCTGCCAGTATATGTGCATAGAGGCCATCAGCACTTCCATTGATATCAATCAGGTGAACTATTTCAGCGAATTCAGCTACATCCGCAACAATCTCGGGTAATACGTTTTTTGAGCTGTTAAAGAATCTTTCGTTAAATTTTGATTCGGCATCAGAGGGATAGACAGGCAGGTACATGATGCCTGATTCGACCAGATCCTGGAAGAAGTGGGTGCCGTAAGAAACTTCGGGTATTTGCCCCTTCTCTTCGCGCGCTATCTCAACCAGCACAGCAGTATTATCGATGTCCGAGTAGCCAATATTAACGCCCAGATTAAGATTGCTGCTGCCCCAGCGGCCTGGTCCCATCATAATTATCCTGCCGTCAATTATTGCCGGATGGCGGTTAATGCGCCCTACGATACGGCCCAGTGATCGCTTGAACTCTTCCAACTCGATGCCGGCGTATTTGTCAGGGTCAATGTACAGGATATACCTGATATTGTGAACTGCGCCTCCACTGATGAAGCGGCTGGAGGTAAAAAGTATACGGTTATCAGGTATATGCTGGGGGAACTCTACCTGGTCAATAGTACCGGGCAACCGCAGCGAACGGCACTGCAGCAGGTTGATTTTAACCCTTCCATCTGAGTCAAGACGTGCTGTGAACTCGGTATCCACCGGTTGACCGTAGGCTTCCTCGAGCCGGCTGAGCATAGCGTCCATGTGTTTTATGTAAGGAGTTTTATTAATAAAGTTATTGAAAGTGAGCACCAGATGGTCGGCCTCGCCGCGGGGGCAACTTCTTATCATCTCCTGGGGATAGCCGTCCACGGCCAGCGATGCAATCAGGTTTAGATCAGGATAATCGCAATCAACCAATAGCTCGCTAACCAGCACCGATTCAAAGCAATTCCTGGATATGTTAAGGACGTCGGCGGTATGCTGCGAGTACTTGATGATCTTGGTCCCTATCTCGGGCCGTAATTGCGGGTGGCTGATAGCCACGATGCGGGTATAATCACCCCCCACGCGGTTGACCGCGTGAGTACCCAGGCCGAAGACCAGCCTGATCATGCCTTTATTGGCGTCGATGCGACTGCTCCATGCATAGAGATTGCGGGAGAAGGCTACGCCGGCCAGCGGCGGGAAGAAATATTCCTTGTAGGGCATGCCGGAGACGCGTTGCACCAGGATAGCCATTTGTTCATCATTCTCGCCCAACCCCTGTTTGTGACGGTAGGAAAGTGCGTCCGGGTTAATGGCACTGGCGTATACCAGCCTGACCGCGTGCAGGAAGGACTGCATACGTTGCTCGGGGCTGCCCTGGTTAGCACAGAACTCGCTACGATATTTACCGGCGAAAGCGTTGCCGAAGCGGTCTTCCAGCAGGCTGCTGGAACGTACGATGATGGGCGCCTGGCCGAAATAGTCCAGCATGTCGCGGAACTGCTCCATGATATCGTCAGGGAATTGACCTTGCAAAAAGCGGCGTTCCACCTCCTCGAATTCCTCGGGGCTGATCTGGGAATCGCGCGTTAGCTGCATGCGCAACTGGAAGAGATTATTCTTCACCAGGAACGTGAAAAAGACGTCTGAGCCTATGTAGAAAGAGTCGTGCGCCTCCAAAACCTGTGCAAAATCGTATTTATTATTGTCCTGCAGCAGGATGCGCCTGGAAAGCAGCATGCCAGCCGCCTTGCCTCCTATTCGGCCGGTACCGATAAGACGGTTCCGGATATTAATAAGGTCGTCGATGGTGAAGTATTCGGCGGCCAGCTTATTGAACGAAGGATGGTCACCGATCATCATGCGTACCAGTTCGTGCTTGAGCGAGGCAATTTCAGGTGAATAGGCTTCTTTTTCTTCAGCGGTAGCGCGATGTTGGAGCAATCTTTCGTAAACCACCTCCCAGGGCGCCATAGAGGAGACAGAGGAGCTTAACGGCTGCTTAAGAGCCGTGGAAGATACGGCGGCAGCCTCACCGCTAATGGAAACAGGAGTCCAGCCGTTTTCAGAGACCCGATGAGGCAGGAACATCTGGGAGGAATAGCGGTTCCAGACTTTAATGGGATGGATGTACATGGCGTTCTTAACATGGTAAACGTCAATCAGTATCTGTGTGGTATCGCGGATGCGGGCCACGGCGGTGTGAAGGTGCTTGCCGCGCGTCAGGCCGAAGTAAGCCACCGGGCCGAGTTCAAAGATAAACGGGCAGGTAACCTGGAAGAAATTGGCCAGCTGCTCATCGGTTGCCCACGTGGTGGCCAGAACAGACAGGTTATCAAAGATTAATCGCGAGTTGCGTTCACTTTTTTCAATGATGCCGTGGACCTCGGCGGCGAACTGGTCAAATCCCGGCGCGGGATCAATGTTAAAAACTTTTATGCCCTGGCCGTTTTCAAGCAGCGGCTTATGCCTTGCAAAGCGGAAGTAAACACACTGCAGTTTATCGGCCAGTGCCTTACGGGCAAATCTGTCGGCGAAAAAGGCATAGTCAGCCATATCGTCCACCTGCCAGACGACGTTATCGCCAGGAATCAATCCCTGCAGCAGGTTGTCCAGGTCAACGATGCCTGTGCTCAGTTCCATTGCTGATACCCATGCTTAACCATGTGCTTATTAAATATACCGCATTAGCGCTCGCTACTCCAAGAGGGATGATAACTTGGAGATTGCGTTTGTACTGATGGGTATAAATCCTGCAGTTTTAATGATTTGATAGGTCTGCCTGTCCCTATGGATAGTTCTCGTATCTCAACGACTTTGCGGCATATCTCGGTCACTACGTAATTTTTGACATATAATAATGGCGTTACCTATAATGCTTTGGCGAGAAGGCCGATTCTTATCCGCTAGACAGCAATAAAAAATTATGGAGTGGTATTACTATGATTAAATCAAGATTATGTGACCTCATTGGGATTAAATATCCCATTATTCAGGCCGGGATGGGCCCCTTTAGCAACAACAATCTCTGTGTTGCTTCGGCAAATGCAGGTGTACTTGGGTTGCTTTCAACAAGCGGTGTTTTTAACAAAGATGACCAGCCCTGGATTTACAAAGCCTTCGTGGAAACTGCTGAGGCTAACTTCGACGATGATATGGCTACGGTTATGGAAAAGGTGCTGAAACGTACATACAGGCTGGTCAAAGATAAAGGCGGTATTTTCGGCATCAACGTGATGGTCTCAACGGAAGTCCTCAAACATTCGCACGTCATGATTGATACGGCCATCAGGGTGCGTGAAGAGAATCCCGACATGAAGAAGCATTTCAAGGTAATCTTTACGTCTGCCGGCGATCCCATGGGCTGGAAGGACAAAATTAAGGGAGCGGGATTCACCTGGATACACGTTGTGCCCTCGGTCAAAGGAGCTATACGATGTAAGAAAGCCGGTGTCGATGTGATAGTAGCTTCCGGCCATGAAGGCGGTTTCCATACCTCGTGGGAGCCGGTACACTCAATGATTCTGCTTCCAGCTGTAGTGGAGACAGTATCTGACAAAGATACACTGGTTGTAGGTGCCGGTGGATTCTGCGATGGTAAGACACTGGCGGCAGCACTGGTGATGGGTGCAGACGGTGCACAGATGGGGACCCGCTTCCTGGCAACACAGGAGAGCGATTTCCACCAGATCTGGAAGGAGGGAGTTGTTGAATCTGATGACAGGGCAACCCTTGTGGCACGGGGCTTCGTAGGGCCTGCCCGTTGGTTGAAGACGCCCCGCAGCAGTGAACATGCCAAAAATACTCTCCAGAAATCGCCCGGCGTTTTCCTGGGTGCCCCCGATGATTACAGCACAATCGATATGTCTTTAATACAATATGAGATTGAATCCATAAAAGCCGTCTTTGAGGGGAATAAAGAAAAAGCCATGATGGCAGCCGGTGAAGCGGCCCAGAGGATTAAAGATATGCCCAAAGTAAACGATCTGGTGCAGCAAATGGTCAAAGAAGCTGAAGGTATACTGAGGAATGCTTCAAAGCTTGTGGCATAGAATTTAAACCAGATTATTCTGACAGGAAAAGCCGGGGCAAAGGCCGCCGGCTTTTTCTTTTCGAATATTACTGTGGTTAAGCGTAACCGTACTTAGACTTCATCATCTCGTATTTCGACCTTCAACTTACTGATATCAGAAGGATGGATTATACTATTTATTACAAAAATTAATTAGAACCGGCAAAAATTACCGTAGTATTTGAATTGACAACGAGGATGCAGGATGAAGTAAGCTACTTTCTTGGCGAAAGGAGTACCTTAAATGGTCACAAAGAAGCCTGCTAAAAAGGAATCTGTCAAGTCATCTATAGATAGCGCCCAGAACAAACAGGAGGAGCACGTGCTAAGGGAGGGTGGGGCGTACATGAACGCCTTGCTGGAGAATGCTCCGGAAGGCGTCTATATATACGACCTCGCAGGCAACTTCCTCTACGGTAACCACAGGTGCGAGGAGATAATAGGTTACGGGCGTGAAGAGATTCTTGGCAGGAACTATCTGGAGGTGAATATACTTTCCGAAAGCAGCGTTGCCAGGGCTATAGAGATATTCCAGGATAATGCTAAGGGCAAATCAAGCGGTCCTGATGAGTTTGAACTGATCAGAAAGGACGGTCGCCGTGTGCCTGTAGAGATCAGCACCAGCGTTGTGCAGTGGGAAGGCGAGAAATTCGTGCTGGCCTTTGTGAGAGATATCTCCATACGGAAGAACGTTGAGTCCGCCCTTGTGGAGAGCGAGGCGCGATACCGGCTGCTGTCGGAGCATATGGCAGACGGTGTAACGCTGATGGATATGGATCTGAAACCTATTTATGTAAGCCCATCGATAGAAAAAATGCGCGGCTTCACGCCTCTGGAGGCATTCAATATGCCGCTGGAGAAGCATATGCCCCCGGAATCGCTCAAATTAACATCCGAGTTGTTTTTAGAGGAGCTACCCAGGGTGGCAGCCAACCCCGCCTATAATCCTGTCCGTACATTAGAGCTTGAGTATTATTGTAAGGACGGAAGCACCATATGGACGGAAAGTAAATTCAGCATCATACGGGACCCGAGCGGAAAGCCCGTATCCGTCCTGGGCGAAGTCTGGGACATCACCCAACGCAAGCGGGTAGAAGCTGCGCTGAAGGAGAGAGAGGAGCAATACCGCCTGTTATCTGAACACACAACGGACTTTATTTGGCTGATGGATATGGACCTTAAGCCCACGTACCAGAGTCCCTCCGCGGAAAAACTCACCGGCTTCACGCAACAGGAGCTAACAGAACTGCCGTTTGAGAAACGCATCACACCGGAATCACTCAAATCAGCGGCTGAAGTGTTTTTTAAACAGATACCCATAGTTGAGTCTGACCCGGACTACAATCCTGTGATAACTTTGGAGCTTGAGGTTTATCGTAAAGACGGTACAACTATTTGGTCGGAAAACAAGTTCAGTGTAATACGGGATGATAATGGTAGACCGGTGTCCATCCTGGGAGAGGCTCGAGATATCAGCGAACGTAAGAAGACGGAGGATGCACTGAGGGAGAGAGAAGCGCAGTATCGCTTGCTGTCGGAGCACACGACGGACTCAGTGTGGCTGATGGATATGAACCTTAAGACCACATATCACAGCGCTTCCATAGAAAAGATACGTGGATTCACTGCGCAGGAGATTATGGATCTACCGCTGGAGCAGAACCTGACACCGGAGTCGCTAAAATCGGCATACGAGATGTTTTTAACAGAGTTGCCTAGGATTGAGGCGGACCCTGACTACAACCCTGTTCGTACCTTAGAGCTTGAGTATTACTGCAAGGACGGTACCACCGCGTGGGCGGAAAACAAGTTTAGTGTAATACGGGATCCGAGCGGCAAGCTCGTATCCATCCTGGGCGAGGCCCGGGACATCTCCGACCGTAAGCGCATCGAATATTCGCTAAGGGAAAGCGAGGAGAAGTACCGAATGGTCGTCGAGAACGCCCGGGAGTCCATCTTTATAGTTGTTGACGGCATGCTCAAATTTGCCAATAAAAGGGCTTCAATGTTCAGCGGCTATTCGGAGGAAGAGCTCACCTCAAAGTCTTTTTTCGAGTTTATTCATCCAGATGATCGCCCAAGGGCGACCGAGCGCTATCTTCAGCGTTTAAAAGGAATAGAAGTTCCCGATAAGTTCACTTTTCGAGTTGTCTTCAAGGCGGGAGATATCAGGTGGGTGGAGCTTACTTCGGTGCAGATTACATGGGAGGGCAAGCCTGCAGCCATGCATTTTATGACAGATATCACCGACCGCATGCATCTTGAAAAGGAACAGCAGAGGGCATCAAAATTGGAATCTCTCGCTGTACTGGCCGGCGGCATCGCCCACGATTTTAATAACATCCTGACCGCGGTGATGGGCAATGTCAGCCTTGCAGGTATGGAAGTACGGGCCGGAAGTGAAGTCCATGAGAGATTGGAAGAAGCGCAGAAGGCATTGCTGCGGGCCAAGGACCTGACCGGGCAACTGCTCACCTTCTCCAGGGGCGGAGCACCGGTCAAGAAATTATCTTCCCTGGATGAACTCCTTAGAGATACGGCCAGGTTTGCCCTGCATGGTTCCAACGTAAAATGTCATTTCTCTATGGTGCCTCACCTCTGGCATGCCGAGATTGACGCAGGGCAAATAAGCCAGGTCGTGCATAACCTGGTTATCAATGCCCAGCAGGCCATGCCCACGGGCGGAACCATAGAACTTGTAGCTGAAAACATGGTGCTCAGTGAAACACAGAGCCTGGGAAGGGGGCTGCCGCTCAAGGAAGGGAACTATATAAGGATTGCCGTGACTGACCACGGCAGCGGGATATCTGCAGAGCACCTGGACAGGATATTCGATCCATTTTTCACCACCAAACAGAGGGGCAGTGGTCTGGGGCTGGCCACCTCCTTCTCCATAGCACGCAATCACGGTGGCCATCTCAGCGTTGAATCAGTGCTCGGTTCGGGTGCGACCTTTTACCTCTACCTGCCTGCTTCCATGGCAACATCTGCACCGAAGCAGGATCAAAAAGAGGAAATCAAACCTGCGGGCAAGGCGAGGATACTGGTCATGGATGACGAGAAAGAGGTAAGAGAGGTGACCGGCCATATACTTAAGCGTATAGGCTATAACGATATCAAGTTTGCCGCTAATGGCGCCGAGACGGTTAAGCTGTATAAAGCAGCCCTGGAATCAGGCCGACCCTTTACAGTGGTCATCCTGGACCTGACCATACCGGGTGGTATGGGAGGCGAGGAGACAATTAAGGCGCTGCTTAAAATTGATCCCGGGGTCAAAGCGATCGTAGCCAGCGGGTATGCCGATGAAGCAATTATGGCCGACTACAGGGGACATGGATTCAGTGGGATGGTTGCCAAGCCGTATACCATTGAAGAGCTGCAAAGAGCAGTGCAGGATGTCATAGGTTAGGACAGTGATACGAAATAATACCAAAACCGGCTGTTTTATGCGCCGAAGCTGAAGTTACTGGTGGGGTGAGTGGAGGGATTCGAACCCTCGTTCTCCAGGGCCACAACCTGGCGCCTTCGGCCTCTGGGCAACACTCACCACAACGGACGACATTATAGCATATTTCTCATCCTATCCTTTACCCTTTCCTCTCGAGGGAAAGGGATCAGTTTGTGTGCGAAGGACTGCACATTGTTCTAAAACAACATGTGCAGAGCAGGTTCAATCGGAACGTCGGCGGAGGTCTTTGATGATCACCACGGCGGCAAAGAAGAGGAAGACGAAAGCGTTTACAATCATCAGTACATATACCCAGGCCAGTCCTTGTTCCCTGGTTTGCGGCTCGAACAACGGCGGACTATCCAGAGAGTTAAAACTGAATACGGGACTGGGATCGCCTGGCACCGGATCAAGAGGAGTAACCTGCCAGAAATAAGCCGTCCTGTAATTGAGCCGGCCGTCAAACTTATATGAGGTACTGCGGACGGTTTCATCTACAATAGGGTTGGCCAGTTCAGGATCGCCAGCCAGTATGAAGCGGTAAGAGGTTGTATCCCGCATCGGTGTCCAGGAGAATGCCATGGGGTAAACAGGCACCTGGCAGGCTTCATGACACGGTTGCAGCGGTTGTATTCCCGGATAGGAGGGCGCGACGACGGGGTAGCCGGGTTTAATGCTGAAACTGAAGCCGCGCGACCAGCGGCTGCGAATGACCTGACCTGTAGCCGCCCGCCTGACGCGTACACGCCACCAGTAGCTTCGTCCTGCCTCCGGCAGGGCCCCGTCTGTTATGTAATAGGCGGGATAGGTTACATCAGCCGGGCTATAGAAGGGATTAGCGGCAGGCTCAGCCGCGGCAATCAACAGATCGAAAAAATTGTCTTTGCCCACTTCGATCTCATAGGCATCGGCAAGGGAAAGCTGCTCCCATTTAAGATCAACCTGGGCGTTCCTGCCTGTAACGGGATCGGAACCTGTGATGTTATTGTTCTTCGGGGAAATAAGCCATGGGGAACGCGTGGCAAGCGGATCATGGAAAGCCCAGAGGCAACCTATGCCTAGAGTCACATTATAATCGCGTGCATCGATAGCCCAGACAGTTTCGTCTGCCAGCACTATGGCGTTAGGCTCGAGCCTGAAAAGAACTCCCGCAGCCAATCCCGTCCTTAAAGAGTCCCATGAAGGTCCTATCTTGGGGATGCCGCTGTGTGAATATAATGTGCGGCTGACACCGCTGGTCAGCGGGCTATATGCGGCATATAATATTCCCCACGTTCCTGCCGCTATACCATAATAGCTGACATCGGGTGGCGCCATATCATCCCAGCGATGGCTGGTGGTTATAGCCCAGCGATAAAGCCCGCCAGCATCGTCGGCCAGGTAGATAAGGTGATTATCCTTAAAATCTACATCGAAAGCCGCATGTTTATTGCCGTTCCCCGGAGCGTACTCTGCGATTTTGACCCAGTTATTGCCGCCGTCAAGGGAATACGCGGCGGGATAACTCTGCCCCACTGCGGCTCCTACCAGAAGATTGCTGCCTTGAGCTGCTATAGTATGCGCAGGCGACAGCTCCGTATCCGTAAATTTATCCCACTGCCAGGCGGCGGCATTATACCGGCCGCGCCTTACCAGGCCTGCGTCCTGCAATACAAAAAGCTCATTGCTACTGCCCGCGGCGATGTCCTGAACCATAGTGCCTGGCAGGCAATCCTGCCAGGTCTGTCCGCCATCACGCGAATTCGTCACCCGGGTGGTGCCCTGGCTGCCGATGAAAACGCATGTCCCGTCATTTTTATCCGGTGCCAGCTTCAACACAGGTAAATTGCAATCAGTACAGTGGACGCGTTGCCAGATGTCACCCAGGATGTTGCTACGGCTGCGCCAGGTGCTGTCCAGGCCGGTATCATTAACCGATGATATATAAAGCGTTTTGCCATCGGCTGAAGCAGAGACCGATCTGAAGCGGTTGATTGCCGTATCGATCATACCAAGCTGGTTCCAGGAAACACTATTGTCTGTGCTGGAGGAAAAGGCGGATTCATCCATTGACTGGCTATTCCATGAAGGATCAGCGAGGCTGGCCCATTTCGCCGGTGTATCTCTGTTGCCCCAGCCGGTACCGCAGAATGCAGTTTCTCCATCGTCGGACCAAGCCAGTTTCGCATTAGCAAAACCGTTGCCCGGTCCGGCAAGGTAACCACCGGTAGGAGCTTTTAAGGGCTTAGTCCAGACAGTGCACTGGGACAGCGGGCTATCGGTAAACCAAATGGTGGTTACTGCTGTTGTAGCATCGGCCCGGACGCAACCAGCCAGTAGTTTACCCATCTTTGTTGTCCCGCTATATGCGATGGAGCTGATCCTCGGATTGCTTCCGTAGCCGGGCATTTTCAGGCGAGTTACTATGGTATCGTTAAGGCGATAAACATCATCAAGCGTCTGCGTGGGACCACGGGATAAACCGTTAGAATCATAGGCTGCGAAAACAATCCGCTTTTCCGCCAAGCCTACGTTGAAGTCGGAGGGCAGAGCCAGATTGCCCGTGATGATCAGGTTTTCGCCACTTGTGATTCCACTTGCCTGGTCAGGGGTACAAAGCTCCACAGGCCAGCCCTGATATGCATTCCAGTAACAGCTGTTGCCTGCAATATCGTGATTACCGGTGTGTATATAGGTACGTTGGGTAGTGCAGGCCATGACGACCAGCGTTGAATCCTCTATATAGCCTGGCGAAAGCGCTAAAGTAATGATATCTCCCGAATTGCATCCCTGCGCCTTCCATCCGGCGATGCCGGGGTAACTGCGGATATAAATCTCACCCTGGGACAGACCGTTGGCGGGGACACGGCTGCCGATGATAATATCGCGTGTTTTATTGTTCTGATAAGTATATACCGGTGATACGGCTATATCGCCTATCTGCTCATTGGGCCCATACAACCAGGGTACAGGTCCGCTGTAGGTCCAGTTGACTCCGCCGTCCTGTGAAAGATAGACCTCGCGACGATGTACAGCAGGCGCATCGGCGCAGACAACCGCGATGAAATTAGGGTCATCCGGCGCTACGGCTACATCTGCTATAGGATATACGGGTGCAGGCATTGCTTGCGTGAGCCATCGGGCAGGCCTCGGGCTCCAGGAGATACCTGCGTTAGTACTGCGCCATATTCCGGTGAAAACAGCAGGTCCGGCGCTGGCGTTGGGGATATCAATTGCATAAATTGTTTTGCTATCAGCCGAGACGACGATCTCATTTATCTCGCTATGAAGCAAAATATCATTTCTCTCCGGGAAGCCCCCGGGTGTATTAATAATATCCCATTTTAATACACATGTTGAAGGTGTCCTGGCGAAGACGGTTTCCTGGGGAAAGGAAAGTAAAACGAGCGCTATAGCCAGTAACAGACTGACAGCAGGCGCTTTTAATTTGAGCCTTATCTTTCTTGATACAGAAGGGGCTCTATCCACGCAGCACTACCCGGAAAAAGAGGATCACTGGATTCCACCCTGAAAATGAACTTCACCTGTCTGCCGGCCAATTGATAGAAATCAACCTCATAATTCTGCATCTGGTTGCCGGCTTTAACTGTGACAGGCTGAAAATAAGTTGTAAAGTTGTCGCCGATAATTCCAAAAGTAAATTTTGCACTGGCGGAAACAGGTGTGTCCGCAGTAAGGCCCACCCTGGCGCTGAATCTGGCTTTATGGGGAATGGTATAAGACTGCAGTGCATGTGAGACCTCGGAGGGTATACCGAATGTACCCTGAATCCAGCCGTCTTTGATGCGTGGCGGGTTCATGCGGATTGAATTATCAGCGCTAACAACCCCCACCCATCCATCCCTGTCGCTTTTGAACATAGGCCATTTAAGCTCGCCGGTATTGGATTGCCAATCCGCCGAGCTTGCATAGCGGGTAAAGCTCAGCCTGGACAGGGGGCCGAAATTATAGTCCAGGCAATTGTTTTCCGCATTGTTCTCCGCGCAGCTTTTATCGTTGTTGGCGCATATCATGATATTGATAGCGTCCGTGCCGGTCTCCGATGATGTGGCCCCACCGGCAAGTGAGGAGTAACGTGGGGAGAAATGATAATTTAAAAAGGCTTCTGCCCTCTCCTCACCCGGCGCCAGGGGCATCACGTATACTTCTGCTTCAGGCGAATCGTTTTTATACAGGCAGCTATGGCAACCGCAGGACACGGTGTCCCCTATGTTCTTAATCCGGTAGGATATTACGTTGCCGCTGGTCCAGAAATCCGTAATGATCAGGTCGGGTTTTGGCCCGGATACGTGGGATACTTGGATGCTCTGTGTACTCGAGCTTGTACCTCGCCTGTTTATAGCCCGGATCGTATAGATGGTGTCTTTTGAAGGTGTCAGGTTAATGCTGCCTTCGGATAAGACATCGCCCACGGACGGCTGGATGTTTACCCTGCCTGCGCCTGTCACGTTCCAGCTGAGTATCATCTGCCGGCCTTCTACAAGGGCAAGTGGTGTAGCTGAGAAATCATTGATCCGGGGAAGCTGCACCGAGGTGTCCTTTTTAATAGTGAACGGTTTGGAGGCCTGTTGATTCCCATTCAAGTAGATCACTATTTTATAATCTCCTGCTATGTAGCCTGATGGGGGGGCTATCCAGGTAAATCCGAGGTAACCGTCGTTGCTGCATTCAATAGTCTCTTCCAGGATAAGCGGTTTTTCCTGCTTTGCCATATCACCTTTAATATAAATCCACTGTACTTTTATAGTGGTATTTTCTGCGACGCTGTTCAGTCTGGCCGAACATGAGATACCCGGGCTGTCCAGATAGAAAATATCTACATGATCCTTCGACTGATTGTCGCTTTGCAGTCCCGTAGTAGTGTAAACTTCGGAAAGC
>JAQUQM010000010.1 GCA_028716085.1 Dehalococcoidia bacterium | reverse complement strand
AAATGGAAAAACTACGAGAACTTAATGCAATTAGAAACTATTTTGCCCATTGTGGACCTGAAGTATTTCCTGGCCATCCGCCCATCAATCCAGAAGAAGGTCGAATACCACATCCGGCTAATTATAATAAGACAATCGATTTTGATGATTTATATAATAAATTCGTCTCAATCGAACCTGAAATCAGCGCTTATCTTGGAGAGATATTTACAAATCTTCGCGGTATTATGACAAAAGAATAATTGATTACACGATTTTCCGCGAGGTGCAAGATGAGAGGGCATATAATCAAAAGATATAAAGGCAGCTACACAATAGTGCTGAGCCTGGGGAATGATCCGGAAACCGGCAAGCTGAGGCAACAGTGGATAACGGTAAAAGGCAATAAGAGAGACGCTGAAAAGCGGCTGGCCGAGCTGCTACACCAAATTGATACAGGCAACTATATAAAGCCAGATAAGGCAACGGTTAAAGAGTACCTGGAGCGCTGGCTTAATGATTACAGGCCCAACCTGTCGCCGCGGGGGTTTGAGAGATACGCGGGAATAGTGAAACAGCATTTGATACCGGCGCTGGGCAAAATAGCTTTACATCAACTGAAACCTGAGCACCTACAGAAGCACTACACCACCAAACAGAACGATGGACTAACTCCCAGGACAGTGAGATACCACCATGCTGTGCTGCATGTGGCGCTCAAGACGGCGGTCCAGTGGGGATTAATTTCCAGGAATCCGGCTGACGCAGTGACCATACCGCGGATCCGGCGCAATGAAATGCAGACGTGGAGCGAAGCGGAAGTAGTGAAATTCCTTGAGGCTTCAAAGGACAGTCAATACTATGCGCTGGTTTATACAGCTCTATTTACAGGTATGAGGCGGTCTGAGCTGCTTGGGCTTAAATGGGGGGATGTAGATTTGATCATGGGGCAAATCTATATCAACCGGGGGCTGCACCATTTAAAAGACGGGAGCTATATATTCACGGAGCCGAAATCAGCCAAAAGCCGGCGCACCATAGCGCTCCCGCCCACGGTCACACTGCTGCTAAAAGAGCATTACGAGAAATGGAAGCTTGAAGGGGTTGTGCATGGGGTCAAGGCAAAGGATGAAGACCTGGTATTCTGCACAACTGAAGGCCTGCCGCTACGACCCAACACAGTGACCCGCGCCTGGGTTTCCCTGGCTAAGAAGGCGGGGCTGAAGGTGATCAGACTGCACGATGCAAGGCATACCCATGCCTCAATAATGCTTAAACAGGGGATACATCCAAAAATAGTGCAGGAGAGGCTGGGGCACTCAAGCATTGAGATGACTCTGGATACCTACTCCCATGTAGCGCCGGGCCTGCAGGAAGCGGCTGCCGCACGGTTTGATGAGTTCATTATGCCCAGGCAGGAAAATGAACGTGAGAGGAAAATCCATTAGCTTTTCATTAGCTTTTTTAGATTTTGGGGTATCATATACGGCGGATTTAGCTTCGATTTTGGTGGTAAAAAGGTGGTTGGTAGCGCATACCGGATTCGAACCGGTGATCTCTGCCTTGAGAGGGCAGCGTCCTAAACCCCTAGACGAATGCGCCACACATCAAACAAACGTATGCTATTATATCAACGCGCCGCCTTAGCAGCAACACACACAAGCACACGATATATTCATCTTTACGATCAATATCAGGTAAATAGATTGTAGATTGTATGATGCTCGCCTATTGTGTTACATTACACATCGACTAATAACCGGGAGGCGTTGAAAATGCAAAACAACAAAGAGTGGCAGCGTCAGCTAACCATCCTGTTGATCTCCTTCCTGGCAGGCTATTTCGGGCTGGACCGTTTCTACAGGGGCCAGGTAGCCCTAGGTGTCATCAAACTGATCACCATGGGCGGCCTGGGCATCTGGTACCTGGCTGATTCGGCGATAGCCGCATACAGGCTGGGTAAAGTCAGCTGACACCGAGCAACAAATCCAGGTATTACATGGTTTGCACCCGGCAATCCCGCGGATTCCATAGGATTACCGGACGTGTGGTAGGTTGTATTAATTCCCAATATTAAATAACAGGTGAAGGCAAAGAATGAATCTGGCGAGATTAATGGAAGACAACATCACACGCTTCGGCGAATACGAGTTCGTCGCTTTTGAAGGGCAGTGGCACACAAATATCGGGGTAAACCGCACTGCGAACCGGCTGGGCAACGCCCTCAAAAGCCTGGGGGTGAAAAGGGGCGACCGTGTGGGTGTGCAATTGGTCAACTGCCCCCAGCTTATACAATCATTTTTCGCCGTCTTCAAAATCGGCGCCATCCTGGTGCCCGTTAATCCTTCCCTGCGTGTAAATGAGCTAGCCTATGTTTACCAGGACGCCGGCCTGGTGGCCGTGATCAGCAGTCCCGAGTACATGGACAGGATCAGAGAGGCCCGCGCTCAAGCGCCTGCACTGAAAAACGTGATACTAACAGGAAACGTAATCCCGCAGGACGCCATGCGTTACGATGACATCATAATGCTGGGAACGGACGACTTCACTACAGAAGATGTGGACAACGACGATGTGGCCGTCATAATTTACACGGCAGGCACCACAGGCAGCCCCAAGGGTGTCATGCTCACACACTACAACTGGTATACCCATGTTACAGGCTACTACGAGCTGGTATTGCTGGATAACCGGGGTCTGATCGTAAAGGGGTCAATCAAGGAAACTGATGCCACCCTCGGCAAAATCGCCGGCAAGGAAGCAGAGGTATTCGGCGTCAACCGCAACCGGGTCTCCCTCATCACACTTCCCCTGTTCCACGGATATGGAGTATTCGCTCTGAACCTCGAATTTCTAACCGGCGGAAAAATGATCCTGCTCTCACGCTGGGATACCGAGGAGGCCATGCAATGCATCCAGCAGTACAGGATCACCGAGTTCCGCGGTGTGCCCACCATGTATATCCAGTTGCTCAACCACCCGGCTGCGGATAAATACGATCTGAGCTCACTGCAGGTCTGCATCTGCGGTTCGGCGCCCATGCCCCTGGAGGTCGCCCGTCAATGGAAGGAGAAATACGGCATCGATATCTGGGAGGGGTACGGGCTGAGCGAGGCGACCACGGTCAACTGCGGTAATATCGCGGGCAGGCGGCCGCCCAAGTACGGCTCTATCGGTTTATGCTACCAGAAATGCAACACCATTAAGATATTTGACGGGGACGACCGTGAGCTGCCGCCCGGTCAAACAGGTGAAATTGTCATCAAAGGCCCGGCGGTCATGAAGGGATACTGGAACAAGCCTGAGGCGACGGCTGAAGTGATACGCAACGGCTGGCTGCATACGGGTGATATCGGGCATATGGATGAACACGGGTACATTTATATCACCGACCGTAAGAAAGACCTTATCATCCGGGGCGGTGAGAACATTTATCCCAAGGAAATTGAGAACATCCTGCACCAGCATTCACAGGTGCTGGAAGTCGGGGTTATCGGCGTTCCCGATTCCGTGTACGGCGAGGAAGTAAAGGCTTTTGTCGTACTTAAAACACCGGGCTCAACCGGAGAAAAAGAGCTGCTGGATTTCTGCAAAGAGCGCCTGCCCAACTATAAAAGGCCGAAGTCTATCAGGATCATGGACTCTCTGCCCAAGAGCGCCGTCGGCAAGATCTTGAGACGGGAGCTCAGATTGCTGGGATGAAACGGGCTGTCCTGGCGAAATCAATCCGTCATTTATTTCCGACTATTACAGCGCTCTGATACCCACCGGAGATAGTTTCAGATTTGAATACTTTCCCGTTGACGAAAATAGTAATTATCACCGTGCCGCTTTCCCCTTTATTGTAGGCATACAGGTAGAGATAGTCCTGCCCGAATTCGCCGTAATCCTGGCGCCACGGCAAACCAATGTCATAGAAACGTTCCAGGTCGCCATCATCATCGGATATTACAATATCAACCACGTCCGCGTCGCCGGTAACTTCATAGGTTACGCTATCCTTTGGCTTGCAGGAAACACTCGAACCCAGGCACACAAATAACACTAATATCAAGGTTATGCGGACAGCGATGGCGGCGGTTTTACCAATATTCGTATTCATTTATCAGCTTTCCTCCATAAAGGCGGTGATATGACACAGCGTGGATAATAGCGACCCTGGAATATTCAATCGGATAGTAATACCAGTATCATTAAAGCAGTTTGGGACGAATGTGTAAAGGTTTAAACCGGTACACGTTCATATATGCAATACCCCGAACCGGGTATTCTTGCTGCAATTCCTGGGCTTCCTATGCGCCCCGTTTAAAAGCAGCCCCTGATCCAACCCGCCAGTGCAGCGACTCCTGTTACTATGATGCCCAGGGAAAGAACGCTAACAAGCTGTGAGGTGGACACGCCGAACAGCAACAGGATCGCCAGTATAACTGCGCCTGTACCCACGCCTGCTACTATCGTTTTCAGTATACCGCAGGCCTTCGGACGGCAGCTTCTCAACCAGATAGCGCCGACTATCACCAGCAGTACAAGCAACACAAATGCCAGCGTATTCAACAACTCTCCACTGCATGCTCCGAGCACGATGGTAAGTAAAGCCAGCAGTATGCCGGTACACAGGGCAAGCGCGCGGCATCGTTTAGCCCGGGCCACCATCCATTCATCGGAGGGCGATGCCACAACCTGTTTTGAATGGCCGCCGAGCGCATCCACGCGGCGAGCGACCTGCTTGACATACCGGTCGAATACGGGGAACCATCGATCTCCCTCATTAATGGATTTCTGAATCCAGCGGAGGTTGCCCAACAGGCGCTCCTCCGGCTCCAGTAAGGCCTCTTTATGATGCACCGGGATAGTAATCTGGAACGTGCCAAGGACGCGGCGCCATTTCAGCAGGACAGCGGAGGGCACTGTGCTCTCATGCCTGGAAAGTGTGATAAGCTCACCTGCACGGCCATACTCTTCAGTCGCGCCGGTAACCTGCCTGACTACAATGGTGAATACCTGGCCTTCTTTCACCGTCTTGGGCAGTTCGACCGTGATCATGCCGGCGAAATTTTCCTTACCTCCGGCCGGGATAGGGATATATGTAACGCCGCCTGTGCGGCACTGCAATGTGTGCTCATCGACCTGTACCAGGCTGGTAGACCTGTACAACCTCATCGCCATATTGAATATCTCGCCGGCGCTGGCGCCCGGCAGGTAGATGGTTGCCAGGCTTCCCACAGGTGTTTTGCCCCAATTGATCATCAGCTCATCCGGCAGTTCCCCTGCCTCCAGGTTTGCCCGTGTAGGCCGTATTTCAAAAGTTTGCGGCACCCGGTGAGAGTCGATATTACCCGGATTCGCGGACTCTACAATGGCCAGGTTTCTCTGCGCCAGCTTATCCGAGGCTGCGGGAGAGGGATGACCTGATATCGGCGCAGGATCGAATGCTATCTCGGCGACAAGGCATTGGTGCCGCCCTCTGATAAGGTCCTGAATTGTTTCCCTGTCTGCGGCCGGGAACGGGCCCTCACCAGATGGTGACTCCGGAAACTGCGGCTGGTCACCCTGGTTGATGTCCAGCCAGCAGCCGAAATATCTGATCACCTCAGCTCCGCTTGCATTATGCGGCATAGGCTGGACATTGTAAGAATCCGTCTGACTGTCCATACTGTCCGACAATGTATTGATTCGCGCTGTTGCAAAGCATGGAATGGATGCGATGTGTCCGCTTTGGATGCCAAGCCGGGGTATAACTACTCCCGCTGCTCGGCCGCGCCTGTAACCGATATCCTGATAGTACTCCAGCACCGTTGAGGAGACCGGGAAGAGGCGGAAAAACACCCGCACATTAGTGGCATCCGCGGCAAGACTCCGATAGTGGACTTTTGCCACCCCAAAGTTAAAAACCCGTGTCCCGCCCGCCGTCTGGGACAGCTCCAGACAGGATACCTGCTGATCGGTGGAGATGTCAGCTTCAAAGGTCTGCCCGCCCGATGTGTGATTGTTCAGATTGTTAATAACCTGCTGAATAAAAGCGGGGGCGTCGGCGGCGTTGCTTCCCATGGTCGCATTGAATCTCAACTGGCCCGGCCTGATCTGGAATACGCGGAGATCGGTGCTGAGCCACGATATCTCTCCGTCTGTTTCATACGGATTGGGCTGTTTTATCAGGTAAATAACAGCGCTTGCCGTTACACCTGCAATTGACGCGTTCAGCGTAACCGCCTGCTCCGTGGCAAAATCGTCGACACCGGTGAATTTTACCCGATATGTCCAGGTTACACGCTGCCGGCGATTAAGATACAGCGGATATTCCATTGCCAGGTGAGAGGCTTCAAACTCTATATCCTGCAGTGTCGTTGCCGGCACGACATTGGGTTTCACATCCGGCAAGTCCTCCGGCGTGGAAACTGTAATACCCAGCGTACCGGGAGCAAACCCATCAACCACAACATAGAAGGCTGCCTCAACGTATGCCGGCGTTGCTCCATGCAACAATGCGTTTACCTCGTCTTCGCCAAAGGTGTTTCGATCCATAATAAAAAAACAACGCGTAACAATGGGGCAGCTATAGGGCGTAGGCCCAAACTGTTCACACTGGTCTTCGAGGTCATTACGTCTGTTCTGTAGAGCAATCTCATTCGATGCCCGTTCGGCGGCTGAGTAACCCAGAGTTGTATATGGACCCATCACACCACCAGGGTACCAGGTAGTTGCCGGCTGATCATCAATTTGAACGGGCACAGAGGGATCGTGCTGCCTGTCCCTCCACTCATTGACTGTCACAGGGCCGTCGCACACAGACGGATCGATAACCCATTTCTCGACAGTACTGCTGTCGACCTGGACGTCCAGTGTGGGGGCAACGTGATACCACCACCCTACCTGGCAATCGGGATCGTTCGAAGTGGCCACGACAAGGCCATTGTAAATATATACTTTCCTGGGCGCCTCTCCCTGCGCCATCATCAGGTAACACATCTCATAGGCCCTTGCATGGCAGCCATTGGTAGGAAATTTAAAAGGTATGCACGGC
Source organism: Dehalococcoidia bacterium (assembly GCA_028716085.1). GTDB lineage: Bacteria > Chloroflexota > Dehalococcoidia > GIF9 > UBA5629 > JAQUQM01. The sequence continues at coordinate 28,255 of JAQUQM010000010.1, read as the reverse complement.
GTGACGGGAGCGCACGAGTCACAGGACGTGGCATTCATCATGTTGAAGAGATCATGCGCTCTCTGCGGTGTGACCGGATCGTCATCCAGGGGAGTTGGAGGAATTGAAGGCGGCAAGTTTTTTCCTTCGTAACCTTCGGGTAGCGGCCTGACATCGATGATTTCATGTTTTTCACGCTTCCATGTCACCAGGACGACCGACTTACTATCCATGGCAGACTGAAGGGCGTTCCGCAGCATCTCAAAATCCGGATTAGCATGGTTAAGGAGATGCAATGCCTGGGAGGGAGCCAATTTGACTATAAGATCGCCCTCAGCCTGGGGCACAAGTGACACAACCATCGATATTTCCGGTACCAGCAACTGGATAATGGCCTTTGTCTGGGGATCGATTACAACATACGCAGGCATTTTGTTCTGCTTCAGGAAGTCGAGCCTTTTGGCCCAGACGGCGGAGCGGGGAATTGACATATCAAGTTGCCCGATACCGCCGCCGCCGAAATTCACCGTGACAGTCAGCGGCCCTTTCAGCTTCCTGGCCTTCAGCTCGGCTTGTGGCGGGGACAGTTTGATGACATTATCAAATATTGCGTTTGGATCCGGCATACCAATACCTCCTTAAACTAAAAATTTAAACATACCTTGACGGCATTCAATTGGGATAGATAGAAGCTGTGATAACTGACGTTTTTAGACTCTCCTCCTAGAAACAAAAACCAACCACCGCAGTGGTTGGTTTCACTCTTTAGCTCCACAGCCTCCCAGTGACCTCCTCACAGACGCTGCTTCCTCGCTCCCACTAACCGTTTATATATTTCTATTAAGTTTATCGCTCTGGATATAATTATACATTTTCTGCCAATCGTCCACAACCATGTTAAAGAGCTTGCCTGCAGCGGTAGTCAATAGTAAAACTTCACAGGAAAATCAGGCGTGTAGCAATATGCAACAGAATAAAGAGGAATTTGAAAAGGTTGGCTGGGGATCCAGGATTCGAACCTGGCCTCACGGATCCAGAGTCCGCTGTCCTACCGCTAGACTAATCCCCAGTGCGTCCGAGATTATAGCAGACAGGGCCCGCTTCCATCAACCGGAATCAGCAGGCGTCAGCTATCTATGGCGCCCGACGCCCTGAGTATATTGCGCACCTCCGCCCGGGAGATGGGAAGCATCAGCTCCTCGGTAACGAAATCGAACTTGTCCGACGCAATTGTTTCGCGGGCAATAAGCCTGGTGACGCCCTCGATATCGCCGCTTTCCCTGTACAGACGCACAATACGTTTCTCATATTCCCGGCAGAATTCGTAAGCATTCCGCAACACTTTTCCGGCGTCTTCACCTGTCACAGCTGCATAGTGGTCGAATCCGCAGATCTCGATTTCGTAGCTCATCAGCTTTTTCAGAGAAGCTATGTATAAAGCAAAGTCGAACTGCGGGGAAGGCCTGGCCAGATTATCCAGGCTGCCCATGGGGCAGGGAGCAGAATCTGGTGGGGAAAATGGCCTTCAGCCGGGGAATATATACAGAAACTGCGCACGGTGAATGGCCGGGTGTTTCGATGAAATGAATATCCAGGTCTTGCCCGAGGTTAATAACTGTACTGTTACCAACAGTCTCGTCAACTCCGATATCGTCGATACGCAGTTGGAGCTCGTCGTATTCCCTGCTGTATCCGTAAAAATCCACCATCATCCTGTTGATGGCTTCGATATAACTGATTACCTTCTCTTTGGACAATATGTCCCTGGCCGCTTCAGTCCCGAGTACCATTAGGCCGGGTATCTTGTGTTTCAAATACGAGACTGCCCCGCAATGATCGAAATGCGCATGCTGGATAACAAGGTATTTTATCTTTTTAAGATCAATATCAAATTGTGTGAACTGTTGTTCCAGCCGGGGGGCGATCCAGCTCATTCCGCCGCCGATCAGCATCGATACCTTACCTTCGACAAGGTAAATGATATTGTGCTTGGCACCCAGTAAATAAAGCTCTTCGGTTATCCTGTCCGGCTCGCTTTTCAGCATAAATTCCCCTTTCAGGTAGATATTCTTGAGGATTATAAGTGAACGATGTGTTGCAGGCAAATATACAGAAAAATGCTGTTATTGACAGGTGCTGTTAAAATTAATAAAGCTGGGAACGACCAGCAGGGTTAAACTGAATAACGGAGAACAGACTATTATGAAACCTACCTGGAAACCAATTATGGCCGGTATCCTCGATATCGTTTCGGGCGCCATCGGGATGGTGGGAGGCATCTATTTTGTTATCCTCAGCACCGTATTACAGAGCATCCATGAATACCTCAATGTCGATCCCGCCGTGATTCAAACGATCCAGCAGTTTATATCGAGCGTCATGGCCATACCTTTTATTCTGGTTTTTGTAGGTATAGCCGCCATTATAGGTGGAGTTTACGCCCTGCAGCGCCGGATCTGGGTATTTGCGCTGGGCGGCGCCGTATTTTCCTTTATTTTGTTCTTCCCCTTCGGCCTGGCATCCATTATTGTTACCGCCATGTCGCGCGAAGAATTCAGCTAGATGCGGCTATTCTTCAAGGCAGTGTAAATTGGCAGGTTTGAAAGACCTTCAGTCCAGACTCGGAATTCGATTCCGGGATGACACCCTATTAAAACAGGCCCTCACCCATACCTCCTATACAAATGAGAATCCGGGCTCCGGATTAGCTGACAATGAGCGCATGGAGTTCCTCGGTGATGCACTGCTAAGTCTCATAGTCGCCGAAAAACTTTATCACGAGTATCCGGATTACCCGGAAGGCAAGCTGACCGAGATAAAGATATCCCTGGTGCGGCAGGAAAAAATCGCCGAAAAAGCCGCCGCTCTCGGCCTGGGAGAACACCTGTCGCTGGGAAAAGGCGAGGCATCTTCGGGAGGAAGAGACAAACAGAATAACCTGGCCGATGCATTCGAAGCTCTCCTCGCCGCCGTCTTCCTGGACCAGGGCATGGATGCAACCAGGGATTTCATTATAAGAAATTATGAAACAGACCTACAGGCCGTCAAGTCCGGAAAATATGCTCCCAACTTCAAGGCCATGCTGCAGGAACATACGCAGGCTGAATTTAAACGTTTGCCGGAATACGAGGTGGTGGAATCCTCGGGGCCCGACCACGACCGCAAATTCGTGGTGGCAGTATCCCTCGGCGATATCGTGCTTGGCATAGGTACAGGCAAGAGTAAAAAGATAGCTGAGTCCGAAGCCGCCCGTATAGCCTACAGCAAGCTGACCGCTAAAACCGTCGAGTAGACTTCCTCAACAGGGCATGGCAAATATCAGGTATTCCGTCGCGGCGGGCAATTTATCAGCGGTTATCTCCGTTTCATTGGAATCCAGGTTCCGGACGTTCCCGGCATCCCTGACAAAATCCCTGGCGCTCCACTGGGGCCAGTCGCATCTATCGGTTTTATAATGCATGGGGATAGCTACCCTGGGTTTAATGTCATTGCACACTTTTTGTGCTTTGCCGGCATCGATATTAAAAACACCGTCTATGGGAAGGCACAGCACGTCCACGTCTCCAAGCTCTTTTAATTGCCCGGCGTCCAAGATATGCCCCAGATCTCCTGTATGGCAGAATCTGATCCCGTCGATTTCCAGGCAGAAAATGATATCCGCTCCCCGTTCCTTGCCCTGCTTCTCATCGTGCCAGACATCGACACCCCTGATACTGATGTCCTTTATCTTTTGGCCCTTACTCTCTTTCACGACAACCGGATTGCCGGTTGCCGCGGCGACATTGTTGTGATCGGCATGCCCGTGACTCACCGTCACGATATCAGCTGCTTCCCTGAACTCAGGGTAGTTCTGAAACTGACCCGGCGTAAAAGGGTCCATGAGTATGCGTGTTCCTTCTTTTGAGGTCAAGAGAAAACACGAGTGCCCCAGCCATTTGATTTTCATCGTTTATCCCCCCTTACCAGCATATTTTTCAGCAAAACTTATCAACGTGCGCACACCGAATCCCGTGGCTCCTTTGACCAGCACGCCACTGGCTTTTTCCGACATGAAAGGACCGGCGATATCCATATGTACCCACGGTGTATCCGCAATAAATTGCTTTAAAAACAGGGCGCCTGTGATGGCTCCCCCGTAACGGCCTCCTGAGTTCTTGATATCAGCAATTTCACTTTTATTCTGCTCTTCATATTCCTCGGGCATGGGGAGTTGCCACAGGTTTTCCCCCTCCTCAGCGCCAGCTTTGATCAACCTGTCAACAAGTGATTGATCGTTGGTAAACACTCCGGCATAAAGGTCTCCCAGCGCAACATGACAGGCTCCGGTCAGCGTAGCCATGTCAATAATAGGTGACAACCCGTTTTTCACAGCATAGGAAAGGGCGTCGGACAGTATCAGCCGCCCCTCGGCGTCGGTGTTAACGACCTCAATGGTTTTTCCGTTCATGGTCCTCAATACATCACCCGGTTTAAGCGCTCTTCCGCCGGGGAGGTTTTCCGTGGCCGGAATTACGGCTGTTACGTTTACTTTCAGCTTCAGCCTGGCTATTGCGCCGATGGCTGCTATAACAGCCGCTCCCCCCGACATATCGCCCTTCATATCCGACATGAATTCTTGTCCCTTCAACGAGAGCCCCCCGGAATCGAAGGTTAATCCTTTACCCACAAAGCCGATTGTATCCTTCCCGGCATTATTGCCCCTGTAGCTGAGTACAATAAATTTCGGCGGCTGGCTTGTGCCCTGCGCCACACCGAGTAATGCCCCCATGCCTGCCTTTTCCATCTCCTTGCGGTTAAAGATGGTGCTCTCCAGGCCGCATTCCTCAGCTATCTTTTCCGCTATCTCGGCCATGTGTGTGGGCGTCATATGGTTCGCCGGCTCATTGACCATATCACGGGTCATGATGGCAGCCTCGGCATATATCACTCCCCTGTTCACTCCGGATTTAATCATTCCCAGCCCGGCTTTATCCCTTTCCAGCAGGATAATTTTCTCTATATCATGTTCTTCTTCCTTTTTTGTTACATGTTTATTAAAGGTATAAGAGCCCAGCAGGCATCCCTCGACAATTGCCTGGGCTGCGGGGCCGGGTTCTATGCCTCCTATTCCGGCGCCGTGTATGATAGTGGCAATCCTCCTGCAATTATGTTTTTTCAGAGTCCTGACAGTATCCCCCATGACCGTGCGGATTTTATCGGCATTGAAATTTTCTTTCTTGCCCAGGCCTGCCACTGCTACAATCCTTGCCGGTATTTTGCCCAGGCTATGCACTATATGGACTTCATGCAGCTCGCCTTTAATCTCACCGTTTTTAATCAGCTCTACAATTGCCCCGCCCAGGGCTGAGTTAATAGCGCCTGTTGCCCCACCCGGTTTTTCAACACCCTCGAACAGGTTGACCACCACGGCGTCGCACTCCCAGGCACATATGTCACCGGTTTTTACGTCAAACTTCAAATTTACCTCCCGGAACGAATATTATGTAAATAATTCAACCCTGGATAAAATAATATCCAGCAGCTTTTAATTTTAACTTAACCGTCAAGATAATAAAATTGATAGCTGCCCGTGTGAAAATTGATTTGTGCCGGCGCAATGTGTTAAAATCTTTAGAAATAGACCTTTAAGTCAGTCCGGTGAGGCTGGCAAGGGAATGAAAACATCTACATACAACAGAATACCTTATCGAGCACCACATATAGATGTGACCTCTTGCCAGCGATGGCATGAGGTTTTTTAATGCCCGAAAAGGTTCTGCTTAATTCAGCCGATATCGAACGAGCCCTTGTCCGCGTCGCACACGAGATCGTAGAGCGGAATAAGGGCGCCTCCAACGTTGTTTTCGTAGGCATCAAGACGCGCGGTGTCCCCCTGGCTCAAAGGCTGGCCAAAATCATCCTCGACATGGAAAAAGTAGACGCTCCCGTCGGCTCGCTCGATATTACTCTCTACAGGGACGATGTTTCCTCCCTGAGTTTTAAACACGTCGTCCAGCAGAGTAACGTCCCCTTCGATATCTCCAACAGACACGTTATCCTGGTCGACGATGTCTTCTACACTGGGCGTAGTATCCGCGCAGCGCTGGACGCTCTGATGGACCTGGGAAGGGCGGAGACCATACAACTGGCCGTGCTCATTGACAGGGGACACCGGGAGCTTCCCATAAGGGCCGACTTCGTGGGTAAAAACATACCTACAGCCCGTAATGAAGAGATAAAAGTATATATCAGTGAAGTGGATGACGTGGACAAGGTCACTGTGATGAAACCGGGCGACGGAGGAGGTGATGAACGTGAATGAAACAAAATTAAGTGTCTCAGGCCACGAATCGTTCCCATCCCTTTCCATAGAGCTGTGGCAGCACAGACACGTCCTGGACCTGGACGATTTCTCCTGCGATGAAGTGAACCTCGTCTTTGAAATTGCCGACGCGATGAGCGAAGTGATCTCGAGGGACGTTAAAAAAGTGCCGACCCTGCGCGGCAAAACCATCGCCACCATGTTTTTCGAACCCAGCACCAGGACCAGGTCTTCATTTGAACTGGCGGCCAAATATCTCAGCGCCGACACCGTCAGCCTGGATTCCATTAAAAGCAGCGTGGCCAAAGGGGAATCCCTTATCGACAGCCTGCGCACGCTGCAGGCGCTGGGTGTGGATACCATTGTCATGAGGCACCCGTGCTCCGGAGCGCCCTATATAGCTGCTCAAAACCTGGAGACAAGCATCATCAACGCCGGTGATGGGTGTCACGCACACCCTTCCCAGGGCCTTCTCGATATGTATACTTTACGACGGCATCTGGGTGACCTGAACGGCCGAAAAGTCGTAATTGTGGGGGATATAACGCACAGCCGCGTTGCCGGATCAAATATATGGGCCACGAAGGCACTGGGCGTAAAACTGACCCTCTGCGCACCCCCCACACTTTTGCCGCACGGCCTGCATGCCATGCTCAAGAAATGCAGCCTGGATCATGTGACGGTTGAGCACGATCTTGACGTTGCAATCAGGGATGCCGACGCCGTGATGCCGTTAAGGCTGCAAAAAGAGAGGCAGCAAAGCGGCCTGATTTCTTCCATCCGCGAATATATTCAGCTCTACCAGTTGACACCGCAAAGGCTTTCCCTTGCCAAGCCCGGAGCTATCGTAATGCATCCCGGCCCCATGAACGAGGGAATCGAAATCAGCCATGAGGTGGCATACAGCAGTCAGTCATTGATCGAGGAGCAGGTTACCAACGGGGTGGCGGTGAGGATGGCCCTGCTGTATTTAATAACAGGAGGTAAAATCCGCTGATGTCTCCTGATTTATTAATAAAGAATGCGCACATCATTGATCCCGGACAGGATATTGACACTACAGGAGATATCCTGGTTTCCCAGGGGAAAATTAAATCCATCGGCAAAGATGTCAAGGAAACAGGCATCCCGATTATCGATGCCAGCGGGCTTATTGCCTGCCCCGGATTCGTTGACGTCCATTGTCATCTTCGCGAGCCGGGCTTCGAGGCCAAGGAAACCATAGAAAGTGGAACAGCTGCCGCAGCTCACGGGGGCTTCACTACGGTTTGCTGCATGCCGAATACAAATCCGCCGCTGGATAACCTGGCTTCCATTGATTATGTAAACAACACTGCTGCCCGTAAAGGCGTTATCCGTGTGTTACCAGTAGGCTGCATTACCAAAGGCAGGGCTGGAAAAGAAATGACTGAGATGATGGAAATGGCCAACGCCGGCTGCGTGGGTTTCAGCGACGACGGCAGCCCGGTAACCAATTCACGTGTTATGTCTCTGGCTATGGAATACGCCGCTTCTCTGAATACCCTGATCATTGACCATTGCGAAGATACCGAGTTATCCAGGGACGGCCAGATTAATGACGGCTGGGTGGCTGCACGCCTGGGACTGAAGGGAATTCCCGCTGCAGCCGAAGAATCCATGGTTGCACGCGATATCGCCCTGGCCAGGATGACCGGTACCCGGCTGCATATCACGCACGTAAGCACGGCAGGCTCGGTCGAGCTGATACGAAACGCAAAAAAAGAAGGCATCCATATAACAGCGGACGCCACCCCCCACCATCTGACTTTGACCGAAGAGGCGGTTTTAAAAAATATTGCAAAAAACGGAATCTCTCTGGCTTATGACACCAATGCCAAGGTAAATCCCCCGCTGAGATCGCAGAGCGATATCGAAGCTTTAATCCGTGCCTTAAACGACGGGACCATCGATGCTATTGCCACCGACCACGCACCTCATTCCACCGAGGATAAGCTGTGTGAGTTAGACACCGCCGCCTTCGGGATAAGCGGCTTTGAGACAGCCTTCGGCGTCCTGATGACGCTGGTAAACACAGGAAAAATTCAGCTGACAACACTGCTTGCCTGCCTGACCCATAAGCCGGCTGGAATCATAGGGGAAAAATACGGAGTTACAGCGACTCTCAGGGAGTCCTCATCTGCAGATATTGTTCTGCTTGATCTAAACAAGATATGGAAGGTCAACGCGCGCAGCTTTTACTCAAAGGGTAAAAACACGCCATTCAACGGGATTGATCTGAAAGGGTCAGTGGCAGCCACCATATTCCAGGGGAACTTTGCCTATCGGGACAGCATGCTTGAGGTTACCGGTTAAGTATGACAGGGAAAGTTGCCGCACAGAGCAAGGGCTGTTTAACACCCGGCCGATCAAAAAGCATTTGAACTAATTCCAGGCAACAAAATATTATCAAAATGAGAAAGGAGAGGCATGCCGAGAAGAAACGATATCCATAAAGTGATGATTATAGGTTCGGGGCCTATCATTATCGGCCAGGCTTGTGAGTTCGACTATTCAGGCACCCAGGCCTGTAAAGCCCTGCGCAGCCTGGGCTATCAGATCGTTCTGGCCAATTCAAATCCGGCCACTATTATGACGGACCCCGAGATGGCGAATGTTACGTATATCGAACCGCTCATAGCCGAGATGATGACAAAAATAATCGAGAAGGAACGCCCGGACGCGTTGTTGCCCAACCTGGGAGGCCAATCTGGCCTGAATCTCAGCTCGGAGCTGGCATCACTGGGAGTGTTAAAAAAATACGGGGTGGAGGTAATCGGGGTAGATGTCGATGCCATAAAGAGCGGCGAAGACAGGATCACTTTCAAAGAAACAATGAACAGCCTGGGCATCGAAATGCCCAAAAGTGAGGCTGTCTACAGCATAGAAGACGCAGAACGGGTAGCAGGGGAGCTGGGATACCCCGTAGTCGTCCGCCCGGCTTATACCATGGGAGGTACGGGAGGCGGCCTCGTCTATAATGTGGAAGAACTGCGTACCATAGCAAGCAGGGGTATCTCCGCAAGCCTGATCGGGCAGGTCCTCATAGAAGAATCAGTACTGGGCTGGGAAGAGCTCGAACTCGAAGTAGTCCGTGATTCCAGGAACCAGATGATAACGGTCTGTTTCATAGAAAATATCGATGCTATGGGCGTGCATACAGGTGATTCTTTTTGCTCGGCGCCCATGCTCACCATATCGCCTGAGCTTCAGAAACGGCTGCAGGATTACTCCTACAGGATCGTAGAAGCGATACGCGTAATCGGCGGCACCAATATACAGTTTGCACATGACCCGAAGACAGGGCGCGTGGTGGTCATTGAGATTAATCCCAGAACCTCACGCTCCTCGGCGCTGGCTTCCAAAGCTACGGGATTCCCCATCGCTCTAATCTCAGCCAAACTCGCTGCAGGTTTGACCCTCGACGAGATACCCTACTGGCGCGACGGGACACTGGATAAATACACGCCTTCAGGTGAATACGTAGTAATCAAGTTCGCCCGCTGGGCATTTGAGAAATCCAAGGACGCCCAGGATAAGCTCGGCACACAAATGCGTGCTGAGGGTGAAGTAATGAGCATCGGGAAAACCTACAAAGAAGCCCTGCAAAAAGCTATCCGATCGCTGGAAATCGGAAGATACGGCCTGGGTTTTGCCGCAGACTTCAATAAAAGATCGCTAAATGAATTGATGGAGATGTTAAAAGAACCTTCCAGCGAACGTCAGTTCATCATGTACGAGGCGTTGCGGAAAGGCGCCGATGTCCAGAAGCTTTACGAAAGAACTTACATTAAGCCGTACTTCATCACACAGATGAAAGAGCTGGTCGAACTCGAGGAGCAAATACTCAAATATAAAGGCAAGGCCTTACCCGATGAACTGCTGAAAAAAGCCAAGCAGGATGGTTTTGCCGATCGCTATCTCTCGCAGTTGCTCGGGATACCTGAGAAAAAGATCCGTGAGAAGCGCGTTTCCCTGGGAATTACAGAGGCATGGGAGCCGGTCCCCGTCAGCGGTGTGGAAAACGCGGCCTATTACTTCTCTACCTATAATGCCCCGGACAAGACAACCAGCAGCACTAGAAAGAAGGTAATGGTGCTCGGGGGCGGGCCCAACCGCATCGGACAGGGCATCGAGTTCGACTACTGCTGTGTCCATGCCGCCTTTGCCCTGCGTGACGAAGGTTACGAAACAATTATGGTCAACTGCAACCCTGAAACAGTATCCACCGACTATGATACTTCTGATAAGCTTTATTTCGAACCGCTGACAGTGGAGGACGTACTGAGTATCTATGAAAAAGAAAAGCCCGAGGGTGTTATTGTGCAGTTTGGCGGACAGACTCCTCTGAATATAGCGAACGAATTGAACCAGGCCGGCGTGAAAATACTGGGCACAACGCCTGAAACTATCGACCTTGCCGAGGATAGAGGCCGCTTCCGTGAAATGATGATGAAACTGAATATCCCCATGCCTGAATCAGGCATGGCCAGCAACATGGAGGAAGCGCTGCGTGTTGCCAGGCACATCGGTTATCCGCTGATGGTAAGGCCGTCTTATGTCCTCGGCGGAAGAGGCATGCAGGTGGTTCACGATGAGGAAATGCTGAAAGAATATGTCCGTGCTGCAGTGGGTGTGACTCCGGACCGTCCCATATTAATCGATAAGTTTCTTGAACATGCCATTGAGGCGGAGTCGGATGCCATCGCAGACGGAGTTGACGCGTTTGTACCCGCTATTATGGAACATATCGAACTGGCGGGCATCCATTCCGGGGATTCTTCCTGTGCCATACCTCCTGTTTCCATACCCGACAGGCACATTAAAACGCTGAATGAATATACAAGAACTATTGCCAAAGAGCTGCACGTCGTCGGGTTGATGAATATGCAATATGCCATAGCCGGGGATAAGGTTTACGTGCTTGAGGCCAATCCCAGAGCTTCACGCACGGTCCCGCTGGTATCCAAAGTATGCAATGTGCGCATGGCGCGCATTGCCACACAGGTAATGCTGGGTAAAAAACTCTCCGATCTCGGGCTGAAGCAAAGAAAGATACCTCATTATGGAGTCAAAGAGGCCGTCTTCCCCTTCAACATGTTCCCGGAGGTTGATCCTGTGCTTGGACCGGAAATGCGCTCCACAGGCGAGGTACTGGGCATGGCGGAATCCTTCGACCTTGCTTTTTATAAAGCCCAGGACGCCGCCAAACAAAGGCTTCCGGAAAACGGCACGGTATTGATGAGCCTCATGGATAAAGAGATGCCGGTAGCTCTGGACGTTGCCAGGCAGTTTGCCGATCTCGGTTTTAAAATTAAGGCGACCAGGGGCACCAGCGAATTTCTGGCCGGCTACGGTGTGGAATCGGAGGTAATCAATAAACAGCATGAAGGAAGGCCCAATATCGTTGATGGGATTATGAACGGCGAAATCCAGCTTGTAATCAATACACCCAGCGGCAAGCTCAGTTCGTACGATGACTCATACATACGTAAAGCAGCTATTAAATATAAAGTCACTTATATAACCACCCTGGCCGCCGCTGCCGCAGCAGTAAAGGGGATTGCAGCATATCGAAAAAGCAAGCCTGATGTAAAATCGTTACAGAGCTACCACGCAGATATTTAATAACCTGAAGGATCACTTGAGTGAACAGCATTACTGCTTTGGTCATATCCAATAACCTGATACTGAACTACCGGGATATAAATTACCATTTAATGCGTGTTAATGCGCCCTGCATGGCTCGAGAATGCATGCCGGGGCAGTTTGCCATGATCAAATGCGGTACAGATACTTTATTGAGGCGTCCGCTGAGCATTCACAGGGTTCATAGTTCAGGAGAAATCGACTTTCTTTTTTCCTCACCACACAGCCAGAAAAAAATAATACCCCTGGGCCATGATGTTGAAACAAACCCCGGCTCCGGCAACGGCATGCTCTGGCTTTCCGGCATAGAGGAAGGCAGCTATCTAGACATTATTGGCCCGTTAGGCAACGGTTTTAGCATATTGCCCTCGGCCCGTAAATTATTATTGGTCGCGGGCGGCATAGGCATAGCTCCCCTGGTATTTTTAGCAGAGTACGCAACATCCTTAAAGAAATCTGTTATCATGTTAATCGGTGCTAAAACTTCAGCCGGCCTTTATCCGGAACAACTTTTGCCATCAGGGATTAGAGCCTTTTTTGCAGTGGAGTCCGGAAGAAAAACCGATAGCTGCAGAAAAGGGCGGGTCACGGATTTAATAAATGAATATATTCATAGTACCGATCAGGTTTTTGCATGTGGGCCTCAGCCTATGTATCGAGCCATGAACAGACAAACACTCCTTTCCCGGGATAAAATCCCGGTTCAAATTTCCCTCGAAGTTCGCATGGGCTGCGGTTTTGGCGCCTGCTACGGGTGCAGTATAAAAACCAAAAATGGTATGAAGCGGGTTTGCAAAGAAGGTCCTGTTTTTGATATAGAAGATATAATATGGCAGGAGGTTAAAATATGACGGTTACATGTAAAAGAATCCAGATAAGCACCAACGGACAGGGTGACACCATTAATGTCACTTCAGACATTGCCCGAGAAGTTAATAATTCAGGGGTAAGCAACGGCTCCGTAACAGTGTTTATTCCCGGTTCAACCGCCGGTATCACAACTATTGAGTTTGAACCAGGATTAATGATGGATATGAAGGATATGTGGGACAGGGTAATTCCTTCTAATATAAACTATGAACATAATAAAGCCTGGGGTGATGGCAATGGTCACTCCCACATACGAGCGTCTCTGCAGGGAGCTTCTATTACTATTCCGTTTATTAACAAACGTTTGACCCTGGGTACCTGGCAACAGATCATTATCGTGGACTTCGACGTCAGGCCCCGGTCAAGGGAGATCATCCTGCAAATCATGGGCGAATGATATACCGAGATTTGCGCAAGAGAATTATTGAAATTTGACAAATAATATGAAAAGCGTGGTAAGGAGGTCATTATGCCTGAGTCACAATCACTGGCAATAATGTTGTTCGCTATACTCGGCTTTTGCATTTTCCTGGCCCTGGGGGCGTTCCTGGGCAAGAAAACCGATCTGGGGAAGCTGGTTACTTTCGCCGGTGTTGTTGCGCTGATTGCCGTTGTTTGCTTCGCTATCTACGCCGCTTACTATTTTGTTACCATGGTGGAATGATATTGTCTGTGATTTACTTTCAGGTAAAAACATGCTGCGATATGAGAGCTTAACAACATGATGCCTAATTTCCAATGCCCAGTGTGCTTTAACTACAATGCTTTAGGTGATCCTGCATGTAAAGTGTGTGGTGAAAGATTTATTTATAATTGCCCGGTCTGCAATACGCCGGTGGATAACCGCTATCCACATTGTCCCAATTGCGGTGACCTATTATACTGGGGAATAGCACAGCAACAGGCAGCCTCGAAAGAAAACACGAATTTTGAACCGCTCCCGGCCTTTGCCGAAAAGAGCTTGGAGCCGGTTGGGGTATCAAAAGCAGGAGAAACGAAGAAAGCAAAGGGCAGACCAGGCAAATCGTTGCTATGGATAATACTGATAGCTATTTGCGTATTATTAATCGTAGCTATCCTCGCCATCGATGGAATAATTAACAAATGAGGAGGTAGAGATGCCAGACCCTAAAACAGTAACATATATTTTTGCAGTAGTCCTGCTATCATGTCTGGTGTTATCTCTCGGCGGATTCTTAGGGAAAAAATTTGAGGTCTTCCGGGTGGTCATCTTCGCTGCAGCAGTAGCTCTTATAACTGTAGTTGTATTCGCAATCTATTTTGCTTATCTGGGTATCAGCGGACAGCTATAAAATTGCACTTTTTTTGGCACACCGGTATATAAAGAATACTATCTAAAAGAAAGGATAAACATGCATAAAGGTAAATTCGGCACTGCAATCAACTGCATGGACGGCAGAACACAATTACCGGTAATTAACTGGCTCAAAGAGAAATATTCTCTGGATTTTGTGGATATGGTTACAGAACCCGGCCCCGACAAGATACTCTCGGGGGGGAAAGCAGAACAGATTGAATCAATTAAGTCACGCCTTCTCATCTCCGTAAACGCACACGGATCAGATACGGTTATAGTAGTGGCACACCACGATTGCGCTGGAAATCCCGTATCCAAAGAAGAGCATATCAGGCAGGTGAAAGAATGCCTCAAGCAAATTCGTTCGTGGAAATTACCCTTGCGTACGGTAATGGGTGTATGGATAAACGAAAAATGGTCGGTTGATGAGGTGATAGAATAAGCCGGCCGGATCTTTGACGTTGCTAAAACTATGTATATAAGCGGGAGGATCATGATTCTGCAGTATCTGAATCCCAAGCTGTTTTGTGTAGTTACCAATCGTATAAAGAATTGACGTTTATGAAAAATATATTACAGGTCATTATTACCTGGTGCATACTGCTGACATTCGGTTTAACTTCCTGCGCCCAGCAAAAAAAGGAGATCTTGCCTGAGCAGACTGCTCCTGTGACGCGGGGGGACCTCATACTTTCGGTCTCATCCGACGGTAATCTTGATATGCCCCACGAAGTACAGCTAAAATTCGGTACTCCTGGGACGGTCAAAGAAATACCGGCCGAGAATTATAAAGGTAAACTAGTCAAGGCGGGAACACTTCTTGCCAAACTCGACGACACCACTGAACTATTGAATGTAGAGGCAGCGCAATACAGCGTAGAATTGGCTCTCAATAATGTACTTCAATCATGCTGCGGCACGCGATATCCCACCTTCTACTCCCTTGCCACAGCGCTCATGCGCTTCGAGCAGGCCCAGGACGAATTGATACAGGCCAGATTATTATTGATTGAAAAGAAATATTATGACTCGTCTTCCCATATCTCCCTCGCCAAGTATGACCTTCAAGCCGCAAGATCTGTTTACGCCGATCCTAAATTGGATACCCTGCAAACCCAGTACACTGATATCCAGCAAAAAATAGATTCCTTCCCCGAATTTAAACGTATAGTAGCCGTTCTCGATGAAGTAATTGAAAAAATTAGTAATGAGCAGAGATTAATCGAAAATGGAGATTATTCCTCCGCCCTGCAAGAGCTGGATTCACTATCTGCAACTCTCGAAGATACGCATGGCATCATCAAGAACAATTCCCGTTTGCCGGGCGCGTATACATATCCCGATACTTCCACTTCACTTGCCATCTCAAGGCAGGCCCTGGATTTAATAACCGAGTTGCAGAGAATGCTGACGCAGGATGATTTTGACCGGGTTAAATTCTCTGAGAAGCTTCGCATGGCTGAACATGATCTTCTGATGGCTAATATGGTACTGGACGAGAATGAGACCATCTACAGGGCAGGCCTCAACCCGCAATTGCTTCGTACTTATAATATAAACATTGAGACGGCGCTGATAAACCTGGATAAAGCCAAACAGGAACTGCTGAAAACTGAGATACTGGCTCCCTTCGACGGGACGGTTGTGGCAGTCGACGTCAAGATCAACGACCAGCTTTCCCAGTTCGACTATGCGTCAAAGACCGCCGTACACCTGGTTGACACCAAAACAGTCAGGATGACAGGCATTATTGATGAAATCGATATAACTAAAGTAGAAGTCGGACAGGAAGCCATCCTTACCATAGACGCCCTTCCCGGGAAGAATCTTACCGGCAAAGTAACATTCGTCTCTCCCTTCGGCACGCTTCAAAGCGGTGTCGTAAATTTCCCTGTTGAAATTTATCTCGACCCTGTTGAGGATGTTGAGCTCAGAGGCGGGCTTACCGCTACGGCTGACATTATAGTCGGCAAACGCGATAATGCACTGATGGTACCCAACCGTGCTATTAAAGGGCTATCGGGTGACTACTGGGTGGATGTGGTAGTCAATCTTGAAAAAGCCGTTACCGAAAAAAGACCTGTAAAAACCGGCCTGCAAAACAAGCGCTTCACTGAAATTATTTCCGGAGCCAAAGAAGGCGAAGTAGTACTGGTTGAAACAGTGAAGTAAAATAAAAATATATATTCGGAAGGGAGGCTGGAATGATTCGTCTGGTAGATTTGGTAAAAATCTATGAAATCGGCGATGTGAAGGTGCAGGCTCTGGATCATATCAATCTCAATATCGAAGCAGGTGAAATGGTTTCTATCATGGGTCCTTCGGGTTCCGGAAAATCCACCATGATGAATATACTGGGGTGTCTGGACAGGCCGAGTTCTGGCAAATATATTCTGGATGGCATCGATGTAAGCAGTATGACCGACAATCAGCTCGCAAATATAAGAAATAAAAAGATCGGTTTTGTATTTCAATCATTTAACCTGTTGCCGAGACTTAATGCCATATTGAATGTTGAGCTGCCCTTAATCTATATAGAGACTAAAAATCGACGCACGAGGGCCATGAAGGCACTCGAGTTGGTAGGGATAGCACAACGTGCAGGTCATAAACCAAGCGAAATGTCGGGTGGAGAGCAGCAGAGGGTAGCTATTGCCCGGGCGCTGGTCAATAATCCTGCGCTGATACTTGCTGACGAGCCAACGGGAAACCTTGACACGCATACCAGCCAGAGCATTATGTCGTTTTTGCAGGAGCTCAACCAGAAAGGTATTACAATTGTGATAGTTACACATGAAGAAGATATAGCAAACTACACAAAGCGGACTGTTTATCTGCGCGACGGCATCATAGTTCAGGAAAAAACCAGATAGGAAAACTTATTTACCCTGCACCAGTGAAAGGAATTCCGCACGGGTGACCGAACGCTTCTCAAATATCCCCCGCATGGCAGAGGTAACCACGTTGCTCCCGGGCTTCTTAATCCCGCGCATCGTCATGCAAAGGTGTTCCGCCTGGATGACCACGGCAACCCCATCAGGCTTCAACGACTGCATAATAATATCCGCTATCTGTTTGGTCATTCTTTCCTGAAGTTGCAGCCGCCGGGAATATATTTCCACCACCCTGGCAAGCTTGCTCACTCCAACTACCCGGCCGGCCGCATTGGGTATATAACCTATATGTACGACTCCGTAGAAGGGTAAAAGGTGATGTTCGCACATTGAATAGAAGGGGATATCCCTGACGATCACCATCTCGTGATGACCGGCTGAAAAACCGGTAGCCAGTATCTCCGTTGCATCCGTGTGAATACCGGAGAACAGCTCGGCATACATCTCCGCTAAACGTTGCGGGGTATCTACCAACCCCTCGCGTTCAGGGTCTTCGCCAATTGCTTCGATAATCGCCCTTATCGAAGCTTTTATTCTTTCTTCATCCAGCATTTAGAACCAATTTGCCGAATTCTATTTTTTGCCGTATTTTTCCCTGTCAAGAAATTTTACATAGCTTACATCCGTAGAGCAATAAGTCTCTCCTCCGAGATAAAGGGCCGGATGGACCTGGCTGAGATCAAGCATGCCATTTGCACGGAAAACGCCTTCAGCTACATGCACAGCTATTATTTCACCAATAATCCAGGCGTGATCTCCGAATACCTTGTTATCTATGACTTTGCATTCATAGGCAGCATACGCATCCCTCAGGATGGGAACCTCTGTCTTTATGGATTTATCCTCAGCTATGTTAAACTCGGAAAATTTGTCAATCATATTGCCGCTGCTCCCTCCTACGGCGGCAATCATTTCCGCTTTTTCATAAGGCACAAAATTGATGCCGAACTGCTTGCTTTCGGAGATCAACTGGTATGTGTACCTTTTAGGCGCTATAGAGATTCCATACACCGGCGGTTTGAACGAAATTGAGCTGTGCCATGCTACCGCCATGGCGTTTTTTCTGCCCCCGCTACTGGCCGTGACAATAGCAGCAACTCTGGGATAATGTTGATAGAATGCGCCCGCGTGCTCCGCAACAACCTTCAGCATGGCAACCCTCCTGATATGAAAAGCTATTTCAAGCCAAGATGCTTTTCGATGACATCAAGATCAGCAGGCAACTCGGGAAATGGTTCGACATACCTGGTGGGAATATCCGGATCCTTCAAACCGTTTCCGGTGATAATACAAACGATTTTTTTACCGTTGAAACTCTTTCCCTGCTTAACCAGTTTAATCAAACCCGCCAGCGGTGCAGCAGAAGCAGGCTCGCCGAACACGCCTTCTTTACCTGCCAGAAGCTTGTAAGCAGCCAGTATTTCATCATCAGTAACGCTATCGATTATGCCGCCGGATTCGTCCCTGGCTGCCACTGCGCTCTTCCAACTGGCAGGGTTACCGATGCGTATAGCTGTAGCAATAGTCTGGGGGTTTTCCACAATCATGTTCTTTACAATCGGAGCTGCCCCCTCGGCCTGAAAGCCCATCATTACGGGTGTTTTATCTACCTTCCCTATACCCTTCCATTCCTTGAAACCCTTCCAGTAGGCGGTAATATTCCCGGCATTGCCGACTGGTAAAAAGAGATAATCGGGTACATATCCGAGATCATCGATGATTTCAAAGGACGAAGTTTTTTGGCCTTCAATGCGGAAGGGATTCAAAGAATTTACCAGGGTTATGGGATGTTTCTCCGCCAGAATTCGGGTAACTTTCAAAGCCTGGTCGAAATTCCCTTCAATGGCTATAATCTCGGCGCCGTATGCAATTGCCTGGGCCATTTTCCCCACTGCAATTTTACCCTTGGGAACCAGAATTGTCACTTTAAGCCCGAAGCGGGCGCCGTAGGCAGCAGCCGAGGCGCTGGTATTGCCGGTGGAGGCGCAGATAGCCTGTTTACTGCCCGCTTCTATCGCCTTGGCCATGGCAACAACCATTCCCCTGTCCTTGAAGGAACCGGTGGGATTGCATCCTTCAAGTTTGAAATAAAGTTCTCCCACGCCTAATTCTCTGGCAAGATTAACCGATTTCACCAGTGGTGTATCACCTTCTCCCAGAGAAATCATGGGTGTGGCAGGAGTAATAGGGAGATATTCCCTGTGCTGCTGTAATACTCCTTTAATCATATTTGAAATGCCTCAACTCTGATAAAATTACTGATCTCCTTAACAACTGTAAGCTTATTAATTGTTTTCATGGCCTTCTGCACAGCGCTTTCCTTCGCATAATGGGTCATAATCACAATTTCGGCTGTCTTATTTGACGGATCCGATTCCTTCTGGATAACAGACGATATGCTGATGGATTGATTGCCCATAGCTGTCGAGATCTGCGCCAGCACTCCAGCCTGGTCAAGCACGCTCATCCTGAAATAATATCTCGATTCAATGTCAGACATAGGCTTGATACCGGAAGTATTTACCGGTATAAACCTGGGTGCGTTATCCCGTTTCGTATTAATATTAAGCGCAATATTGATTACATCGGCAATAATGGCGCTGGATGTAGCAGATGGACCCGCCCCCTGACCGTAGAATAAGACGTTACCAACCAGGTCACCGCTCACATAAATGGCATTGTAAACGCCGTCCACCTTTGCCAGTAGAGATTCTGCCGGTATTAATACGGGATGGACCCTGGCTTCCACTCCATTATTCGACTGTTTGGCAATTGCCAGCAATTTGATTGCGTATCCCAGTTCACTGGCATAACGGAAATCACGCGGTTTCAGGCGTGAGATACCCTCGAAATAAATCTGATTGAAATTGGCTGCCATATCAAAAGCCAGTGAAGTTAAAATACCCAGCTTATAAGCAGCATCCAGCCCGCTGATATCGTTGGCGGGATTAGCTTCCGCATACCCCAGCTTCTGAGCCTGCTTCAAGGCTACACTGAAATCCAGGTTATCATGCGCCATTCTGCTGAGGATGTAGTTGGTTGTACCATTCAAAATAGCGTATATAGCCTGGATATCGTTGGCAACCAGATCACGCTGAAACGGCGAAATCAGAGGGATGCCGCCGCCTACGCTGGCCTCAAATCTTAGTCCCGCATGGTGTTCGTGCGCAATTGTAAGCAGTTCAGCGCCATGTTTGGCCATCAATTCCTTGTTGGCGGTGACAACATGTTTGCCACTTATCAGTGACTTTTTCACATAGTCGTACGCAGGATATTCACCACCGATAAGCTCGATTACAATATCAATATCATCCCTGCTGATAAATTTATCAAAATCGGTGAGAAATATATCTTTATCAATGCCCAGAATGCCATGCCTGGAAATATCTTTTTCCAGCACAGCTTTGAGCACCAGAGGACTGCCCGCCTGACGTGCCAGGGCCTTCTTTTTACCAGTGATTGCCCTGGCAACTCCGCTGCCGATGGTGCCGATGCCCATCAAACCTACGTTAATCGGTCTTTTCTTGATCAAATCCTACTTTTTCCTGCTGTTTATTAAACGTTGAACTGCCCAATCTTTGTCATCCTGAGTCATCAGGTTTTCTATCCTGGCATTCTTAGCTTGATCGTTGAGCCATTCACTAAAACACTTATCTGCCAGTTTATCCCGTACATCTTGATCCAAAGGGCGGTCCGGCTGGTTATTGAGCACCTGCACTATCCAGTAACCACCTTTGGTTTTAACACTATCGTCCCTTAATACATCGCTGACAGTATTTGGCTGTAACGAGGCAATCATCCTGTCAAGCATGCCTTGCGTAGTTCCCGGAACTCTCCAACCGAGATCACCACCACTATCCTTGCTGGCATGCTGAGAATACTGCTTTGCCAGGTCAGCAAAGTTTTCGCCGTTCGCAAGCCTGATTCTTATTTCTTCAGCCTGCTCTTTGCTGGCGCATAAAATACCTTCGGCGTGCCTGCCCTTGGTCTGGTCAATCTCGATCACTTCAAGTACCCAGTAACCAAACGGCTTCTCTATATTATTATCAAAAATGGGATCGCTGATCTCCTTGGGTTTCATCGTATACATAGTATCTTTAAAAGCCAGGTCGCCCGAGCCCTTAAACGCATAGTCCTCGTAGCCTTTGGGCAGCCAGCCCAGATAGCCCCCTTTGGACTGTGTTGTTGGATCAACCGATAGTGTTGATGCCATTAATGTAAAATTTTCACCCATAAGCAGTTTTTGTTTCCGGTCAGCAGCCATGGTTTTGCTTTCCAGAAGCATCGCCTGCACTTCTACGGTATCCGCAGCAGTAGGCTGTTTTGGCAAACAATAGTCCTCCACTATTTTTTGTGAAAGTACCATGGCTTTCACAATATCCCGGGTAACAAGGTTATCTTCCATGTTCAATTGTTTGATCCCGTTGCTTACCTCATCATCGCTGGCGGATATGCCCAGGTCTGCCGCTTTTTCCCTGACCACTGCGCCCTGCTGAATAGCTGTTTCCGCGATATTAGTTAATTGTTTTACAACATCGTCCTCTTGACTCTTCGTATAAGCATCCAACGCTTTGATGTAATAAACCATGTCAAAACTGGCATCATTAACCTTTATCACCGTTCTCTGGTATGGCGCCAACTGCTCCATATAATAACCGGCGACGACCAATCCAATGAGCGCAACAACAAAAACAGCGCTACAGATGATTATGATGCGCGATACTTTTTTCTGTCTTTCCCATTTCGAAAGCTGATGTTTGGTAGGGATTCTGACAACCTTCTCTTTTCGGTGTTTTCCAGCCAATTCAAAAACCTCTTAATAATAAAATAAAATTGAGGCAATTTACATTGCCCGCAATTGCCTATTTATGATAACATATTTTCGTTCCACAGACACGGGGTGTAGCGCAGCCTGGTAGCGCACCTGAATGGGGTTCAGGTGGTCGTCGGTTCAAATCCGACCACCCCGACCACTGTCAGCACATATACTAACCTTCCGCGTGACATTCGAACCAATATAGGGGTATTATTTATCATTCGTTTCACTTACCCGATATCCAGGGATTGTTATGAAAGCTGAAAATTCTGAAGGGCCTATCGAACGCAACATTGCCATGGAGCTTGTCCGTGTTACCGAGGCTGCGGCCCTTAGTGCAGCCCGTTACCTGGGTAGAGGCGAGAAAAACGTGGTGGATGAAGCGGCAGTCACAGCCATGCGCCATACACTGGGCTATGTGAGGATGGATGGCATTGTAGTAATCGGCGAGGGGGAAAAAGACCACGCTCCCATGTTATTTATTGGAGAGCATATCGGTGACGGCTCCAGCTTGAAGGTTGATATTGCTGTGGACCCCGTTGACGGCACCAATCTTGTAGCCCGTGGCCTGCCCGGTGCCATCTCGGTGGTGGCGCTTTCGGCCAGAGGCACCATGCATTGCCCCAGGGAATTCGTTTACATGAATAAGATCGCCACCGGGGCCGAGGCAAAAGACGTCATTGATATCAACGCCCCGGTAGCAGAGAATCTTAAAAACATCGCGGCTGCCAAAAAGAAGAAGATGTCCGAGCTTACCGTGGTGGTTCTGGACAGGCCGCGTCATGAGCAGCTGCTCGCTGAGATCAGAAGCGCCGGCGCCAGAATCAAGCTTATCTCAGACGGAGACGTCGAAGCCAGCATTGAGGCAGCACTTCCGGACAGGGAAATTGACGTGTTAATGGGCATCGGCGGCACGCCCGAAGCAGTGCTCTCCGCTGCGGCAATAAGCTGCATCGGCGGAGGCATTCAATGTAAAGCCTGGGCGCCTGATATCAAAAGAACTCGGACCAAAGAGGATGAATTTAATATGAATAAGGTATATAAGATTGAGGATCTGATAGACAGCGACGATGTATTCTTTTCTGCCACCGGCATCAGCAGCGGCGAGTTGCTCAAAGGAGTGCGCTACTTCGGCGGCGGAGCCGATACCCAATCTATTGAAATGAGAGGCCGATCAGGCACAATCCGCTGGATAGAATCACGGCATAATTTCGAACGGCTGGACAAGCTCAGCTTCTCTGAACTCCATTAGTCCACACGCATACACTATCTAAATCATTCCGTACAAGCTTATGATCCTGTTCATAGTACTATTTTCTACATGAAAATGGGACATTTGGGTCATTGACTTTATACCGTCAGGTTCTTATGTAAATCAGTCTGTATTGTTAGAATTTTGGCAAAACACGTGGCGGAAAGGTGCAAAATGAAAATATTTAATAATTTCAGCAGTAATGAAAAAGGTATGACAGGCCTGGAAACGGCCATAATCCTGATCGCTTTTGTTACTATAGCGGCAGTCTTCGGTTACGCTGTTCTTAGCGCAGGCCTATTTTCTGCGGAGCAGGGGAAAGAGACCATCTATGAAGGCTTAGCCGAAGCCAAGAGTAACCTGCAACTCGCAGGTTCAGTCATAGGCAAAAGCACCGATACAACGAATTTGGACACCATATTATTCAACGTGAAGAACGCTGCCGGAGGCGATCCCATTAATTTAACACCCTGCGACGGCACGCCCACCGCCACGAACAAATGCGTCATCAACTTTACAACGACAGGAACCTATCTCAGCAATATTCAATGGGCGTCCGACGCCAGTGACAATCTGTTGGAAGCCGGTGAACAATGCCAGATTACAATTGATCTGACGGATCTGGGCGATGGCAAGGCCCTATCCGATAACCTGACTGCTAACACTGCATTCAACATCCAGATAAAACCTGCCACCGGTGCTGTAATCACGATCCAGCGAACCTTGCCTGGAGCTTTAGATAAGGTTATGGATCTTCACTAACCGGGACCGGTCTCAATTTCACAGGATTTGAAGCAGGTTTAAATTCTTTCGGCAAAATAGCTGCTACCTCACACAGGATTTAATATGCCTGAAAACTCCACAGACTTGAAGAGTAGTCCTCTCTGTAATCAGCAAGGTATGACAGGATTGGAAACAGCTATTATCCTGATCGCCTTTGTTACAGTGGCGGCAGTTTTCGGCTATGCCATTTTAAGCGCAGGGCTATTCTCAGCCGAGAGGGATAAGGAAACACTCTATGCCGGTCTGAGCGAAGCAAAAAGCAACGTGGAGATCTCCGGGTCGGTTATTGCCCGGAGTGAAGACAATACCAACGTGCGGTGGCTGGTCTTTACGCTTAAAAATGCCGTTGCCGGAAATCCCATTGACCTGACACCCTGCAACGGGAGTGACAACGCTACCAATAACTGCGTTATCAGCCTGATCACCTCAGGCAGCAACATCAGCAACGCCAAGTGGACAAAACAGGACGTGGGAGCAACGGACGGAGACAACCTGCTTGAAACAGGCGAGCAATTCGAAATAACTATTGATGTCACCGACCTCGGAGATGGAAATTCCTTATCTGATAACCTTACGGCAAACGATATCTTTACCATACAGGTAAATCCGTCAATCGGCGCTTCAGCCGCTATCCAAAGGACATTACCTCCCCAGATAGACAGGTATATGGACCTGCACTGATACGCCAGGATTCGGCTTCACCTTCTCGTTTAAACAGATTACATCGTCAATCCAAGCAATTCCCCACGAGGGATCAAAACGAGTTCCGTATTCTCTCTATGGTGTAGTACGTATTCATATTCATCTTAGCTCCCCTATTGCACAAGATAACAATTTATCAATGGCGCAAACGTAAAAAGTACTATAGTACTGGACGAAATAGGATACATGGGTCATTTATTTTCGCTGCTTTAAGATATATTCTGTAACTGCTCGCGATCCAATACAATAGAATAGGTCTCAAAATCAAGGAGGAGAACAGAATAAAATTCAATATCCGGTATTAAATTAGAAAAATGAATGGCCTGAGCAAGTAAAAAACTCAGGCGTAAATAGGGAGAATTAAAATGTTTAATAAATTAATGAAAGCAATGTTCGAATTACACAGAAGTGAAAGAGGCATGACCGGCCTGGAAACAGCTATCATCCTGATCGCATTCGTCACCGTGGCTGCGGTCTTTGGCTACGCAGTACTGAGCGCAGGCCTGTTCTCGGCTGAAAGGGGCAAGGAAACCATCTATGCCGGCCTCAACGAAGCAAAGAGCAACCTGGAGATCTCCGGCTCTGTGATTGCCATGACGGATAATTCCACGACCTGCGTAGAGAGGATCCTTTTCACCGTGAAGAATGCTATTGCAGGCAACCCTATCGATATGACCCCTTGCAACGGCAGCGATAACGCCACCAATAAATGTGTTATCAGTTTAACAACCGCTGCGGACTACATCAATAACGTGAAATGGACTGTGGAGGCCATTGGCAACGACGACGGGGATAACCTGCTGGAACCGGGAGAGCAGTTTGAAATTACCATAGATACCGATGATCTCGGGGATGGTAATACTCTGGCTGACAATCTTACCTACAACGATGCCTTCAATTTACAGGTCAAGCCAGCCTTGGGCTCAACCATCACCATCCAGAGGACGTTACCAGCTGGATTAGAAAGGATAATGGACCTGCACTAAAACAATTTGACTAGAAACGAAAGGAGGCGCTCCACACGGAGCGCCTCCTTTATTATTCTCCTGATTTGTTAATTCAAATAGCAGTATGCAGCAAGAAGAGTTATGTCATGAGTCTTATATCCGGGATATAAATAACAGGTTCGGGTGGAATATGGACCGGTGAATATTGTATAGATGCCGTATTCAGACCAGTTTCTTGACCATTCTGACTACCTGCACAATAACGGCATAGACATCATCTTTTTTCTTGTAAGGGGCAATTGTGACTTGATCGCCGTTCATGATCAGGCAGAGATCACCGGGACTGGGTGGTATGTCCTTGCCGCATATCATGATATCGCCTCTATGTACGATATCATCATACTCAAGGTCATTGGACTTTATGCCAATCAGCTTCATCTCTTTCCCCCCATTTGTAGCCAACTCCCTCGGCACAAAGGCATATTCTATTATTTGCCTGCTATTAAAAGCAGTATAAACCGGTACGATTACTGGCAAAGAAAGCGATAGTTCATTAATTATCTCATAGGGTGTTTTCTGCAGCAAATCTTCCCGGTGACCTTTGTTCAAGACCAGGTTGCTTAAATCTCCGATGGATACCTTCAAGGCCCGGGACAGTTTGTTCAAAGAACCGACTGTAACTGATTTATAATCTCCTTTTTCTATGCGGCATATAAAAGCCGGAGACAGACCGGCCAGCTTCGCCAGCTCTGCTTGCGATAGTCCTCTTTTTAAGCGGGTCTCCTTGACATATTTTGCTAACATAGAACATCAAGCACCCACCCCAAAGCTATCGGTTTACCATAGTAAATCTTTTTTAAAACCATGTCAAATTTCCCTAAAACTATTGATAATAGTAAATATTTCATTTAATATAGTAAATGTGAAATTGCAGTCCGAACTTTACAAAATAATGCAGCAGGAAAAGCTGACAAACGCCAAGCTCGCAGCAAAGTTGGGCATATCTCCGTCGATGCTATGCCTCGTTCTAACTGGCGATAAAAAGCCGGGGCGGCGATTCCTTCAGGGCTTGGCGGTTCATTACCCGGATATTTGTCTGAAATATTTACAAGATCAAATACTGGCAGGTTCGCAGGGAAGCTAACAGGAGACAAACCGTAAAGGTTGTTAATAACCACGGCACCGGGCCAACGCCTGGCGGGGGTAAGCCCGGTGGCCGCGGAGATAAATAGAAGGAGGTTTATCATGGATGGTAATGAATACATAGTAGGGCTGGTATCCGCAATAATAGCTTCCGGTATCGTTGCTGCATTCATTGCTGCCTTCGGAATATTAAGCTGGGTGTTGTCGCTATGTTGAAAAAACTTCAAAATATTAACACTTCCTGGTTTGAATTCTTTATCAAGTTTCCTATCGTATTCTTCATAATCATGCCGGTGTGCATGGGAGGATGCTTCTGGATTGGTTTCCAACTGGATGCATCTCTTAAAATTCACATATTTAAACTGATATTTCCCATTATCGGCTCGGTTGCAGGCCTCTATTTCACTGGCCTCCTTCTAATACTGGGCCATGCCAGGGAGACAGCTTCCGGCACGAGCAAGGAACCTACAGCTTCTTCTGATGCCGCTGCCAGGGGTACAGCTACGCGTGCCGCTATACCGAAGCCAGGATATTTCACTGCCTTCCAGAGGTAGTATATCCCGACAAATGTGAGGAGGTAGAGAACAGAGTAGATCATCTCAATTCTCGATAGGGTAACCGGCATCAACCCATGCGCCGTAATTGCCTAAAAGAGTATATACCTTATCAAATCCAGCATCTTTGAGTCGATAGGCGCTTAAGGCCGGTGACCCGAATCCATGGCAATAAATTAAATAAGTTTTAGACTTATCAAGTCCTGAGATTGCGCTTTCAAATGCGCACTTGGGATAGTTAAGTGCGCCCGGCAAATGCCCTTTTTCATAAAAATAACGCGACGCATCGATTATTATCAAATCACCGCTCTGATCAATCATCTGCTTTGCTTCCTGGGGAGTAAGATAGGTACGTTCAATTTCTACAGGTTGTCTCTGGAAGATAAATCCTGCCGTAACAATCACCACAACCACAAGTGCATAAACTAGAACTACGATTGATTGTGATTCTTTCATGGTAGCACTCCTGATTTTTTATCTTGTCAGCCCTGCCTGATATCTCTTGTTAAGCAGTCTATTAATCGTCTATTTTCTTTTTGCTATCTGGCAGGCCCTACTTATTTCGCTTACTCAAGTAAATCATATCGCCATCTTTATAACATCCGTTTAACCCCTGAATTTTTAACCATCCGATTAATCAAAAGGCGTACCTGAAATGGCGTATGCTCGCTGCGCCGCAAATGTATTTGCGTGCTTTAATCTAGTAAATTAAGAAATTTTTCCATAATTTTTATTTGTTGTCTATACTCGATTTACTATTGTGATTACTATGTTCACTATCCACAACACTATAATGCATCTACAAACATGACTATTAGATGTTATCGGCAGTCGGTTTGCTGTCGTTTACATAGGAAAAGGGCTGTTTTTAATGGATCGAAGGTGTAAAATATAACGACATGCCAGGTTGCTGCAGTGTCTGTCCGGTTTAAATCAAATACTTAACTTGAGGAGATACAGATGGATAAATCGATTGTTGGTATACTTTTCGGCCTTATAGAAAAAGCATGCTTTGCTATTGTCATTTTT
>JAQUQM010000009.1 GCA_028716085.1 Dehalococcoidia bacterium | reverse complement strand
GGGGAATACGCCGTAACCCCCCCTCACCCCTGCCAGTCCGGCCCACTTGCTGAAGGTGCGCAATACAATCAAATTGGCATACTGCGGCACCAGCGAAATCAGCGAATTGCCGCTGAACTCAACATAGGCCTCGTCCACGACCACGATCAGCTCCAGCGACAGCAGCTTTTTAATCTCGGCCTCACCGGCCTGGTTCCCGGTGGGATTGTTGGGCGAGGCGATGAAGATGACCCTGGTTTTAGCGTCAACCGCTTTTTTGATCGCCGCTATATCCAGAGAGAAGTCCTTTTTTCGCGGCACTTTGACCACCTTCCCTCCGGCTATCTCCGTGCAGAAAGGGTACATGCCGAAGGTGGGAGGGCAGTTGATCACCCTGTTCCCGGGCTCGATGAAGAGGCGCAGGATGATATCGATGAGGTCGTCGCTGCCCGCGCCGGCCACGATATACTCCGGCTTCATCCCCGTATATTTTGCCAGCGCCTTCCTTACCTCGCGCTGGTCGGGGTCGGGATACCTGTTATATAAGAAGCATTCCGCCAGAACCTTTTGCACGCGAGGAGAGCACCCGTAGGGGTTCTCGTTTCCGTCCAGCTTGGCGGTCTCCTCCGCGGGAACCTCCGCGCGGCCCCTCAGCACGTCGGCCGGGTCCACGGGTGTGTAAGCCTTCATGCTGCGGAGGTTGGCGCGTATCATTTTTTCAACGTCTTTTTCAGTTAACATCTTAGTTCTTCTTCTTGTTCAACCTGAGCTGCACCGCGTGGGCATGGCCGGTGAGCCCTTCCCTGGTGGCCATGATATGCGCGTGCGGCCCGAGGACTTTAATCGCATTGTTGTCCAGCGCGATGACGCTGCTTACCTTGAGAAAGTCCTGTACCGTGAGCGGCGAGCTAAAGCGCGCGCTGCCTCCCGTGGGCAGGGCATGGCTGGGGCCCGCTATATAATCGCCCAGCACCACAGGCGAGAACTCGCCCAGGCAGATACAGCCGGCATGCGTGACCTGCCCCAGGTATTCCCGGGCGTCCCTCACCATCATCGAAAGGTGCTCCGGCGCGAAGAGGTTGGACAGCTCGATGGCCTCATCCAGGTTTTTCACGATCACAATATAGCCGTTGGTCTCCAACGCCTTGGATGCTATATCGTAGCGTTTCAGCCTGGACAGCTGCCTGCTGAGCTCCGACTGCACCTTTTCCGCCTGCGCAGCGGAGTTTGTAATAAAAATGGAGGTTGCCATGGCGTCATGCTCGGCCTGCGCGATGAGGTCGGCCGCGCACAGCGCGGGATCGGCAAAGCCGTCGGCTATGATCACCACCTCGCTGGGGCCCTGGAGCGCATCGATATCCACCATGCCGTAGACCAGCTTCTTGGCCGTCATCACCCAGATATTGCCCGGCCCGCAGATCTTGTCTACTTTAGGCACGGATTCCGTGCCCAGCGCGAGGGCTGCAATGGCCTGCGCCCCGCCGAGCCTGAAGACCCGGTTTACCCCGGCAATTGCGGCGGCCGCCAGCGTATTGATCGGCACCCTGCCGTCCTTGCCGCAGGGCGTCGTCATGATTATCTCTTTAACCCCGGCCACTTTGGCCGGTATGGCGGTCATCAATACCGTGGACGGATAGGCTGCCGTGCCGCCCGGCACGTAGATGCCGACGCGTTCCAGCGGCAGCACCTGCTGCCCCAGCCCTTCCACGAAAAACCCTTTGCCGTATTTACGCATGCAGGTCTTATGGAACTTTTCAATCCTGGCTGCAGCGACTTTCAAAGCTTTGAGCAGGTCGGGGTCGACCGCCTTGCGGGCAGCCGCCATTTCCTGCGCGCCGACCTCCAGCGACTTAAGCCTGGCGCCGTCGAAGCGCTCGGTGAGCTCGAAGAGGGCGGCGTCGCCTTCTTTCCTGACACTGGCAATGATCTCCCTGACGGTGTCCTCGACCGTGCCTGCCTTAACTCCCGGCCTGGCCGTGACATCGTGGGTCACCGCCCTTTGCAGCAGCTTCTTCGCCTGCTTAATGTCCTTGATTACTTTCATTTCAATTTTACCCTGCAATACTGCGGAATATTTTAACCAGTTTCTCGATCTTGGCCCTCTTATCGGTTGAATCCAGGCTCAGGCGGTTGCCGATGAGGCAGGCGGTGGACTCGAAGAGCGTGTCGATGATCTTGAGCCTGTGCCTGGCCAGCGTCTGTCCCGTCTCCGTGTTCTCTATAAGCATGTCGGCGTCCTCGGGCAGGTAAACCTCGGTGGCGCCCCAGGTGGGTATCACCCGGTAACGCGCAATGTGCCTGTCGCGCAGGTACTTGTCAGCGATATTGACGTATTCAGAAGCTATCCTGAGAGGCGTTAGTTTGCCGCTTTTGATCAGCTCCCTGATGCCTTCGATGGAATCGGCGGGGACGTCCTCACCGACCACGGCGACTACCCTGACCCTGCCGAAGCCCAGGTCTGCCAGCTCCACTACAGGGCTGGAAGGGAACTGGTAGAGGTGGTCGAGCAGCCAGTCCTTGCCCGTGACTGCCAGGTCGAAGTTGCCGTTGGCCACCTGCTGCGGCATGTCCTGCGGCCGGATTACCTTTATATTAACGCCGTCCATATTGCTCGCAGGCCGGCGCCGCATATCGTCTTTGGAATAACCCTGCATTTTGATGCCCGCCTTTTCCAGGAAGGCCGCAGTGTGCACCTGCTGGTGCCCGTCGGCCAGCGCCAGCCAGATATTGCCGTTCGCGGCGGCGGGTGCGTAATCGTTGTCAATTACGCTGGAGGGCGCGGGCGTTTTAACGCGGGATTTGCCGCTGCCGGTGAACGCCGACGAAAAAACCGCCAGTATGCGGCTGAAGTCGGCGGTCTGCAATCCTTCCCTGTGTGCAATAATGCAGGCGCTGCTGTCGGCTATCTTCCTCACCGCCCGCAGGTTCATGGCAGCCAGCGCTGCCTCGTCCGCGGCGCTGATGACGGCGAGGTCGGCGTTCTCCGGCAGGTAGGCCTCGGCCGATCCCCACAGCGGGAAGATGCGGAACTTTTTCAATCTCATTTTATATGCGGCGGACTCTGCCAGCGCGGGATATTGCGTCACTATGCGCACAGTGCTATCGCTGTCCCGCAGTGTATCTTCAGTAAATGAGGCATTGCGGCTGAAGGCCAGGAAGATGCCGGCGGTATCGTATTCCAGATCGCACACCTTAACCACGTTACTGGCGGGGTACCTCGCCTGAAGCTCCTGCAGCCAGTCGGAGGTGCAGATGCCGAAGTCGTAGTTGCCGATGGCCACCTGTACGGGGATGTCCCTCTCGTTGAGCATCTTGGCGCACAGCGAGGGCATGGTCTGCGAGCGCAGCCGGTAAATACGCGTTTTAGAGGTATAGTCCTCGAATCCCAGGCCGATGCTGTTTAAAAACTCGGCGGTCCGGGAGAGCATTACGCCCTTGGGCAATGCCAGCCTGGTATCCTGCGCTACGCCGCTAACCAACTTTCCCGAAACCCCCGATTATATTGACCACCTCGTTGGTGTCCGCGGCCTTCTTCTGCAGGTTTTTAATTTTATCTTTAACCGTGTAACCCGGTTTCTTTTCCTGGACGGATATCTCCCAGCGCGCATCGAGCTGGCTGCCGCGGAAGTCGAGCTCCGCGATCAGTCCCGCGCTGCGCAGAGCCGCGGAAAGCTTGAAGGCTTCCTTGACGGACTCGGCGCCTGCGCTGTCCACCCTGACGATGACGGTCTTTTCCGCCTTCTGCCGCGACCAGGGCCTGACCTGCGCGGCCAGTTCATCCAGGTACAGGGCGAAGCCGCAGGCGGGCACATTGCCGCCGCCCACCAGGCCGACAAGGTTGTCGTACCTGCCACCGCTGCAGACCTTGGTGTTGTTGGCGCGTATCTTGAAGCAAAGGCCCGTGTAATACTCGAAGCCCTTGATGGAGGTGAAGTCGATCTCGTACTTATATCCCAGCGTATCGAGGAGACCGGTGACGCCAGCGAAGGCTTCCAGCTCGCGGACGATGCTGCGGGAAAGACCGGGCATGGCCGCCAGGTTCACCAGGAAGCCGCTGGACCTGCCTTTGAGGTTCATCAGTGTGGAGACAGCGGCGGCGATTTTTTTATTGCCGTTGACTTTGGAAAGCGCCTGCCAGTTGCCCTCCAGTATCTCGTCAAGCAGGTCGGCCTTCTCCTCGGTATTCAGCTTGAGCTCCGCTATGAGCGCCTTGAGCACGCCCGCGTGTGAGAGCTTGAGGCTGGCTTTAGCCAATCCCAGCGTATTGAGCACTTCCAGCGCCAGGCCGATGATCTCGGCCTCTGAGGTGGGGTTGCCGTCGCCCAGCAGCTCCACGCCGCACTGCCACTTTTCGCGGTTCTCCTTTCCCGTTTCCTCGAAAGCGAAGACGTTGGTTACGTAGTAGAGGCGGGCGATCTTCGATCCGCTGAAATTTTCGCTGTAGAGCCTGGCTGCGGGAATGGTGCCGTCAGGCCGCAGCACGATGCGCTCTCCGCCCCAGCCGTCCCAGTCGAGGAAGGAATAGACGCGGCTGAGCATGGCAGGCGTAAGCGTGCCCGCGGCGGTGAACAGGTGTATATATTCCAGGGTGGGGGTCTTGATCTCCCTGTAGCCCCAGTTGATACACGAGTTACGGAAGGCGTCCTCCACCTGGCGGAAGCGTTCCATATCTTCCGCGAGCAGGTCGCGCGCGCCTTTACACCTCTGGCTTTCCATATAAAAAATATCCTCTGTGAAGTTGGATAATTCTACACCAATATGTACTTAGCTTCAATTAGACATAATAGTAAAAGGCTGTGACAGAGCTTTCGTAAAATGCAGCAGGCGCCACCTGGTAGTGGCGCCCGCTGCACATCGCTGGAACGTATTCAATTGAGAAGGCGAGGACCCCCGGGGGTTGGGTCAGGTTTATTCAGTTTTAATAAACCTCCTTGTGCACTATTATAGGATGATACCTGGCAATAGACCATACCCGCATGGCTCAAATAAACTAACTGATAAGATATTTAATGAAAAACCAGTTTCCCATAATAAAAACCGGCAGAAAAAATTTCAGCGCCGATACCAACGGCGCCCCTTGACTCTACCCTAGGGGGAGACTTTATACTAAAAGCAAAGGCCTTTATGGAGGAATATTTATACGGAGAGCTTAAAATGCTCAAGATAGGCAAGTTCGCCAGGCTGGGGCATGTAACGATCAAGGCCCTGCGCTATTACGATGAAATCGGGCTGCTCAAGCCGGCGGAAATAGATAAATATACCGGTTACCGTTACTACTCGGAAGACCAGTTGCCCCGGTTGAACAAGATAATTGTTTTCAAGGGTCTCGGGCTTTCCCTGGAGGAGGTATCCGGGCTGCTTGATAACAACCTGTCGGACGAAAACATTATCCAACTGCTAAATTTGAAGCAGGCCGAGCTCAGCAGTCGCCTGCGTGACTACCGGATACGCCTGGGCCTGATGGAGGAATGGGTCAAGCAAATAGGGAAGGAGGAAGCCTCGCCCTTAAATGAAGTTGTGGTGAAACCGCTGGAAGCACAGGCGGTGGCATCGCTGAGGCAGACTGTGCCCACCTATGCCGATATTTATCCTCTTTTTGTCGAACTGGTCAGTTACATGGTGAGCCGGCAGGTGAAGATGACCCCCTCGCCTCTGGCAATTTTTCATGATATGGGATACAGGGAAAAGGAAGTCGATGTAGAGGTGGCTATGCCCTATGAGGGCAGGGTCGATTCTTCGGACAGAATTAAAGTAAAGGACCTTCCCCGCGTGGAAAAGGCGGCCTGCATCACTTTTAAAGGAACGGTTGAAACATCCGAGGAGGCATATAAGATTCTCATCGCCTGGATGATGAGGAACGGCTGCCGGCTTGCCGCTCCCAACAGGGAGGTTTATATACGGGGAGCTGCGCAGGTACGGGATTCCAGAGAATATATCACGGAAGTCCAGTTCCCCATCACGGGTTTGTAGTACCGGGTTCTCCTTCTTACGCAGTACGGGGGTGCCGCACCGCACCCCCATACTTGATTTATTCAACGTCCCGGCGCCGTCTGTTATACAATATAGAGGTGATGTTCAGGCTGGTATTGCGGACGGTTTATCTACTCTGCCTGGCGCTGGGGCTGATACTTTCCCTGACCGGAGGTAATGTCAGCGCCGACGGGCGCGAAATCCGCGTGCTGCAGGTCAAGGGCAATATCGTCCCCGTGGTCTCCGACTATATCAGCCGGGGCATAAGTGAGGCGGAGCAGGCGGGAAGCGTGGCCTGCATCATAGAGCTGGATACGCCCGGCGGGCTGCTCAACTCCACCGAGGACATCGTCCGCCGCATCATGAATGCAGGGGTGCCTGTAGTAGTTTACGTGTATCCGCACGGCGCCTGGGCGGCGTCGGCGGGAACTTTCATCACCGTGTCCGCCCATCTCTCGGCCATGGCGCCCGCCACCAGCATAGGTGCGGCGCACCCTGTGAGCGTGGGTGAGGAGATGCCCGCGGATACCCAGAAAAAGGCCACGGAATATTCGGTGGCCTGGATACAGAGCATAGCGGAGAAACGCGGTCGCGACCCTGCGCTGGTAGAGGCGGCGGTACGGGAAAGCAAGTCCTTTACAGCCTCACAGGCCGTTGAATCGAAGCTGGTCGACTTTCTCGCGGATGACCTCGGCGGCGTGATCAGGCAGATCGACGGCAAAACGGTTACCCTTGCCGACGGACGTACCGTTACCATCGACACAGATGGCGCGGTTATCGTCAGAAGCGAGATGAACGGTGTGGAAAATTTCCTGCACATGATCAGCCATCCCAACATGGCCTATATCTTGATGACCGTGGCGTCCATAGGCATCATTACTGAAATATCCAATCCCGGCCTGATCTTCCCGGGGGTGATCGGCGGTATCTGCCTGTTCTTTGCCTTCTACGCTCTGGGCGTTTTGAACGCGTACTGGGCGGGGGTGTTATTGATTTTGCTGGCAGTCGGCCTGTTCATCACTGAGATTTTTGTACCTGCCTATGGTATACTGACCACCGGTGGCATAATATCTCTGGTGATCGGCTCGTTAATACTTTTTAGTGAGAGTGAAGCTTCCATGCAGGTAGATATAGGGCTTATTGTCGTTACAGCCATTTTCTTCGCCGGCTTCGTGGCCTTTTTGGTATGGGCTACCATAAGAGGGCAGACGAGAAAGGTAACCACGGGGCGTGAGGGCATTATCGGGCAATCCGCCATCGTAAAAACAGCCCTGGAACCTAAAGGTATGGTGCTTGTCGAAGGTGAATTGTGGAAGGCGGAGCTGGACAGCGGGAACGCGCAGCCGGGTGAAGAAGTGGTGATTCAGAAAGTGGACAATCTCAAGTTATATGTAACCAGGAAGAAATGAGGAGGTAAACATGGACTTTGTAGGAATCATAGTTCTGGCAATTTTTATCCTGATGGTGCTGGTGTCTTCCATCAGGATCGTTAACGAGTACGAACGCGGCGTGGTCTTCCGCCTGGGGAGATACGTGGGCGTCAGGGGACCGGGCCTTATTTTGTTGATCCCGTTTATCGAACGCATGGTTAAAGTGGAATTGCGCGTGGTGACCATGGACGTGCCGCAGCAGGAGTGCATCACCATGGACACCGTTACGGTTAAAGTGGACGCGGTGGTCTATTTCCGCGTCATGAAACCGGAGTCGGCCGTTCTCAATGTAGAGCAGTATATGAGGGCTACCTCCCTGCTGTGCCAGACTACGCTGCGAAATGTAGTGGGCCAGAGCGACCTGGAAGATTTGCTGGGGCACAGGGACAAGGTGAATGAGAAACTTCAGGTCATGATCGATGAGGGAACCGAACCCTGGGGCATTAAGGTAAGCATGGTGGAGGTCAGGGACGTACAGCTTCCCGAAACCATGCAAAGGGCTATGGCGGCGCAGGCGGAGGCGGAGAGGGAACGCCGGGCCAAGATCGTGCATGCCGACGGTGAAGCACAAGCTGCCGAGAAACTGGCGGAGGCGGCGAGGATCATCTCCGGCCAGCCGCAGGCCATGCAGCTGCGCTACCTGCAGACCCTTATCACCATATCGACAGAGAAAACCAACACCATCGTATTCCCCCTGCCCATCGACCTGATCATGCCCCTGCTGAACAAGCCGTCCGAAGGACAGAAAAAATAACATTCATATAATAAATAATGTAAGGGAAAAATAATGTAGGGGCGGGTCTTCAGACCCGCCCGTTTCATTTACGTAACGCTTCGAAAGAACTCCGGCAAGATCGTCTTTTAATCTTTAACTATCGTCACATCGCCCGCAACGATTTCCAGGTCCGTGCCGTCGTCCCGGCGCAGCACCAGGTTGCCTGCCCGGTTAATGGTTTCAGCCACACCGTCCTCGATATTGCCGTTCATGTTGACGCGGATTCGACGGCCGATGGTATCCATATTAGCGAGCCATTCACTGCGCAGGCTGTCCGTATCCGCAATCTTCTGATAATGCCTTTCCAGCTCGTCAATCAGATTAATGATTACCTCATTCACGCTCACCTCCCGGCTGGAGTGGGCAGAAATGCTGGTGGCCAGTTCCGCTATCTCGGGATATTTGCGGATATCGAAACTGACATTGATGCCTATACCGACAATGGCGCAGTGAAAATCCCCGGCTTGCGGCCTGCTTTCAATGAGGATGCCGCAGACCTTCTTTCCCTTGATAAGCACGTCATTGGGCCATTTAATCTGCGCCGGCACACCGAGCCTGTTGATGGCATGGAACACAGACAGGGAAGAGACGGCGGGAAGGAAGCGCATCTCATCCGTTGACGGCTTGAGTATGACGGACAGCGCCAGGCTGCCTTCGGGAGAGAACCAGGTCCTGCCCAGCCTGCCCCTGCCCGCTTTTTGTGTGCCGGCAATGACAACCGTGCCCTCGGGAGATCCTTTTTCCGCCAGGTCCCTGGCAACATCCTGTGTGGAAGTAACACTCTCCAGGTAGTGCAGCTCCCTGCCTACCAGGCTGGTTTTAATGTGCTGTTTTAAATACCTTTCTATATCCGGCTGCGGTTTCATAAGATATAATATATCAGAGGAGATGGACTATGCATAATCGTATGTATAGCTTGGTAAAAAATTCAGCAGGCGGAGAGGCATGAGCGGGCGCGACAGCGAAGTTTTGACCGAAAAAGTGGCCGGCCTGATCGTAGAAGCGAAGCGCATTATCGTATTCACGGGCGCAGGCATCAGCACAGAATCGGGGATACCCGATTTCAGGGGGAAGGACGGTATCTGGAACAAGTACGACCCCGACGACTTTACCATACAGAAATTCGTAGCCAGGCCGGAGGTGCGCAAGATGCAGTGGAAGCTGCTGGAGGAAGGCGGCCTGGTCAAGGAAGCAAAGCCCAATGCCGCGCATTACGCCATTGTGGAGCTGGAAAGGCTGGGCAAGCTCGACTGTGTGATCACGCAGAATATCGACAACCTGCACCAGGTTGCCGGCAACACGCCGGAAATAGTATTCGAACTGCACGGCAATATGCAGTTTGTGCGCTGCCTGGGCTGTAACAAGCGTTTTCCCATGGCGGAGATCATAGTCCGGGTGGAAAAAGAAGGGATACCCGAATGTGAGCACTGCGGGGGTATGCTGAAGCCGGACGCCGTGTTTTTCGGAGAGGCTTTGCCGCAGGGCGTACTTAACGAGGCTGCTAGGCGCGCCAGTCTATGCGACCTTTGCATAGTGATCGGTTCAACCCTGATCGTCTATCCCGCTGCCTATATACCCATGTATGCCAGGGACGCCGGGGCCAGGCTGGTGATTATCAACCTGGGCTCGACGCCGATGGATGCGCAGGCTGCAGTCCGCATCGACGGCAGGGCTGGTGAGACCATGGAAAAGGTGCTCGCCCATGTAAAAAAGAGAATGGGCAAATAGAAAATTGTTGACAAGCCTTGCATACAATGTTAGATTGTGGAAAACATGATAGTTACGGAGGTGCCGATTTGAAGAAATGGGCTTTACCCATCCTGATACTTATTGTGGCGATGGCGGGATGTGCGAAGCCTGCCGCCACTAAATTACCTCCTTTGGCTTATATTGATTCGGTTTCATCGCCGCAGATTTATGTAGGCGATAAAATCGCGTTCGCCGGACACGGCGTATCGGGATCGGGCGAAATCGTGGCCTACTCATGGAATTCCAGCATGAACGGAGACCTCAGCACACAGGCAAGTTTCGAAACTACGGTGCTGAGCGCGGGCTTGCATACTGTCTGGTTCAAGGTTCAGGATAATTACGGCGCGTGGTCTATACCAGTAGGCA
The DNA here is from genome assembly GCA_028716085.1 of Dehalococcoidia bacterium. Lineage (GTDB taxonomy): Bacteria > Chloroflexota > Dehalococcoidia > GIF9 > UBA5629 > JAQUQM01. The sequence goes on along the minus strand of JAQUQM010000009.1, from coordinate 25,516 downwards.
CTAACGTTGAAGTGCTGGTTCCCGGCGGGCCGACCAAGATGGTGATCAGGAATTTCACCGCCTCTCCTCCTGCCATCAGGGAAGGTGAACTGACCACACTTACCTGGGAAGTAGGGGGTTCCGGCAGGGTTAAAATCGATCCGGATGTAGGAGATGTATCCCTGAGCGGGAGCCGGACGGTGCGTCCCATGAAGGATACCCTGTATACATTGATAGCAACCAATGATATGGGCGTGGTGAATGCGACGGCCAAGGTTGCCGTGAGCGCCACTCCCATACATGTTTTAACTACCTATTCTATCGAGGGCGAAGACGGCACCGTGCGCAAGGACCGTGTCGTTCTCGATCCGGTTTATGTTGGACAGAGCGAATTACAAATGCCCATGCAGGGCTTCCTCAGCTTCGATATTACCACCATACCGCCCAATGCAATCATCAAGGGCGTAGAGCTGGATATTTCGAACTCCACGATATACGGCTCGCCGTTTCCCTGGCAGGGCGCCCTACTCATTTATAATCAGCAGTATGGAAGCAACCTGAGGGCCGCTAGCTACCAGACTATAAATCCTGCCGGCTATGTTTTCAGCTGGAACTACAACTCCATAGTGACCATGATGCCTCAGACTCCTTTTTCCTCCCCTGATTTTGTGGTTACAGTCCAGAAACAGGCGGATGCGCGCAGCAGCCGATACCAGCTAAGGTTGCAGTTCGAAAAGTATTATTACTACCCGCGGGCCGACTATTCCTATACCTCCGCTGCGCAGAAAATGAACCCGGAAAATCCCTCCAACTATCTTGATGTAGGGTCAGGCAAACCGAAATTGATCGTCCGCTACGTTATCCCCGGGGAATAGCAATAGCGTATCGGCAACAGAATAAACCATTACGGTCTGTTTTCGTTATTTCTTTATAAACGCAAAAAAACAATGCGGAGGTTAGGCAATGCGGCAGTTTTTATTGGCTTCACTGGTCATTTTGTTAATTACAACCGGCTGTGTGTATCTGCCGGCCGGATCCGAGAGCGATACAGGTCAGCCACCGATTATCACAACGTTCAGCGCCAGCCCGGATGCCATATCTCCGGGAAGCAGGTCGCAGTTGAGCTGGGCTATAACGGGCGCCCGGTCTATTACCATTGACAATGATATAGGCTCTGTGGCACTGAGAGGCACTAGGACGGTGATACCTTCTGTTACAACGACCTATACTCTGACTGCGAGCAACATGTATGGAACGTCGACAGCCAGTGCTCAGGTAATCGTTACCGGGACTTCAACGCCGTCGGGCTCATTGCCTTCGATAATTTCATTTACCGTGACTCCCGATACGATTTCGAGCGGCGGCAGTGCCGTGCTTAACTGGAATATTTCCGGCGCCAACTCTGCATCTATCGAGCCGGGCATCGGCAGTGTTAATGCCATATCCGGCACACGGGCAGTAACACCTGCCGGTACCACCACATATGTCTTGACGGCGACGAACTCGGCCGGCAGCGTTCCCTCACATATTACCCTGGCTGTGGCGGGCTCTGCTCCGGCGGAAGGCCTGCCGGTGATTACGTACTTCGAAGCTAATCCAAACATTATACCTTTCGGCGGGTCAACTACCCTTAGCTGGAATACATCCAATGCAACGACTGTGAACATTATCTCGGGTGGCGGATCGATGGCAGTTGTGGATGTTTCGGGGAACCTGGTGACAACGCCGGCTGCCTCCACTACATTTACGCTGCAGGCTACTAACTCCAGCGGCTGGGTATCGAAGACAATATCCGTTGTCGTGGGTGGAGGCGGGGCCGATACTACGGCGCCCAGTATCCCCATACAGTTAACGCCGGTTGAGGGCGCCACTCTTCCGCAACCCAGCTCTCCATGGAGCTTTGACTGGTCGGATTCCACAGATGTTGAAAGCGGTATTCAGCAATACCATATTTACGTGATCAGGGCCGGTGCAGGCAGCCCGGTGATAGACACGTATACGGCGTCTTCCAACTACAGTAAAACGGTGGGAGGCGCTATAACATCCGCTTATTTAAACAATTGGACCTGGAAAGTCAGGGCACAGAATAACGTCGGAATCTGGAGCGATTGGTCGCCGGTGAGGACTTTCAACGTGGAACCGCCTCCGGCGGCCAGCCATACTGTTACACTTAGCCCTGTGGCTTCGGAGACCGGAGCAGTGTACAAGGATGGCTCGGTGGCTACCGGCACAAAATTCGTAGGAGATACCAGCGCCAATTCGTCTATCCGCTGCTATTTCAGTTATGATATCTCGGCCCTGGCAGGCAAGGACGTTACCAGCGCAAAACTCAATTTTACCGTTAATAACATAGTGCGCGATCCATTCGCTCACCTGGGTGGTTTATGGGTTGGCAAAGTCAGCTATGGAATAGGTCCTTTGCAGGCGTCTGATTACAGCATTGCCAGTTCACCGTTCACCTCTGCCCTGGCCTCGCCTCCGGTAGAGATGAACATTACCAGTTCGGTGAAAAGCGCCGTACTGGCGAGTAATCAGCGCTATCAGGTGAGGTTGCATTTTGCCACCGAGACCAATAGCGATAACCTTGCCGATTACATAAACTTCAGTAACGCCCTGTTGACCATTACTTATAACGATTAATTCAGCATGAATCAAGCCCGTCCTAGCTGCAGGCGGCTGCAAGCAGGACGGGCTTTTTATTAGTGGTTTACCGCGAGGAGGTAAAAAATGAAGAACTTATTATTTGTTGTATTAGCATTGATCCTACTGGGAGGATGCGTTAAAGTTTCCGACGACGGGGTTGTTGTTCTCGATAAGCCCGTCATCAAGCTGTTTTCAGCGGCTCCCGCTACATTGTCACCCGGCGAATTCAGCACCCTTTCATGGAGCGTACTGGGAGCTGCCAGTACATCGATCGACCAGGGTGTCGGCCCGGTGGCCTTGAACGGCGCAACGTCTGTAAAACCTGCAACCACCACGGTTTATACTATAACCGCTACTAATTCGTTCGGAACGAGCACGGCTACTACACGTGTTTCGGTAGCAGGCAGCCCCTCCAGCGTCCTTCCATCGGTACCTGTAGATAAACCTGTGATGCATTATTTCACCGCCAGCCCGACCTCGATCACGTCCGGCGGCTCCACCACTTTAGCGTGGAAAATCACGGGAGCAACGAATATCAGCATTACACCGGAGATAGGACCTGCCGACCCGGAGATCTCCATAACGGTTTTTCCAACAGCTACCACGACATATATACTTACAGCCGGCAATTCGGCTGGAACGGTGACACAAAGCGTGACGGTGACAGTAACACCTGCTTCCGTAACTCCACCGCCATCATCGACAGCGCCGGGACAGCCCCTGGTATTGAATTTAGTGGTTGAGGAGAGCGGTTCCCTGGTGAAGAACTCCACATCATATACCAGGCAGACAGGTGCCTGTGCGGGGGATACTGCAGGGAACGTGCCAACCAGGGCTTTCTTAAGTTTTGATATATCCGGTATCCCGGCCAACGCTGTGATAAATGAAGCCGTATTGGATTTCGGCGATTACCTGATAAACGGCAATCCCAGTTATAGCAGCGCATCATGGGGCAATATGGGAGCGCTGGAAATTTATACCATACAATATACCAATTTTGATGACCCGGGCAGGATAGCTTACGAATCGCCCCAGACCAGTGTAACCAGTTTACGCTTGAGCGGGGATTCGAGTACGCCGATAAGTGTGGATGTTACCACGGCCAGCAATGGCAATAACATCGTGCAGAGTCTGCGGGAAAGTGGACAGACGCGGTGCCAGTTCAGGATCCAGATGTTCACATCAACAAACTGGGATAGCAAAGCGGATTCTATATGTCTGGATAATGCCAGGCTAAGAGTAAAGTATGCTGTTCCCTAGGGCTAAGCTAATTAATCCGATTGGGCTGGCTGCAGCTCAAAACGGAAATTTTCGATAACGGGATTGGCGAGCAACTTACGGCACATTTCGTTGACTTCCCGCTCCGCTTTGGCTGTTTCAGTCTCGTTAATCTTCAGTTCGATGTATTTACCTGCGCGTACATCCTGTACAGAGGTAAATCCGAGCGTATGCAGTGCGCCTTTTATAGTCAGCCCTTGCGGGTCGTTAACCGTTGGTTTAAGCGTTATATAGACTTTAGCTAAATACATTTTTCAAAATCCTCCCGGTCAGCAGGAAATATGCCTGCCGATAACGCTCGGCTGTGGACAAAATAATATCCTTGGGGAGAGCAGGCGCCGGAGGTTTCTGGTCCCATCCTGAAGCGATCAGCCAATCACGAACAAATTGCTTATCATAGCTTGGCTGGGAGCGGCCGGCCTTGTAACGGCTGGCATCCCAGAAACGGCTTGAATCAGGAGTTAACAGCTCATCAATCAAAACGATCTCATCATCGACATAGCCGAACTCGAACTTGGTATCCGCAATGATAATGCCACGTTCAATGGCGAAATCACGCGCGAATTGATATAAGGCGATGCTTTTCTCTTCAAGCCCGGCTGCGGCGGACTTTCCCACCAGGTTCGCCAACTCCTTTTTGCTCATCGGCAGGTCATGGCCCGCCTCAGCCTTGGTCGTGGGTGTAAATAGCGGCTCGGGTAATTCCTGGCTTTCTTTAAGACCCTTGCGTACTTTTATACCGTTGACGGTGCCTGACTTGGCGTATTCGGACCATGCCGATCCCGCTATGTAGCCGCGCACAACACATTCGACAGGTATGCGTTTGGCTTTAAATACCACCATGGAACGCCCCAGCACTGATTCAGGGAGGATAAAGCGGGGAGTTGAATATTTTTTTAATGCCCTCGGGCTTTCAATCGATTCAACCATATGGTTGTGGACTACATGATAGGTCCTGGCAAACCAGAACGCCGATATCTGGTTTAGCACGATGCCTTTATCAGGAATTCCAGAAGGCAGGACAACATCAAAAGCAGAGATGCGATCGGTGGCTATTATCAACAGCTTGTCGCCAATTTGATATGTGTCCCGGACCTTACCCCGTCCAAACGAAGGCAGATTTAGTTTAGTACGAAGAATTGTAGACAAGTGATTTCTCCTATTTTTTATTGGTGTTTCTGCGTTTTTTACCGGTTAATCCCAGCCTTGTAAAGATTTTATCGATATATTTGAGGAACCTCCGGTAATCGAATGCGGCCTTGAGTTCTTTTTCTGAAAGAAGAGCCTTGACATCGCGGTCGGACTTGAGCAAATCTATAAAGGGAGTCCTGTTCTGCCAGGCCTTCATAGCGTTACGTTGAGTTATCTCATAAGCTTGCTGTCTGCTTATCCCTTTCCCCACCAGCGCAAGCATAATATTCTGTGAAAATATCAAGCCCTGGGTCAGTTCGAGATTGCGTTTCATGTTCTGAGGATAAACCTGTAATCCCTTGATTACGCCCGTGAAAATATTAAGTATGTAATCGAGGGCGAGACACGAATCAGGCAGGATCACCCGCTCGTTTGATGAATGGCTGATATCGCGTTCATGCCAGAGGGCAATATTTTCCATTGACGTTAACGCGTAGCCCCTGATCAGGCGGGACAGGCCGCAGACGCGTTCGCACAGCTCGGGATTACGCTTATGAGGCATCGCCGAAGAACCTGTCTGTCCAGCAGCAAACGGTTCCTCCGCTTCCAGTATTTCGGTTCTCTGTAAGGCCCGTATCTCCGTGGCAAATTTTTCCAGAGAACTGGCGATGATAGCGAGAGTGGTGACGAACTGGGCGTGGCGGTCTCGCTGGATTACCTGATTTGAGACGGGAGCGGGCAACAGACCCAGCCGGGCACAGGTCTTAATCTCGATTTCAGGTTGAACCGCCGCATATGTTCCCACTACACCGGATATCTTGCCCACGCTGACCGCTTTTTTTGCCTCTTCAAGCCTGTGATGATGGCGTTTCATCTCCTGTGCCCAAAGGGCCAGCTTGAGTCCGAATGTGATCGGCTCGGCATGAACGCCGTGCGTGCGGCCCATCATAATGGTGTCTTTATACAGGAGGGCTTTCTGTTCGAGGACCTTGATCAATGTTACAACGCCTTCGAGCAGTAATTCGGAGGCATCCTTAAGCTGCAGGGCAAGCGCAGTATCCATGACATCGGATGACGTAAGGCCGAGATGAATAAAACGCGATTCTTCGCCGATGCTCTCGCTGACGGTGTTTAAAAACGCTGTGACATCGTGGTGGGTCTCCTTAAGTATCTCCGCCATGCGGTTCATATCCACCGATGCCTTTTTGATTTCCGGAATAGCCTCTATCGGTATCCGCCCCAGGTCAGCCCATGATTCGCAAACGGCTATTTCAACCTGCAGCCATTTATCGAACTTGTTGGTGTCGGACCATATTTTTTTCATCCGGGCCCTGGAATAGCGTTCAATCATTTGTTATCAGCCCTCACGATTCCGCCAGTTTTGTTTTATATTCTTCGAAAGTCCTGTGTATATTCTCATATTTTATACCCAGGATTTGAGCTGCCAGGAGCGCGGCGTTTTTAGCTCCCGATGCTCCGATGCCCACGCAGGCTACCGGTACTCCACCCGGCATCTGCACAATGGAATAAAGGGAATCTACGCCTTTCAGTTCGCTTGTCGGCAGCGGCACTCCGATAACCGGTAACGTTGTCCAGGAAGCGATCACGCCCGGTAAGTGGGCGGCGCTGCCTGCTGCCGCAATAATTATCAGGAATCCTTTGGCCTTGGCTTCGATGGCGTACTGGCGTACCTTTTCCGGTTTCCTGTGAGCCGACACAATGGATAATTCATAGTCGATTTTAAACTCTTCAAGGATCTTGAGCGCGTGTTGTATGTAAGGCTCGTCCGTTTTACTGCCGATGACAACGCCGACCATTGCCATTAGGTGACCTCCCTTGCCGCTATATCCTTGCGATAGTGGTTGCCGTCGAAGCGAATGTGTTGGATATTGCGGTATACCTTGTCTCTTGCTTCTTTCATCGTTTTGCCCGTAGCTGTGACTGTAAGCACACGGCCTCCGTCGGTTACTATCCTTCCGCCATCCTGCTTTTTGGCGCCTGCATAAAATATATGGATTTCCTTGTCCACTTTGGACGAAACCTCAATCGGGAAACCGGTTATATAATCTCCCGGATATCCTCCCGACGCCATAACTACGCCCACGCAAGCGTCCTTGGTCCATTTTATCTGCGTGGAGCCAAGTTTTTCGTTGACCACGCCCATCATAATGTCGACGAGGTCGGTTTTCAACCTGGGCAAGATAACCTGTGTTTCAGGATCACCGAAGCGGGCATTGAATTCAAGGACCTTCGGCCCGGCATCGGTCATAATCAATCCTGTATATAGAACGCCCTTGTACGGTGAACCTTCTTGAGACATGGCATAAACGGTCGGCTTGATAATGGCTTCGGTAATCTTGAGTATCATATCATAGTCAAAAAAACCCGGCGGGCTGTAGCTTCCCATGCCGCCTGTATTAGGTCCGCGGTCGTTATCATAGACCCTTTTATAGTCGCAGGCGGGGACCATGGGGACAACTGTTTTACCGTCTGTAAAGGCGAGGAGGCTGACTTCTTTGCCCAACAGGCATTCTTCGATAATTACGGAATCACCGGCCTTGCCGAATATTTTAGTTTCCATAATCGCTTGAAGGGCATTGAAAGCTTCTTCCCTTGTTGAAGCAACGGTTACGCCTTTGCCGGCTGCCAGGCCGTCAGCCTTGACGACAACAGGTAAGGCCTGCTTTTCGAGATAGCTTTTTGCCTCGGAGTAGTCGGTGAATGTTTTGCCTGCCGCGTAGGGTATGCCGTATTTCTGCATGTGTTCGCGGGAAAAAGCTTTGCTGGTTTCCAGGCGGGCTGCGGCTTGTGAAGGACCGAAGACCGGTATGCCTGCCTGTTGAAGCTGGTCGGCTATTCCGGCAGCCAGTGGGGCTTCCGGGCCAACGACAACCAGGTCAGCATGCAACTCCTTGGCTTTTTTAACTATAGAAATTACGTCAGATGCAGCTATATTCAGGTTTTGAGCAATACCGGCAGTGCCTGCATTGCCGGGGGTCACATAAAGCTTATCGACAAGGGGACTCTGCGATATTTTCCATGTGAGGGCATGTTCTCGCGCTCCATTGCCGATAACCAATACCTTCAAGCCGGCATTTCCCCCTTATTGTTGTGCGGTTATCTTTTTAACGATATTACGCTTGCTGCTCTTGGTTTTGCCGCGGTTTTTTTTGGCCGCTTTTAGTTTAGGTTTATGTGCCATTTTTACTCTACCTTAATTCATCATTCAATTTTTCCGCCTGGACGGGGTCAAGCAGTTTGATCAATTTAATTAATTTGGCCACGTGTACTTTTTTGTCTTCCAGAATTTGCTCGATCGTATCTGTCGCCTCTTCATTATCGAGCATCTCGACCTGCGCCTCATATTCATTGATTGACTTCAGTTCCGAAATCAGGTTATCACGAATCATCTCGAGGTCCATGGAACCTTCGATTTCGGTTTCTTCTTCAAAAGGATTATAAGCCAAAAAACGACTCCCGGAAGCAGGCCGGTATGCCTGAGAAAATTTAATTCCTGTCTTTTATATCAGAGAAACGCCGTATTGAGTATATAGTTTACCCGCGTTAAAATCAAGGTATATAAGCTTTTACGGCATGTCTTAAATATTGCCGGAGTGACGGATATCAGGTCCTGGTATACTTGCGCCGCCAGGGTTCATTTCTGAAGGTAATGTAATCGAGGACGGCGGCTTTCAGTGTATCAGCTGCAAGCCTGGCGCAGACACAGCCTTCACCCGGCAGCCCGTCCAGTGCCGATGAAATATATTCTTCATCGATGCCCAGTACTTGCTCGATGTTTTTACCTTTGATAATGTCGGTGGTTATGCTGCCGCAGGCAATGGTAGTCCCGCACCCATCGGTCCAGAATGAAGCATCCTCCACGGTGTCATCATTGATCTTCAGCCATATTTCCATTACGTTTCCGTCGTGTCCGGAGACCGCTGCAAAGCCGTTGGCTCCCTCGAGGTTTCCCACATTCCTGGGGTGCAGCGCATGCTCGAGATATGTCCTGGAATAATTGCCCTGGGGATTGCCCAAAACATACTCGTCCAGCTTATCGAATTTCTCTTCCATAGATTAACCGCTGATTACGTATTTTATGAGCGCAGTGCATTCTGCAATGCCTTGCTAAAAGAGGTAAGTATCTCAGAGTCATATCTCTCGATATGCCCTTCATCGCAGAGAAGGGCAAGCTTGGGATCGATGGGTATCTTTGCCAGTAAGGGTGCGCCTGCCGCCTTTGACATCTCATCTCCGCGGCTTTTACCGAAGATCTCGATTTGTTTCCGGATTTCCGGTACATACAGGTAGCTCATATTTTCCACTACACCGAGGACCGGCTTGTTCATTTGTTGCGCCATTTTTACTGCTTTTTTAACGATCATTGTGGTCAGGTCCTGCGGCGTAAAAACAATTATCGCCCCGCTCACAGGCAATACCTGTAAAGCAGTCAACGGAGCATCGGCCGTTCCGGGGGGAAGGTCAATCAGCAGATAATCAAGTTTGCCCCAGAGCACATCCTCCCAGAATTGTGTTATAGCCTTGCCGATCAGCGGGCCTCGCCAGATTACTGCTTCGTCCTCGCTGGGGAGAAAAAGGTTAATGGAAATGATCTCTATGCCATTGGCTGACAGCACCGGTAGAATCCCGCTTTCATTGCCCTGCGGATTGGTGCTTATGCCGAACATTTTGGGAATGCTGGGCCCGGTGATGTCTGCATCGAGAATCCCTACTGTGTATCCCTGCCTGCATAACGCTATGGCTGTCAGACCCGTAACCAGGGATTTGCCCACGCCTCCCTTGCCGCTCATAACGGCGATTATGTTATTAACGCTGTTAAGTTCAAGAGGCCTTTTTTCAATGAATTCGACCTCGATGTCAACAGCCTTGTCCAGCTTCTTGATTAATTCAGATATTTTTTCTTTGATCCAAACCTGGGCGTTCTCGTTAAGAGCTGTAGATGCCAGGACAATCTTAACCGATGCTTCGGTTATAGTTATATCCTGCACCAGATTCATACGTATAATGCTGTAGGTGATGCCGGGTACAAGGACGTCATTTAAGGCTTCTGCAATTTTATCTCTGGTCAGCAAGTTTTACCTCCAAGTGCGAAGAAATGACCTGTATAAATGATACTCTGAAAAACGGCCGCAGGTTAATTTTCTCTCTTCCCCGGGGCGAGAAATATTGACTTTAATCGATGCCGGAATTGGTTTATCCGGATTTTTTTGATTTTTTAGCGAGCTCTTCAGTATTAAACCGGATGATCATGGTGTCGCCCGTTGTGACGATATCATCCAGCTTGATTTTATATTTTTTGCCGATGCCTGCACCTATAATAATTGTTTTTATTTTTCCTGAGAATAAATCAATATCAATGTCCGAAACCTTGCCGATTTTATCTCCGTGCGATCCTATAACCTCTTTGCCGAGCAATTTCTTTACCAGCATTATTCCACCTCTATAATATTGAAATAAAAGCAGCAGTTATCACAATTATTATACAATTAAAGGAAACTTAGCAAGGATTGTCCGGATATCTAATATACAGTAGAGGGATTTATGTTTTACATAATTGCTGGCGATGACAATTTTAGCTGCTATAAGGCGTTGCAGGATATAAAGAAGGGGTTGGGGGATGGTGATATGCTCGCCGTAAATACAACGGTGCTCGATGGAAGAAAGCTTGCATTGAAGGACCTGACAGAAGTGTGCGATGCCGTTCCCTTTATGCTGCCTAACCGGCTCGTGATAGTCGAGGGACTATTGAAGCGCTTTCAATCGGGTGATAAACAAAACCGGGCCGGGGAAGACACTGCGAATGATAATAACAACCCGCATAAAGACTGGCAGGACCTTGCGTCTTATATCAAGAGGATGACACCGACAACCGTGCTGGTGCTTTTCGATCCTGACCTTGATAGTAAAGGCCATAATGCTTTTTTCAAAAATCTGACGCCGCTGGCGGATAAAGTGTTTCAACTGAATGAGCTGAAAGGGAAAGAATTACAGGCCTGGGTGAGAGGATATGCAACTGAACGCGGCGGGAAAATGGCCAATTCAGCAATAGCCCTTCTCATTGAGTATATGGGTGGTGATTTGTGGGCATTGAGTGGGGAGATAGATAAACTGGCAACGTTCTGCGGAGACAGGGAGATCACTGAAAACGATGTACGGGAAATATCGATTGTTTCACGTGAGGAGAATATTTTTGCGCTTGTCGACTCTGTCCTGGAGGGTAAGGTAAAGGATGCGCAGCTCATGCTGCACAGGATGCTTAAATATGGTGCTGCGCCGCAGCAAATACTTGCCATGATAGAAAGGCAGCTTGCAGTGATACTGAGGGTCAAGGATATGAGCCATAATACACCGTTGCCACAGATTAAAGAGAAGCTCGGACTGCATCCCAGGTACCCGATTGAGAAAACTTTGAGGCAGGCCAAGAGTTATTCGATTTCCCGTATCAGGAAGGCATTTCACTATTTGCTTGAAATAGATATTGCTATTAAAACCGGCAAGTATGAAGATGAATTAGCCTTGAATTTACTGGTCACGGAATTGTGCAGGTCTTAAAGATTGCGAGGTACGGGCAGGGCAATCGACAAATAGCGTATATTTGGATAAAATTTGGATTGAGGCAGGTATAAATTTCGGATATGAAGAGGGTATTAGCTGTAATCCTGGCAGGTGGTGCCAGTGAACGCCTCAGTATTCTGGCTGCCGAGCGTGCCAAACCTGCTGTACCGTTTGGCGGAAAATATCGCATTATCGATTTCACGCTGAGCAACTGCGCCAACTCGGGGATTTACAATGTCGCTGTCCTGACCCAATTCAATCCGAGATCGCTGGCGCAGCATATTGGAGTAGGCCGGCCCTGGGATATGGATAAAGCTCAGGGTGGGGTCGTGATCCTGCAGCCCTTCCTCAGCAGATCGGCAAGGGACTGGTACAAGGGAACTGCCGATGCTGTATATCAGAATATTTACTATATAATCGACCAGCGTGTGGATGAGATTCTTGTTCTTTCCGCCGATCATATCTATAACATGAGATATGATCAGCTATTGACCGCACACAGGAACCGTCATGCGGATGTTACGGTTGCAGTTTATGAAGTCGACCAGGATGAAACTTCACGGTTTGGCATCATCACGGTTGACCATAACGAACGGATTGTAAATTTTGAAGAAAAACCCAAAGTAGCCAAAAGCAGGCTTGCCTCCATGGGAATTTACGTGTTTAACAAAAGCGTACTGGTCGAAGCGCTGGAGGAGATGGCTCGGAAGCAGGAAGGATTCGATTTCGGTCATAACGTATTACCCGAGCTGATAGGCAAATACCAGGTTTATGGCTATCGATTTCGCGGATACTGGCGCGATGTAGGGACAATCGAAACCTACTGGCAAACCAATATGGATTTAATAGTCGATCTGCCTGATCTTAACCTTTATAATCCTGATAACGAGGTACGTACAGTTTTCCAGGGATATCCTCCCGTAAAATTGGGACCCAAAGCCCAAATCAGCAGGGCGCTGGTTTGTAACGGAGCCATTATCAACGGAACTTTAATCAACTCAATTATCTCGCCCAGGGTCTTTATTGAAGAGGATGCGGTGGTTAGAAATTCCATTATTTTCGAAGATACGACCATAGGCCGTGGTTCCTCCATAGATAAAAGTATTATTGATAAGCAGGTCTGGATCAGCCGGGGATGCCGTATAGGCGAAGGTGACGATTATACGCCTAATCAGGAAGAACCCGAATATCTGAAAAGCGGTATTACGCTCGTAGGTAAGGGCGCCAGGATTCCCTCGGATGTCACTATCGGACGGAACTGCAAGATTGAACCGTGGGTGGAAGCCTCCGACTTTTTGTCCAAGACAATCGTAAGCGGGGAGGTTGTAAAAAGTAAAATCCCGAGGAGATATCAGATATAAAATCGGGGATGAAAATTCTTTTTGCCGCTGCTGAAATTGCTCCTCTTTCCAAAGTAGGTGGATTGGCTGATGTGATGCGATCCTTGCCGCAAGAGCTTATCAAAGCCGGTCATGATGTTCGAGCCATTATTCCTAAATATGGCTTCATTGATTTCTCAAACTTCAAAACAGAGCGGATAGTCAACGATTTCACAGTACTTGCGCTTGGCAAATATCGCAAAATCCACATTGAACAGATTATTGTTGAGGATGTTGAAACATTTCTCGTCTGTGATGACATTTTTACTGATTCAGCGCTGGTTTACGGCGAAAACGAACTTGAGAAGTTCTTTGTTTTCTGTACTGCGGTGAGTGACATCCTGCCTCATCTGGGATGGCAGCCAGATATTATACATTGCCATGACTGGCATGCGGCTCTTATACCGCTCATGGTCAGGAACAAGGCATACAACTATAAAACGGTTTTTACTATACATAATATTAAATACCAGGGAAATTTTGATCACTATTTCTTACATGAGACGGGGCTTGCCGCACACTGGCATGCCAGGCTACCCATGAACCAGCAGGTGCCGTTAACTTTCATGAGCCAGGGTATACTCTGGGCAGATGTAGTCAGCACGGTCAGTGAAACTTTTGCCCGGGAGATATTGACGTACGAGAATGGTTGCGGCCTGCAGGATCTGCTGAATTTTCGTAAAGGGAGCCTTTATGGAATACGAAATGGCCTTGGGTACGAGGAATATGATCCCGAGGCAGATAAATTAATCACGGCTAATTATTCTTTCCGGGAAATGGATGGTAAATCAGTCAACAAGAGAAAATTGCAACAACTATCCGGCTGGCGGGAAAACATGGATGTTCCTTTGATCGGCATGGTTACCAGAATGGATGAGCAGAAAGGACTCGATATAATACTTCAGGCTTTGCCTGGCTTTATTTCGAAAGTTCCCGTTCAATTTGTTTTTCTGGGAAAAGGAAAGGATTACTATGAAAATGCCATGGAAGCGCTTGGGAAGAGGTATCCGGATAATGTTAAAACATATATAACATTCGATAACCCGATGGCGCATCTGATTTATGCGGGAAGCGATATTTTTTTGATGCCGTCGAACTGGGAGCCCTGCGGCCTGAGCCAGCTGATTGCGATGCGTTACGGTTCGGTTCCTCTGGTGCGGGCAACCGGAGGCCTGGTTGATACCGTGCGTAATTTGAGTTCAGATCTGGGCAAAGGCACCGGATTCGTTTTTGAAGATTATACTGCTCAAGCTTTGACTTCCACCCTGAAAAGGGCTGCACAGGATTTCAATAATAAGGGATCGTGGGATAAAGCGGTCAGGCGTATCATGAAACAGGACTTCACGTGGCGTGACCCGGTGGCCAGGTACGAGACTTTGTATAAAAAATTACTGGAGCTTAGCGGAAATGCAGCGTAAAGATGACCCGGTGATTGCTATAGATATCGGCGGAACAAAATTCATTGCGGCTGTAATCGAGCCCGGGGGGAGGATAATTTCTCGCCAGTATTGCCATACCCTTGCAGATGAAGGCCCTGCCAGGGTTATCCAACGGCTTGTAAATTCAGTGCACAATATCAAAAATAAAGCCCGCAATCAAAATATAGGCAGGATAGCTGTAGCAGTGGCTGGCACGATCGATATCAGGAATGGAGTGGTAGTTGAATCGCCGAATCTTCCCCGCTGGCACAATGTCAGGCTCGGCGATATATTATTTAATGAATTTGGAATACCTGTATCTTTGATAAATGATGCCAATGCGGCTGCGCTGGGAGAATACGAGCTTGGTAAGTATGCCGGGGTAAGTAACCTGATATATTTAACGGTGAGCACAGGGATAGGCGGTGGAATTATTATCAACGGGAACCTGTACGAAGGTAGTAGCGGCTGCGCCGGAGAAATAGGTCACATGATAATTGACGTCGATGGGCCTGAATGTAAGTGTGGTAAAAAAGGGTGTCTGGAAGCGTTTGCTTCAGGCACGGCTATTGCCCGCACGGCAAAGGATTTATTAAAAAGAGGGCGGAAAAGCCTGCTAACTCAGATGACCGATGGGTATATCGATGCTGTCACGGCAGAGCATGTGACCAGAGCAGCCCGGCAGGGTGACATTGTGGCATGTGAGGCAATCCGGACCGCCGCGCATTATTTAGGAATTGGTCTGGCAAATGTGGTTAACATCTTTAATCCCGATGTAATTGTTATAGGCGGTGGTGTATCCAAAATGGGGAACATGATACTTAAACCCGCCAGAATATACATGAAAAAATATGCTTTCAAGCTGCCCGCACGTGACGTGAAGGTGATCAGGTCACGCTTGGGGACCGACGCCGGCCTGCTGGGTGCAGCTTGCTATGTATCTCATGAGCGGAGTTAAATAAAAAAGATGATTTACTGGGCGCCTCTGTTTCATTTTTATCAACCGCCAACTCAAACTCCATCGATTTTGATGAAAGTCAGTAATGAGTCTTACCGCCCCATCCTGGATGTGTTTGATGAATTTCCGCATGCCAAAGCCACCTTTAATATAAACGGTGTGCTGTCCGAAATGCTCGGTCTTTATGGATATACGGACATTTTAAACAGGATGAGCAAACTGGCCGAGAGGGGCCAGATTGAATTTACAGGTTCGGGCAAATACCATCCTATTCTGCCGCTGATACCTAAGGCGGAAGTTGAGCGGCAAATCAGGCTTAACTATATAACCAACAGGCAATATCTTGGTGATTCTTACATGCCAAGAGGGTTTTTCCCTCCCGAGATGTGTTATTCCCGGGATATCGTAAGCCCTATCGTAGAATCCCGCCATGAATGGATAATTGTAAGCGGCATTGCATGTCCTGTATCGTGGCCGATGGATGTAATTCATGGTATCGATGATATTGATGGTGACATCGCCGTCTTTTTCCGCGATGACATTTTGAGTAATAAAATCAGCTTCAAAGATCTTGACGGACAGGGTTTTATTGAGCATCTGAAGCAATTGCATCAGGGAGAGGGAGATATCTATGTCATCACTGCCATGGATGCTGAAACATTCGGACATCATATTCAGCACTGGGACAAGCTGTTCCTTGGAGAGGTTTATGAAACGCTAACGCCTCAGAAAGACTCGACAAGGGTTATGCGTGAACAAAAGCCGCTGGCGGAACAGCATCGCAAGCTATTTGAATATGAATCGACAGGTGCGCAAAAGGAAATTGAGATCGTTAAGATTAGCGAATTACTGGACATCTTCCCCCGCGGACCCAAAATAAGTCCTAGGCCGTCTTCATGGAGCACTTCCGCTGACGATATAAAAATGCAGAATTACTATCCTCTCTGGAAAGACAAGAACAATCCGGTGCACACCAAGCAATGGGAGCACCTTGACCTCACAATGGCGGTTTCCCGAAAGGCAGAAGAGGTAGCGGATAGCCAGGTCAGCCGGGAATTCGCTACCCGGGCAAGAAATACTTTGGATGCTGCTCTCCACAGTTGCCAGTTCTGGTGGGCCAGTAAACGACCGATGTGGAATATTAATATGATTTACCGCGGATTGGCTATGCAACGCGAGGTACTGCTCAATGCATATAAAGCTATCTCCCTGAGCGGTTGTGAACCGTCAGTCAAACAAGAATATTATTACAGGGTTGTGGCAGCCCGGCATATATTCGAGCAGGTAACAGATTACCTTTATATAGATTAGTCAGTTTGGTTTGATTATCTGTACCGGATCAAGGAGGGATTGGCATATGAAGGTTAAGGAACTGTTCGGCAAAGAGGTCATTGATGCAGATGCTAAAATCGTTGGATATATTAAAGATGTTGAAATCGATGAAAAAAAATGGGTTGTATCAGGCATTATAGTGAAAGCAGGATTTATAAAAAAACTGACTATTCCAATATCTGATATAGATAAAATGGGCGATAGAGTCGTCTTACGGACGACGGTTGATAAGATAAAGAAGACATAAATCTGACCTGAACTGCATTTGGACGGATAATTCCTTGAAACAGATATACCTCGGACTGGCCATCCACAATCACCAACCGCTGGGCAATTTTCCCTGGGTTTTTGAAGACGCTTTTAAGCAGGCGTATTTGCCTATGCTGGAAGCGCTGGAAAAACACCCCCGGATTAACATGTCCCTTCATTACAGCGGATGCCTGTTTGACTGGCTTCAACAAAAACATCCTGAATTTTTTATTTTGCTTAAAATGTTGTTGCACAGAGGGCAGATAGAAATTCTGGGTGGGGGCTATTATGAGCCGATATTGCCGGCAATTCCAGATGCGGATAAAGCAGGCCAGATAGAAAAAATGAGTGTCTTTGTCAATGAGGAATTTGGCTGTAAACCGGATGGAATGTGGCTGTCCGAGCGTGTCTGGGAACCTTCACTCGTTAGGGTATTGTCGGAAGCGGGAGTAAAGTGGACGCTCATCGATGACACTGCTTTTAAGATGGTGGGTATGAATGACGAGGACCTGTTCGGTTATTTCAATACCGAGGAGCAGGGTACCTACATCAAAATATTTCCCATCAGCAAATATCTGCGTTATGCCATCCCGTGGCACAGGGTGACAAACTTGATCGAATATTTTATGAAAGAAGCTTCAGAATCGCAGGATAGAATAGCTGTGCTGGGAGATGACGGAGAGAAATTCGGTATCTGGCCGGAGACATATGAGCATTGCTGGGAGAAAGGCTGGGTTGAGGACTTTTTTAATGCCGTTGAAGACAACCTGGACTGGTTGCATGTAACGAAACTCGGTGAATATGCCCGGTCTCACTCTCCGGCGGGAAGGATTTATCTGCCCTGCGCATCGTATGACGAGATGATGGAATGGTCCTTGCCGGCTGAGAAATCCTGGGCATATTCCAAGTTAAAACATAGATTGGATGAAGAGCAGGATTCGGAGATAAAACAATTTTTATATTGCGGATTCTGGCGTAATTTCCTTGTGAAATACCCGGAGATAAACCGCATGCACAAAAAGATGCTGTATGTTCACGATAAGGTTTATCGTGCGCGTTCCCGCCACAAATCTGATTGCGGACTTGATGAGTTGTGGAAGTCACAGTGTAACTGCCCATACTGGCACGGTGTTTTCGGTGGTATTTATTTAACTGATATCAGGGCAATAACTTATACGCACCTTATTCAAGCGGAGAATAAGGCGGATAAAATCTTGCATAGTTTTGGCAGGGGCTTTAACTGGCAGCAGACCGATTTTGACGGTGACGGCAGGCAGGAAATATTAATTGAGGGCCGTAATTTTAATCTGTATTTAAGCGCTGAAGAGGGAGGCAGTATTTTTGAATGGGATTTGCGCAACCCTGCATATAACCTGCTGTGCTCATTATCGAGAAAACCGGAAGCATATCACAAAGCTATCCTGCAAAAGGACAACAAAAGTTACAATTCAGCGGATGACAAAGAAATTGCCAGCATTCACGATAAGATCAGAGTTAAAGATAGCGACTTTACGGAATATCTGATATACGATAATTTGCCGAGAAGCAGTTTGATCGATCGTTTTTTTAGCAGGGAGACAACGCTCGAAAAACTGGAGACAAATCAATACGTTGAGTTCGGCCAGTTCGCGGGCAAAGTATATGACGTGCAGGTTGAAAATAAAGGGCCTGAGCTAAATGTGAAAATGAAACGGCATGCGGCAGTGAATTCTGACAGGGAAACTGGTGATTTGCTCCTGGAAAAATCAATCGTTCTGTCCAATCAAAATGAGAAGCTACAGTTCGACTATCGGTTCACAAACACAGGTAGTACTCTCATCGATATAATCTTCGGCAATGAATGGAATATTAATCTTCTCGGAGGCGGGCATAACAGCAATGCTTATTACCGCCTGCCCGGTTCTGTAATGGATGAAACCAGCCTGGACTCACAAGGCAAGTTTGATAATTGCAGTTGCTTGATAATGGGGAACAGGCAGCTTGGCATAGAGGTAGAGCTGAATGTCAACAGACCTTTAACTGTGTGGCGGTTCCCTGTTGAAACTGTTTCTAATTCCGAGGGAGGCATTGAAAAAATTTACCAGTGCAGTTGCGTGGTTTTATTATTGCCGCTACATATGGAACCGGGGCAAATATTCAAATTCAGTTATTCCTGGAATATAAATAAGTAAACTGCTTTTTTGTACTTAAATGGGAAAGAAGCAAACACGTGATATGACTGTTACCCCGCTGCGCAAACAGTATCTCCGCATAAAGCAAAGGTATCCCGGCACCATCGTATTTTTCCGGCTGGGTGATTTCTATGAGACGTTTGACGAAGATGCCAGAATAACTTCCCGAGAACTTGAAATTGTGCTGACATCCAGGGAAATGGGTAAGGGACAGAAAGTGCCCCTTGCCGGCATTCCTTATCATGCGCTCGACAATTACCTTGCAAAGCTAATTAACCGCGGTTATAAAGTTGCTATTTGTGAACAATTGAGTCCGCCCGGCAAAGGGCTTGTTGATCGGGACGTAATACGAGTTGTAACACCAGGCACGGTGATTGAACCAGGGCTTCTCAACGAGAAAAACAACAATTATCTGGTCAGCCTGTTTATTAATAAAGGACAGGCAGGAATAGCCTACGTCGACATTACGACCGGTGAATTTGCCACTACTCAAATTTCTGATTTGCAGGTCGCGGATGAAATCGGACGGTTAAATCCCGCCGAGGTTATAGTTCCCAAATCGGATAAATATAAGGAATGCGTCAATATACGCAATGTCACCCAATTTGACGATTATTTTTTTGATGCCGATGTTGCGGCTCAAGCGCTGTTAGAACATTTTTCTGTATCATCCCTTGAAGGTTACGGCTGTGCGAGGTTACCGCTGGCAATCAGAGCTGCCGGGGCCATCCTGGGTTATATCAGAGAAAATCAAAAAATCGCGCTGGGTTTATTGAATCGGCTTTCTACGTATTCAACAGGATCCTTTATGACATTGGATATGCATACCTGCCGCAATCTGGAGCTTTTCAACAACTTGCGCTGGGGCAATCCATCTGATTCCCTGCTGGCTGTGATTGACCTGACTAAAACTGCCATGGGCGGCCGCTTGTTGAAAAGATTTTTAGGCCAGCCTTTGCTTAATGTGAACGAGCTCAACTTAAGGTTGGATTCCGTCGAATGGTTTTACCAGAATACACTGGTTCGCAGTTCCATAACGGTGTTACTGGCCGACATTTCCGATATGGAAAGGGTGATAAACCGCATTCGAAGCAATACTGCCACACCTCGAGACCTTATCGCCCTGAAATCAAGCCTGGAAAAGGTGGACGGTATCTATTCAGCCATGACTGCAAACAAAGCGCCGGAACAGTTGCTTTGTGAATTGAAGCGTTGTCCCGAGGTGGTTGAATTGATCTCTCGATCCATCTCGGATAAACCGGCTGCCAATTTCGACCATGGCGGTATTATCAGGCAGGGTTTTGCTGAGGAGCTTGACAAGGTCCGGCTCATTGCCATGGATGCCAGGCAATTTTTGGCCGGCCTGGAAAAACAGGAAAGGGAACGTACAGGAATTAAATCCCTGAAGCTTGGCTACAACAGGGTATTCGGATATTACATTGAAGTGTCACAGGCAAACCTCAACCTCGTGCCGCAGGATTATATACGCAGGCAGACATTAGCCAACGGAGAACGATATTACACTCCGCAGTTGAAAGAATATGAATCACTTATTTTAAACGCACAGGAAAGGATGGTCGAGCTTGAGAAATCTCTTTTTAACCAGGTATGCCAGCAGATCGCACTCTCCGGGGAGAGAACACTGGCTACTTCTGCAGCCGTAGCTAATATCGATGTCTTTTCAGGATTGGCCGAGATAGCTACCAGAAATGGCTATGTCCGGCCTGAATTAAACGAGGAAGACGCTATTGTTATCAGGGGTGGAAGACATCCGGTGGTGGAGAATGCGCTGGGCAAAGGAATCTTTGTTCCCAACGACACGTATCTGGCTAACAAAGATACGCAGCTTATTGTGCTTACCGGCCCAAATATGGCCGGTAAATCTACATATCTTAAACAGGTTGCCCTTATTGTATTGCTGGCGCAGATTGGTAGTTTCGTTCCCGCCGATTCGGCTGTCATTGGCATTGTTGACCGCATATTTACACGTATTGGCGCACAGGAAGATATTGCAGCGGGGCAATCTACTTTTATGGTTGAGATGATTGAGGTGGCCAATATATTAAACAATGCCACTGCCAAATCCCTGCTGATACTTGATGAAGTGGGAAGAGGCACCAGCACTTACGATGGTCTTTCCATCGCCTGGGCGGTAGTGGAATATATTCATAATAATACTAAATTGAGAGCGAAGACGCTTTTTGCCACGCATTACCACGAATTAATAGAGCTGGCAACGTTACTGCCCAGAGTGAAGAATTTTAATGTTGCCGTTACTGAAGAGAAAGGGAAGGTGATTTTCCTGCGCAAAGTCATACATGGCGGT
The DNA here is from genome assembly GCA_028716085.1 of Dehalococcoidia bacterium. Taxonomy (GTDB): domain Bacteria; phylum Chloroflexota; class Dehalococcoidia; order GIF9; family UBA5629; genus JAQUQM01. The sequence goes on along the minus strand of JAQUQM010000009.1, from coordinate 4,076 downwards.
GCGGATAAAAGCTACGGTATCCATGTAGCGCAGCTTGCCGGATTGCCCAGAGCTGTTGTTCACCGGTCGGAAGAGATACTTGATGATCTGGAGAGAAATCAGAATAAAAAAGGGGAGATTAAAAACAAGGCGGACAATCAATCACTGCAACTTTCAATATTCGGCAAGCAGTCCGAAATAGAGCAGGAAATTAATACACTTAATATCGATGAAATGACTCCCATCGATGCGATTAATAAGCTGTATGAGCTAAAAAAAAGAGCAAAACGTAATGCAGAATAGCAGGTTATATACCTGCGGTAAGGCTTAAAAAGTAGCGGTATCTCTCAAAAAGTGGTATATTTTCTGCTTTACTGATATGAAGATAACCGAGATTATACAGGGGACAGTCACATCTCCGCAGGGTTTCCTGGCCGGCGCTGTTGAGGCCGGCATCAAGTATGATGGGAGACTGGATGTCGGAATTTTGTTTTCCGAACGGCCCTGTATCTCTGCGGCTGTTTTTACCAATAACAGGGTACAGGCAGCTCCTGTTATCTTATCCATGAAACATGTTCAAGATGGCAAGGTCAGAGCGGTTGCAGTCAACTCCGGCTGTGCCAACGCATGTACCGGTGATACTGGTATGAGCAATGCTATTGAAACTACAAAGCTGGTTTCTGATAAGTTGGGCATCCCGCGTGAGCAAGTTCTGGTAGCCAGTACCGGAGTTATCGGCACCCATATGCCTATGGGAAAAATGAAGCATGGGATTGAAAAACTTAAGCTGTCGCCAGATGGAGGTCATGCATTGGCTGCGGCGATAATGACCACCGATACCAGACCAAAGGAAATTGCCTTGCTTGTAGAGGATAGTACAGGCAAATACACGATCGGTGGCATAGCCAAGGGGGCAGGTATGATCCATCCCGATATGGCCACACTGCTTTGTTTCCTGACGACCGATGCCCTTGTAGAAAGAGATTTCCTGCGCAAAGCATTGAAAAAAGCGGCAGATGCCAGCTTTAATATGATCACGGTTGACGGCGATACCAGCACTAATGACATGTTATCGATCATGGCTAACGGTGCAGCGGCCAATGAAGAACTTAACTCCACAAATGGCAGAGTTTTTCAGGAAGCGCTGAACCGGGTATGTCAATACCTCGCTTGCAGTATAGCTGCCGATGGCGAGGGTGCCACAAAAGCTATTCAGGTTGATATCGAAGGAGCCAGAAATGTTGCCGAAGCGAGAAAGATAGCCAGAAATATCGCCGGGTCTTCACTGGTAAAAGCGGCTATTCACGGCAATGATCCCAACTGGGGACGGATTGTGGCGGCGCTGGGCAGAAGTGGTGCGCATATGCTGGAGGACAATCTGGAAGTCTATCTGCAGAATATTGCTGTAATGAAGAACGGCCTGCCGCTGGCTATGGATAAAAATATGCTGAGCAAGCGTCTGAACACGGACAAAGTGTTAATCAAGGTCTGCCTCAATATTGGCAGGGGAAAAGCTACCTCATGGGGGTGTGACCTTTCGGAAGAGTATGTTACTATAAATAGCGACTATACGAGTTGATTGATGTCTAAATCAAAAATAATAGTTGTAAAAATCGGCGGCAGTACCCTGGGGCAAAACGATACTACCTTCGAAGACCTGGTCTTGCTACAAAAAAAGAAAGTGCCGCTTGTTGTCATCCATGGCGGCGGGAACACTGTCACAGACTGGTTGGGGAAACTAAATATATCAACTCGCTTTGTTCACGGGCTCAGAGTAACCGATGAGGATACTCTAAAGGTTGTTACAGCGGTCCTGGCGGGGATGGTTAACAAGGAACTTGTATCGGAAATCAATCGGCTGGGAGGCAGGGCAATCGGCCTGAGCGGCGCGGATGGCGCAATTGTGCTTGGTAAGAATATAAATCCCGAATTGGGTCTTACTGCGGAACAGTTGACCGTAGATACAAGACTCCTGAAATTATTGCTTAACTACGGATACATTCCCGTGGTGGCGCCCATATGTATGAACGCAAATTTAGACGGCCGAGAGGAAACTAATTTGTTAAATGTCAATGGCGATACCATCGCAGCGGAGATAGCCGCGGCATTAAACGCGCGGAAGCTTATATTTTTGACCGATGTCCCGGGTATCTATGACGGGTCGAAGCAAGTGATTGCACATATTGATTCTAACACTGCCAAATCTATGATCAACTCAGGTGCTGCTTCCGGAGGGATGGTGGCCAAGCTGGAGGCAGGCATCATCGCAGCTAAAAGGGTGTCTCTGACACGTATAACCGACGGCAGGGTTCCTCATGCGCTTATCGATGAAATTGAAGGAAAAGGAAAAGGTACAACAATTGTCAGCATCTAATGTTAACTGGCCGGAACTAGAAAAAAAAGTATATATGCAGACCTTTAAACGTTTGCCGGTGACGCTTGTCCGCGGAAGCGGTATGAAAGTGTGGGACTCGAACGGTAAGGAATACCTGGACTTCTTTGCAGGCCTGGCTGTTAACTGCCTGGGTCATTGCCATCCGGTAGTAGTCGAGGCTCTTACAGAGCAGGCGAATACTCTGATCCAGACATCCAACTTGTTTTATACTGTTCCTCAAACACAGCTGGCAGAACTACTGGTTAAGACCAGTTGCCTGGATAGAGTTTTTATCTGTAACAGTGGCGCTGAGGCCAACGAGGGCGCGATAAAGCTTGCCCGACGCTATGGAAAGCTTAAGCTCAACGGGGCATATAAGGTTATCACGACTCATGAATCCTTTCATGGCAGAACGTTGGCTACAACCGCGGCTACCGGTCAGGCTAAATTCCAGGAACCGTATATTCCGCTTCCAAACGGGTTTGTAAACGTTGACTACAGCAATATTTCGGCTATCAAAGCGGCTACAGATGAGTTAACCTGCGCTATTATGCTCGAACCCATTCAGGGAGAGGGTGGTGTAAACGTACCTGATGATGACTATTTAAAGAAAGTCCGAGACTGGTGCAATGAGAAGGGCATATTACTGATACTTGACGAGGTGCAAACAGGTATCGGACGGACCGGGACTTTGTTTGCCTATGAGCAATATGGCATAGAACCCGATATCATGACACTGGCCAAGGGCCTTGGCGGCGGCGTACCTATAGGAGCTTTTCTTTCCAAGGAGAACGTCACGGTTTTCAAGCCGGGGGAGCATGGAACTACTTTCGGTGGCAACCCGCTGGTGTGCTCTGTTGCTGTTGCTGTCCTTAATTACGTTATTGAAAATAATATCTCCAACCATGTAAAAGTTGTAGGCCAATACTTCGTAGATAAATTGAAGAAGCTGGCTGCAAAATACGATTGCATAAATGAAGTGCGGGGCAAAGGCCTGCTGCTGGCGATCGGTTTCAATGCGGATATTTCAGAAGATGTCATGTTGAAATGCCTGGAGGCAGGATTACTGGTTAATAATGTAAAACCGAATTCACTTCGCTTTATTCCTCCACTAATTGCCACTGACAACGATGTGGATAAGGCAGTGGAAATACTCGATAAAGTTTTGAAAGAGAGGAAATAACTATGGCTCGCAAAGGCAAAGTTGTTCTTGCGTACAGCGGCGGATTGGATACCTCGGTAGCCATCAAGTGGCTGGCTGAGAAATACAATATGGATGTGATTGCCCTGACTGTGAATATCGGTGGTGTTGCAGATGTCTCCGGCATTTTAAAGAAAGCCGAGAAAGTGGGTGCAGTAAAGGCTATTGCGGTGGATGCCAAGGCAACCTTTATCAATGATTATGTTTTCCGTGCGCTCAAAGCCGATGCTCTATATGAAGGGCAGTACCCTCTAGCGACGGCGTTGGGGCGTCCCCTGATAGCCAAGTTGCTTGTTGAAACTGCTCAGAAAGAGGGAGCCGTTGCTGTTGCTCACGGCTCTACAGGCAAAGGTAATGACCAGGTGCGCTTCGATGTGAGCGTTTTTGCCCTTGGACCCGGGTTAAAGATCATTGCCCCGGCAAGAGAATGGGGAATGACCAGGGAAGCAACCATAGAATATGCCCACAAATACAAAATTCCGGTGCCTGTTAAAGTTTCCAAACCGTATTCTATAGATGAAA
>JAQUQM010000008.1 GCA_028716085.1 Dehalococcoidia bacterium | reverse complement strand
ATCGATCCGCGCAGGGACATTGAGACCCTCGACATGGAGCTTATCTTCTCCGATCTCGCCATAGTTGAGAAGCGGTTGAGCCGTATCGAATCGTCTTTAAAAATGGGTAAGTCCGCCGAGCGGGACGCAGCTATCAAGGAACAGGCGCTGCTGCTGAAAGTCAAGGACAATCTGGAAAAGGGCATTCCCATCCGCCTGCAAAATTTGACCGTCGAAGAGCTGCATTCTTTATCCAACTACCAGTTTCTCACCGCCAAGCCGATGCTTATCGTCATCAATATCGGGGAGCAGCAGCTGGCAGAAGCCGAACGCATTCAGGCGGAAATGGCAAAGGCCTATTCCCAACCGCAGGTTGAAATCGTCTCCATGTGCGGCGAGCTGGAGATGGAGCTTTCCCAGTTAGGAGAAGCGGAAGCTGAAGAGTTCAGGAAAGATATGGGAATTAAAGAGGCTGCCTTCGATGTTGTTATCAAACATTCCTATTCACTGCTGGGGCTGATATCTTTTTTCACCGTGGGGGATGATGAGGTGAAGGCGTGGACAATCCAGAAAAATACACCGGCAATTAAGGCAGCAGGAAAAATACATACGGACATAGAGCGGGGTTTTATCAGGGCTGAAGTTATCAGCTATAATGACTTCATTAAGTTCGGCAGTCTGCCGGAAGCCCGCAAACACGGTTCGTTGAGATTGGAGGGGAAGAACTATATAATCCAAGACGGCGATATCTCGCATTTTCTTTTCAATGTCTGAATTTAAATGTATTCATAATCAAGTCCCCGCCATCTTTCTGTCACGGTTGGCTGCTGTCCGGTAATTCTGTAATATAATACTGGTAACTCATCATCCATCATGGTTGAATTAAACGTCCGCCGTCAACTGGAACAGGCTGAGGAACATCTTTCCCCTTTTGCTGCTAAAAGTGCTGCCAGCCGTGGCAGGCAACATGCTGAGAAACCCTGTACGCTGAGAACGGATTTCCAGCGCGACCGTGACCGTATTATTTTCTGCAACGCCTTCCGGCGTCTAAAACATAAAACCCAGGTGTTTATCGCCCCTATCAGCGACCACTATGTCACCAGGTTGACGCATACCCTTGAAGTTGCCCAGATATCGAGGACCATTTCACGTGCCCTCAATTTAAATGAAGATCTGACGGAAGCCATCGCGCTTGGTCATGACCTGGGGCATACCCCTTTCGGGCATATGGGCGAACAGGTATTGAATGAGCTCCTGCCGGGCGGTTTTAAACACTATCAGCAAAGCCTCAGGGTGGTAGACTTTCTGGAGAAGGGAGGCCGGGGTTTGAATTTGACATTTGAAGTGCGTGATGGCATCCTGAACCACTCCAAGGGAGACCTGAACATACTTGAAGAAGGGTGGAATAACGTAGCCACCGTCGAAGGGGAGGTAGTTAAAATCGCGGACATGGTAGCTTATATCAACCACGATATAGAAGACGCCATCCGGGCGGGGATTATTGCACAGGACGATTTGCCGGATTCCACCACCAGGGTTTTGGGAAAGACCAATTCTGCGAGGATCAATACGCTCGTTACCGATATAGTTAACATCTCCACGGAAAACATGAAACGGCTAAATAATAACAAGCCATTGATCAGCATGAGCAATTCGATTATTGAACCGGCGAATGAACTGCGCGAATTTTTGTTTAAGCGTGTATATTACCCCAGCCTTTGCTACAAGGATGCAGTGGAAGCCCGTGAGATAATACTGTTGCTTTTTGATTATTTCGTAAAAAATCCGCGGACAATGCCTCCCGAATATCAGTTGCAAAACGATACCGTTGAGCGCAAAGTGGCCGATTACATTGCAGGTATGACCGATCATTACGCTATACTTACAGCCGGGAAGTTGAGCAGTAAACCGGTACATTGATTTTTTCCAATTACTAAAGATGAATACTGTCGATGAGATAAAACAAAAAATCGATATTGTTGAAGTTATCTCCCAGTACACAAAGCTTCAGAAATCCGGGCGTAATTTCAAAGCTGTTTGTCCTTTCCATACTGAAAAAACCCCTTCATTCTTTGTTTTTCCAGATAAGCAAAGCTGGCATTGTTTCGGAGCATGCGGGACAGGCGGAGATGTTTTTACCTTTGTCATGAAAAAAGAGGGGATGTATTTCAGCCAGGCTTTGCGCTTGCTGGCCGAAAAAGCCAATGTAGTATTGACCTACCAGTCCGCTAAAACAACCGGCGAGGAACGTGAGAAGCAAAACAGGCTGCTTAAAATCAACGAGGTGACCGCTGAATATTTTCATTACCTGCTGTTACACTCGCCCGAAGCGGATATCGCCAGGCAATATGTCGAAAAACGGGGGCTCAATGACAAAACTGTGAAAAGCTTTCAGCTGGGTTACGCATTACCAAGCTGGGATAACTTGATTAGCCACCTGGCTAACTCGGGATATCATGCCGAAGAACTTGTTGCCACCGGCTCGGCGATAGCGCGGGAGGGTGGGGGATATTACGATCGTTTCCGCAACAAGCTCATGTTCCCGATACGTGATATCAACGGTAAAGTCATCGGATTCGGCGGCCGTGCCCTTGATGATTCATTACCCAAATATATTAACTCGCCTCAAACAGCGCTCTTCGATAAAAGCAGTGTTTTATACGGTATCGAAAAAGCGAAACCCGCCATTATGCAGAAGGATTCGGCCGTAATAATGGAAGGTTACATGGACGTGATCACAGCACACCAGTACGGTTTTGAAAACACGGTCGCATCTATGGGCACTTCGTTGACTGACAGGCAGATCTCCGTCTTACGTAAATTGTCCAAGAATATTGTTGTTGCGCTGGACGCAGATCAGGCCGGCCTGGCAGCCACAGTCAGAAGCATAAGTTCCATTGATGAACAGATTCCCAAGGAACACTGGATGCCCTGGTCGACATCAAAGACGTATGAAGAATTGGTCAAGTATGAAATACAGGTCGTTGAAATACGGGACGGCAAGGACCCGGATGAAATCATTAAGAAATCACCGGCGCAGTGGGGTAAACTGCTGGATGAATCGCAACCTATAATTGATTTTACTTTAAAAAAGGAAATTGATAACATAAATCCGGCCAGCTCTCAGGATAAGTCTGCAGTAGTTACGAAATTTTTACCGATTTTGTCTCATATCGATGATCCGATAAGGCGCGCACATTACGTTCAAAAACTGGCTCAATTACTAAATGTTGACGAAAGATTTCTGAAAGATGCATTATTCAATACACGGAATCAGGAGCAACGATATAGGAAAGCAAAAGGTTCAAAAATATCTAAAGGGGCCGCTGATTTCGCGACTTCATCACGGCACGTTGAGGAGTATTGTTTGAGCTTGCTTTTAAAATATCCCGACTTAAGGCCTGTGGGGATGAATTTATCGCCGAACTATTTTGAACAATCGGAAAACAGGGATATATTATGTAAGTGGCAACAGGATGCTGATATTATTAATATCCAGGAAAATTTGGATCCGGCTTTACATGGATATTTCGAACGCTTGCTTCTATTCGACAAACAGTTACCCCCTTCAGTATACGAGGACAGCTACACAAGGGAAGAAGCGCTACGCGATTGTGTTAGCCGTTTGCAGGAAGTATATTTGAAGAATTTGGAGACAAAGAAAAAGCTTATTCTTGCGGCGGAAGCCGAGGGCGGCGATATTGAGAAACAGATTTCCACATTAATAGAACATGGAATCAGCGAGAGCCAACAATTAAAAGAGATCTTCAAGAAACGAAGTCGTTTCTTCAGTCGGGCAAAGGGAGCATAGATGGCCAGACCAGCAAAAAAAGAAAAGGCACGGCCGGTTAAGGCCGCAGAAAAGGTCCCGGTAAAAAAATCCGTTGCTGAAAAAAATGTCACCGGATTATCTATCAACGGATTTGAAGTGCCGGCTGATCAGTGGGACCAGCTGGATGCCGAGCCCGCAATTCAGGCAGAGAAAGATTTAATATCCTATGATATCGAAGAACCAGCCGAGTTTGCAGAGGATGAGTGGCTGGAAAAACCGGAGACTACTGAAAAACCTCTCATTGAGATTGAATTAGAGCTCGCTGAACATGAGGCAATTGATGATCCGGTCAGGATGTACTTGCACGAAATCGGTAAATATCCGCTGCTGAATGCTAAACTCGAACGTGAATTGGCAAGCAAAATCGAGCCGTACAAATACCTGGAAAATATCAAAGACTATTTTAAAATGACGGAAGGAAGGGCTCCTTCGTTATCCGAATATATTCTTCAGATATTAAGGAATCTGTACATCTGCGATCAGGTTATAGATAAACTATCCGAACATCTGAATGTGAATCGAAAATCGAGCTTCAAAGAAAAAATATTGAATCAGAAGCTGCATCAGGCCATTGACGAGTTTATTAACCAGGAACTGGTAATTCAGATTTCCAAAGAACTCCACCTGGAACCCCCTGAAATTGAAAAGAGGCTGGTTGACTTTTCCATATATGTCAGGATGATTAATCCTGAGATTTTCTCGATTATGGACGGCAACACGTCATGGGACAAATTCAAACAACAGGTAACCAAAGGATTCGATGCCAAATTGATTTCCAAGCTGGAATCCAACAATAGGCGTTTTCTATCCAAATTTGAACAGATAGACAGGGAGGGCAAGGAAGCCAGTAAACAACTGACGGTGTCCAACCTGCGTCTTGTTGTCAGCGTCGCTAAAAAATATGTGGGGCATGGTATGCCGCTGCTCGATTTAATCCAGGAAGGCAATATAGGTCTTGTCCGGGCCGTGGAGAAATTTGAATACAGGAAAGGTTATAAATTCAGCACTTATGCAACATGGTGGATCAGGCAGGCAATAACCCGTGCCATAGCTGATCAGGCACGGACGATTCGCATACCTGTGCACATGGTTGAGACCATCAACAGGTTGCTCAAAGTCAATCGCAAACTGTCCCAGGAATTTGGACGCGAACCCAGTTGCGAGGAAATCGGGCACGGCATGGAGATTTCCGCTGAAAAAGTTCGGGAAATCATGAAGCTTTCTCAAGTACCCATATCCCTGGAAATGCCCATAGGGGAAGAGGAGGATAGCCATTTAGGTGATTTTATTGAAGACCGGGCCACTCTTCCACCTGCAGATGCAGCTTCACGCGAATTACTAAAAGCCCAGCTGGATAAAGTACTCGGCGAGCTTACCGACAGGGAGAGAAAGGTACTGCTCCTGAGATTTGGCCTTGAAGACGGCCGGGCCCGAACACTGGAAGAAGTAGGCAAGGAATTTAACGTAACCCGTGAAAGAATCCGGCAGATAGAGGCCAAAGCTCTGCGTAAATTGCGGCATCCCAGCAGAAGCCGTAAGCTGAAAGACTACCTTGAATAACCATTTATCCTGCACAACGCAATTAGGAGGAATCTCATGAAAGTCCTTCAAGTATTTTTAATGGTAATGGGCGTTTTAGCTATTCTGGCTATCATTGCCCTTATCATTGGCTATATATTGGCTTTTCTTACACCTGATATAAGGTCAAGTATGAGGCCTGTTGTGCTATCATCCGAGGCCGTTGATAGCCTCAATGAAAAAATTGTCGATCTAAAGAAAAGCGTTGCAACCGCTGAAAGCACTAAAACCCAGAAAGATATTGAGTTCGTAATGACCGAAGAAGAAATTAATTCAGCATTGGTTATGATGCTGGCAGAGGGAACCCTGCCCGCCAAAGAAATTCTGGTGAATTTTAATGACGGTTATTTGCTTACCTATACGGCATGGAACGTTCCCGGTTTGCCTTTAAAAACGGGCATTTTCGGCCAGATTGAGGTCGAGGATGGCAAACCTAAAATGGTTGTCAGGGACTTCTTCCTTGGCAAGCTTGCAGTACCTGATGAAATTGACCGCGGCGTAGAAAATCTGGCAAACATAATAATTAAATTAAATATACCGCTGGAAGAATTAAGACTAACTATTAAAGATGTCACAATTGGTGAAGGGCAGATGAGGATATCCGCGGTAACTAAAGCAGCAAAATAGTATTTATCGCCCGATCATATCGGTAAAATTGCGAGGCATTTTTCCCTTGGCAATCATTTTGGTCATTTTCTGAATACTATAGAATTGATTCAGTAACTGGTTTATATCGTTCGGAGAAGTCCCGCTTCCCCTGGCAATCCTGCGTTTTCGGCTTCCATTGATTATCTCCGGATTCCTTCTCTCCTCCGAGGTCATAGAAAGTATGATAGCTTCCACCCTCCTAGTTCTATCGAGGCTCTCCTTTTCCGAAACACCTTTGGTTATCTTGGAAAAACCGGGGATCATCTCTACAAGTTGACCAAAACTCCCCATTTTCTTTATCTGTCGCAGTTGCCACAGCAGGTCTTCAAGATCAAACTCGGACTTACGTATTTTGCTTTCCAGCTGTTCCATTTGTTTCTTATCAAAGGTTTTTTCAGCCTTCTCAATCAACGTCAATACGTCGCCCATACCAAGTATTCGTGAGGCCAGCCTGTCCGGGTAAAAAGCTTCCAGTGCACTTGCTTTTTCTCCAACGCCGATAAACTTGATAGGAATTCCGGTAACCGCTCTTATCGATAGGGCAGCGCCACCTCTGGCATCGCCGTCCAGCTTGGTGAGGATTAATCCAGTTAAGCCCAGACTTTTGTTAAATTCCTCTGATATCATGACCGCATCCTGACCGGTCATTGAATCGGCCACCAGCAATATCTCTGTCGGTTTAACTTTGTTCTTGATAGCCACCAGCTCATGCATCAGGATTTCGTCAATATGGAGGCGTCCCTGGGTATCAATAATAACCCATGTAGCGGCCAGATCATCCGCCTTTTTAACGGCATTGTTGCAGATTTTTACCGGGTCCGATTTGATATCTTCGGAATATACCGGTATATCAAGTTGTTGACCCAGTACTTTAAGCTGGTCGATCGCCGCCGGTCTGCGCGTGTCTGCTGCAACAAGCAATACCATGTGGTTCGACTGTTTTAAATTTGCAGCAAGCTTGGCTGCCGTAGTTGTTTTACCCGCTCCCTGCAAACCCACCAGCATTACTATCGATGGCGGATGCGCAGCAGCCTTGAGATGTGATACTTCTTTTCCCAGAACATTGATCAGCTCTTCATTAACAATTTTTACTATCTGATGCACAGGAGTCAGGCTTTCCAGTATCTTTGTGTCTAACGCCTTTTCCCTGACATCAGCCAGGAAGCTCTTAACCACCTTGAAATTTACATCAGCTTCCAGGAGCGCTAAACGTATCTGCCTCAGTGCATCATCTATTTCTTTTTCGCTCAGTCTGCCTTTATTACCGAGGCTGCTGAAGATGCTGCCTAGCTTCTGCGTCAGGATTTCAAACATATTAGTGCTCGATTATTTCTACGGTACATTTATTTTACAGTTGGTATGGTAAAATATGATCGCGAAGGGATCAATTATTGCAGTACTTTATTTGGCATCATTATTGTTGCTGTAAAATATAGAATAGCATATTTCATTAATATTAACCTCTTCGTATTTTCGAGTAATTTGTGGCATTTGGGAGATTGACAGGTTGATTCCCACCAAGCTGACCCTCAGGAACTTCATGTGCTACAGGGGTAGTCTACCGCCTCTCAATTTTGACGGGATCCATGTTGCCTGCCTCTGCGGTGACAACGGCAGCGGGAAATCAGCTATCTTCGATGCAATCACATGGGCTCTGTGGGGAAAATCCCGCGCCAAGTCCGACGACGACCTCATTTGTCTCGGTCAAAATGAAATGGAGGTCGAACTTGAATTTAACGCCAACGGCCTGCTTTATCGCATTATCCGCAAACACGTAAGGTCGACCCACTCACGATCGGGACAACCCATGCTTGAATTGCAGATAAAAAATAACGGCGTTTATAAATCCATATCGGAACAGAATCGCACTGAAACCCAGCGAAAAATAATCGGCCTGCTTCACCTGGATTACCAGGCATTTATTAACAGCGCCATGCTGCTGCAGGGAAGATCCAACGAGTTCACCACAAAGAGACCTGCTGAACGCAAGGAAATTCTGGCAGATATATTGGATCTTTCCTTTTACGAAAGTATTGAGAAAGAAGCCAAACAGGTTTCGGAAAAAAGGAAATATGAAGAAGATAATACAGCAGTTGAAATCAATATCATCAATTCCAAAATAGGTAAAAAGGTTGAGTACGAGGAAGAACTGGCTGCTGTAAACAGCGCGATAAGTAATGTGGAAAAAACAATTGCTGCACTGGATGGCGATATCTCATCAATCCGACAGCAGAGAGATGCCCTTATGGTTAAACAAAAACAAATGTCCTTATATCAAGAACAGATACAAAACCTTCAGCAGGATACGGGAAAATGGCAAAAACGCCTGATTGACCACAACAATAATATTGAAAAATACAATAGAATCCTGATAAAGAAAGATACGGTCCAAAATAAATATGCGGAATATTTACAGGTCGCGGCTTCTGACGAGCAGATGAACGGCAAACTCAAGCAGTTGCTTGTCATGCTCGAGCAGAAAGAAAAGCTGGAAAAGCTCATAGCATCAGCGATGAATACATTTAACAGTGAACGCAAACTTCTGCAGAGCCAGATATCGGAACTGGAAACAAAAGCTCGTAATCTTTCCATGCTGCAGGAGAAGTTGACCGGATTATTCACAAGACAGGCCGAGATTGAAGACCAGGAAACATTTCTGGAAAGCAAAAGGAAGCTGGTTAATGAACTGACCGCTTCGATCAGTTCTACTACAGCATCAAACAGCGAGCTATCAAAGTCAATTGAAGACCTTAAACTGAAGATTGAAATGATATCGCACGCCGAGGCCAAGTGTCCGCTCTGCGAAACAGACCTGGGGACGGAAGGTCGCAGCAGGCTGGATAGAAAATTTAAGGCTGAAATGCAGCAGAATATAATCCTGCACGGGCAGAACCTCAATACTATTTCTCATAACCGGGCAGAGCTGTCAGCACTGGAAAAAGAGATCAAACAAAAGGAAACGACCGTTAAAATTGAAGGCGACAAATTAAAGCGGCTGATAGCCGTCACTGAGAAGGAAATTACGGAAGCAAAGGAAGCCGAGGCTCAATTATCTCCCAGGGTAAAGAGGTTGCATCAGCTGGATGATGACATTAAGAGCAATAACTTTGCTCCTGATGAACAGAAAACACTTGTGCACCTGAAAGAGCAACAGGAAAAACTTGGCTATGAAAAAGACGTCCATGATCAGATAAAAATCAAAAAGGTCGAATTGCTACCGTATGAGGATTTACATCGTGAGCTAAATGACGCCCTCCAGAGATTTGAATCTGAAAAAGCAGCTGCCGCCGATGCTGAAAAGGAAATATCGATACTACGTCAGAAGAGCGAATCACTCGTTCTGAATTGCCAGACGTTAAACAACGAGCTCTCAATCCTGCCCGGCTTATCAGAAAGACTGGATGCTCTGACAGCACAGCATGCTTCTGCACTGCAGAAGGAAAGGGCCGTCCGGGATAAGCAAGTCGAATTGAAAGAAAAAATGAGACAGCTTGACCTCCTTGCTGCGGAGAAAGAGGATCGTGAGCAACGTATGCAATTAACCAGGGAGGAAGCCCGCATCTATGCAGATCTCGCGACTGCATTCGGCAAGAAGGGTATTCAGGCTTTACTTATCGAGTCAGCATTACCTGAAATTGAGGAAGAAGCAAATATTTTATTAGGCAAGCTAACAGATAACAGGATGTCGCTTTCGCTGGAAACTCAACGCGATACCAAGAAGGGCGAGACGATTGAAACACTGGACATCAAGATATCTGATGAACTGGGGACCCGAAACTATGAAATGTACAGCGGGGGGGAAGCCTTTCGTATTGACCTCAGCCTGCGCATAGCCATTTCACGGTTACTGGTCAGAAGGGCAGGAGCTTCGATGCCCGTGCTTATCATTGACGAAGGTTTCGGGACACAGGACGCTTCCAGTCTCGAAAGGCTCGTCGATGCCATTAATTCCATTCAAGATGATTTTGAAAAAATCATAGTTATTACCCATCTGGACGAGCTCAAGGACAAGTTCCCTGTCCTGATCAACGTAGTCAAAACGACTGAGGGATCGACCTTTACTATAAGTTCTTAAGGTATTCGTTTCCTTGACAGTCAAATCTGTCGGCGTTATTCTAAGTACATTCAAATTAAGATTTGCAGTATACGTACATATTATTAGTGTTTCATTGGATAATACGAACGGGATTTAAGAAATTTTGATAATGGGAAATGCCGATGTCTGAGAGATATGAAATAAATGCCCTGGAAAAAGAAGAGTCATGGCGGCTGTTCAGGTATATCGGTGAGCTTGTCGAGGGATTCGATAATCTTTCCGGTATCGAACCTGCAGTTACGATTTACGGTGCTGCTGCTGCCACACCGGATCAAGACGATTATAAAAATGCCAGGAAAATCGCTTTTTTACTGGGCAAACAGGGCTTCAATATTGTAACCGGCGGCGGGCCGGGCATTATGGAAGCGGCGAACCTGGGCGCGAACGAGGCCGGTGTTAAATCTGTCGGGCTTAATATTGTTTTGCCTCAGGAACAGAAATGCAATACGTACTCCAACGTTAACATCACCTTCAACCATTTTTTCGTCCGCAAAATTATGCTGGTCAAATATGCTACAGCATTCGTCATCATGCCCGGAGGACTGGGCACCATGGATGAGCTGACGGAAGTATTAACTTTAATTCAAACACATAAAATCAAGCCTTTTCCTGTGATAATGTTTAATTCCACGTTCTGGCGCAGCTTTCTGGATTGGCTGCAAAACGTAGTATTGATCAACGGCTATATATCGGATTCTGATTTACAACTGCTCAGGCTCTGCGATCAGCCTTCCGAGGTAGAAGATATCGTCAGCAGCTGGTATTTACGGCAGGCAATCGTAGGACGTAGAGCAATTGATTAGTATCTCATTTCACGGCGCAACGCGCACAGTAACCGGCTCAAGACATATCCTGGATATCAACGGCTATCGTATCCTGCTTGATTGCGGCCTGTTTCAAGGCCGCCGCAGCGAGACCTATGAACGCAACCTCAACTTCCCTTTCAACGTCCGCAGCATAAATACGCTCCTAATATCTCACGCACACATGGACCATCTGGGCAATGTCCCCAATCTGGTAAAACAGGGTTTTTCAGGTGACATACATTGCACAGCGGCAACATTCGACCTCGCCAACATTATGCTCATGGACGCAGCTAATATTCAGCAAAGTGATATTGAGTTTGTGAATAAAATCCGGCGTAAGCATAATGAAAGCGAGATAGGACCGCTATATACTATTAATGATGTACCACCGGCTCTAAAGCTTTTCGATGGTCATTCGTACGACCATTCATTTAACCTGACAGATAACGTATCGGTAATATTTCGTGATGCCGGGCACATACTTGGCTCTGCCATAACTGAACTGAATATAAACGACAACGGGAGAAACCTGAAGGTGTGCTTTACAGGTGATCTTGGCCGTTACAACATGCCTATAATTCGTGATCCCTATGTTGTGAGTGACGCGGATATCCTGATCATTGAGAGCACCTATGGCGAACGCCTGCATACCGATATCAGAAACGCACAGAATAAGCTGGCAGGGATAATTAATCAGACCGTATCAAGAGGCGGGAAACTAATCGTACCCTCGTTTGCCCTCGAGCGCACACAGGAGCTGATTTATAGTCTGCACCAGCTAAAACTGGATCGCAGCATCCCTGATATCCCCATTTTTATAGACAGCCCTTTGGCTATCGATGCCACGGACATATTCAGGATACATCCGGAGTGTTATGACCTCGAGACCGCGGAATTGCTCAGAACCCAGGCGGATCCATTCGGTTTTCGCGGATTGCGGTACGTATCCACAGTAGAGGAATCCAAGTCTTTAAACCACTTGAAAACGCCGGCTATGATCATAGCCGGATCGGGAATGGCTGAAGCAGGCCGCATCCTGCATCATTTAAGGAACAATATCAATAATCCGAAGAATACCATACTCATTGTGGGCTGGCAGGCGGAAAACACACTTGGCAGAAAAATTGCTGAAAAATGGCAGGAAGTATCGATTTTCGGTGAAAAACACAAGCTCCGTTCCCAGGTCGAAGTTTTTAATGAATTCAGTGCGCATGCCGATCGCAACGATCTGATTAAGTGGACTCTTGCCGGGAAAGACAAATGGAAGCAGGTATTTGTCGTACATGGCGAAGAAGCAGCATCACTGTCATTAGCCAACGCTTTCCGGGACAATGGCCTGCAAAACGTTGCCGTTCCGGAACTTGGACAGAGCTTCACTTTATAAATTGAGGCGCCAGCAAAGTATAATTATTTAGGTTGCTGTCATGTCCAATCTCAGTTTAGATAGTTTTGATAGTTTAAAGAATCCCTGGGAGCGGATTCATGCTGTTGCCAGAACAAAGCTTTTATTCTCCTCGGCAGAATGGTCCGCCCAGTGGTGGAGCCATTTTGCCGCTGATAATAACCTGTATCTGGGTTCGGTAAAGGAAGGAAATACGGTTATCGGCATTGCACCTTTGCGCTCACACAATAATATTTTGTACTTCATCGGCAGTGATAATGTCTGCGATTTCCTTGATTTTGTTATCGAAGAAGGGAAGGAAGAGTCGTTTTTTACATCCTTGCTGGACCACTTATCTACAACAACTATAAAAGGACTTGATCTTTCCCCGCTGCTACCGGAGTCTACTGTCCACTCACATTTTATTCAGATGGCTGCAAATAAAGGATGGGAGGTATCCTGTGAGCAGACCGATGTTATTGTAGCAGCCGACCTTCCGGACACGCTGGAAAAATATATCGCTTCTCTCAGTGGAAAACAGCGTCACGAACTGCTTCGCAAAGAAAGACGCCTTAATGAGGAGGGTAACGTTAAATTCAGGATTGAAACCAGAGCCGCCCAAGAGGATATCAATACATTTCTTCATTTCTTCCAGGAAAGCAGATCGGATAAAAAGTCATTCCTGACACCGGAAATTGAAAGTTTCTTTAAGGCGGTAATCTCTTCGATGTCGGATCAGAATAAACTGGCCATGGGGGTCCTTGAAATTAATTCCGTACCTGCCGCAGCTACTTTATGTTTCGATTATCAAAATGACACTTATTTATACAATAGCGGCTACGATCCGAGTTACCGGTGGCTAAGCGTTGGATTGCTGTCCAAATACTTTTGCATCAAGGACAGCATAGCGAAAAACAAGAGAAGATTTGATTTCCTCAAGGGAGATGAGCAATATAAATATCATCTCGGTGGAACGGCAACCCCCGTCTACAGATGTATAATTAATAAACATTAGTTTATTCTTCAAAGGAAGCCTGCATTGAACGATACATTAAACATAGCTCTTCTAAGCCTGCATAGCTGCCCCTGGGCCAAGCCGGGAAGCCGCTACACAGGCGGTATGAACGTATACATTAAAGAAATAGTTAAACAACTGGGGCAGAAAGGGCACTCGATCGATATCTACACAACAGCTAATTCCTGTTGTGATCAGAAGGAAGTAGTAGACCTGGGAAATCGCACCCAATTAATCCATCTGCAAGCTGACGAATACGGCAACATTACCGAAAACAACCTGAACTTATATGTAAATAATATTCTGGAGTCAATCTACCGGTATCAGGCGCGTACAGGTCGTCACTATGACTTGATAAGCAGCCACTACTGGCTATCCGGCATGGTTGGGCTGCAGTTGCAGAAGTCCTGGGACATTCCTCATATTACTATGTTTCACACGCTGGGCGCTATTAAAAACAATCTCGGCCTGGGAATTCTGGAGCCTGACTTTCGCATTCTAAACGAACAGCTTATCATGGACTGCTGCAACCGTATCGTAACACTTTCCGAGAAAGACAAGCAGGAACTGCTGAATCACTATATAGTAGAAAATGAAAAAGTAGCTACTATTCCATGCGGCATAAATCTCGAGCAATTCCACCCCCGTGATAAGCAGCTGGCCAGAAAAGTATGCGGCTTAAACTCCAAAAAGGTGGCCCTGTATGTGGGCAGAATCGATCCGTTAAAAGGCCTTGACAGCCTGTTGAAAGCTGTGTCGATGCTAAAAGATAGAAATGATTTTGAACTGGTTGTGATCGGCGGTGACGGTAAGGCGAAATACGAATTAACCATGTTGAAGGATATGAAAAAAAGGGATATGCAGGGAAAAGTGGATTTTAGGGGCTCGGTAGCACACGAGGAAATACACCATTATTATAACGCTGCGGATTTCTGTGTGATTCCATCACATTACGAAAGCGCAAGTTTGGTAGCGCTGGAAGCCCTTGCCTGCGGTACGCCCATCATAGCTGCCGATGTGGGAGGAATCAAAGACCTGGCACGCAAATGTCCCATATGCCGCTTGGCCGAGGATAATACGCCTGCCAATTTGGCAATCCACATCACTCATATGCTGAATTCGAACGAGTTAAGGCCGGAGAACTTTCCCGACCAATGCCCCTGCCTTACCGAGTACAGCTGGAACAATGTGGCGGATAAACTCATCAGTGAATACCAGGATGTTGTTTCAACATTCTCGCCCGAGGCTAGATAGATACAATTCCCCGGATTATCGAGTATTTCCATTATCCAGGGACAGGAAGAATTCAATAACAAAAGCAAAAGGCTGGGCGAACGCCCAGCCTTTATTAGTTCAGAGATGCTTCTTCTTTATGCTTTCCCGATCTTGAACATCTTGGTCCCACAAGAAGGACACACTCCCTGAGTTGCCGGCTTGCCATTCTTCATCTTAATGGCTTTCGGATTTTTCATCTCCTTCTTCGCGCGGCACTTCATGCAATAAGCTTGCATCAACAAACCTCCTGAAAATATTTTATCTTGAAGCATAGAGCATTAATCGCTTGCGTGTCAATACCTTTGCCCGCTCGTCAAGTACTATTGTACGATCACATAGTACCAAAGTACCGTAAAAACCTGTACTCTTGCGGGTCATTTATGATGCAGACCACTTCTCTGCAAGGTCACCAATCAAAGGCAGCTTGAATTTCTGCCCCTGGTAAGCCTTGACCATTAGCACTATCCAGAGCACCAAAGCCACGATCCAGATAATCCAGTTAACGAAAGGAATAAAACTTAGAACCACACATGCGCCGAATGTAATAATAGATTGCATGGCATGAAATTTCACGAATTTACTATCTTTCTCGATCAAGAAAAAGATAAGCCCGGTTACCCAACCAGCCACATAGCACAATAACCCTGCAACGTTTTCTTCAAGCCCCGTAGACGATTTCGCCATATCCATACCTCCTGATTTTATTAAGTATAAGAATACGCAGACAGCATTACCATGTCAATAGGTTTGCGGGCAAATATTTCCTGTCTCTTCAGTAAGTGTGCAGCAATTATTGAGCCGATCTTAACGCTTGCGCGCCATAATGGCCAGCACTACGACCAGTATGATTAAGAAGATTCCGATCGCTATCACAGCCCACACCCAGGCCGGGGTACCTATGGATCCCGGAGTTGGTTGCTGAACGGGTTTCGCTGGTGACTCAGTGCTGAAGGTGAAGACCGGGCTGGGATCACTGGGGATGGGTTCGAGGGCCATTACCTGCCAGAAATAACTCGTCTCATACTCGAGAGGCTGCCCCAGAGCATATGATGTCGTGGGAACAGTCGCCTCGACAACTATGTCCTGAAGTTCATGGTCCCTGGCCAGGGTGAACCTGTACTTGGTCGTCCCCTGGTATCCTGACCAGCTGAATGCAACAGGTTTAACCGGGCAGGAAAGGCAGCCATTTGCCGGTGTAAACCCGGCAATTCCGTAGTAATCAGTCCTGATGGGATATCCCGGCCTTACCGAGAATGTTTTAACATCAGACCACGGGCTCAGAATATACTGGCCTGTGGCTGCCATCCTGGTGCGTACCCGCCAGTAATAGGCATGCCCGGCCTCCAACATTCCCGGTCCGATAAAAAATGCAGGTGATGTTACATCTGCCGGTTCCATGATTACAGAATCATAGACAATAAGGCTGAAAACCGGGTCTCTGGCTATCTGCACCTGGTATTGTTTCGACAGGCAGAGCTGTTCCCACCTGAAATCCAGCTCTGCATTCCTTCCCGTAACAGGATCGCTGTTGACTAAATCCCCCGTCTGCATGGGAGTAACCGACAGCGTAAGATACCTGGTCCTGATACCCGTACCATTACTCGCCGTCAGCTTATAGGTCGTCCTGTAAAGCGGCGCCACCTTAACCTGTCCGGAAGATGCCACATTGCCCACTCCCTGGTCTATATTGACCTGCGCCCCATTCTTCACTTCCCAGGACAATATAGCTGTCGAGCCCGCGTCTATGCTGACGGGAGATAAACTAAAATCAGCGATGATTGGCAAGGTAACCGACTCATCCACAATTGGAGATGAATCAGCTCCGACATCGCCCGTCCTTAAGAAGGAAAGCCCCAGCATTAAAACCAGTGTAATGAAATAGACTTTTCTGGCGCGCATGGTTCGGTCAATCATGTCTGTCCACCTCGATATCCGCTACATTAAATATAGCGCATCAAGCCGGATTTTGGAACTTCCTCAAACCGCTCCGATATTGTGAAGATATGAATAGTACTCGGTCAATTTGACCAGTACCCTGGCCGCTCTTTTCCCTGAAGTATAGTCGTAATGATCGCCTATCAATTTCACCTGCTCCTCGGTAAATGTGGTTGTGATCACAGGTTTGCCCCAGCTTTCTATCCACTGGCTGACCAAAGCCCGCAAGAGCCTGCTGATGAGATCGTTAATTATCTCCACGCGCGACCTGCCGCTGCCGTTGGCCAAAGCTTTTCCGCTTGCCAGCTCCATCAAATCATCGATGAGGATGTCATCCATCTTTCCTGAATGCCTGGCTGCAATTGTCATAATCGCAAGGTCTTCAATTTCCATCTCATTCTTGATACCCAGGACCATACCCAGCATCTGTATCAGTGTCCTGATGCCGGCTTCTGTCTTATCAACATCGCCCGACCGGATATTCTCCAGAATGGGGATTATGGCCCGCAAGGCAGCATCCCTGAGCGTGATTTCCTCCGGCTTCATCTGTTGCTGTTCCACTTTCGAGCGCTGCTGCATCAGCAGATTACCAAATAAGGTAAATCCGCCAAAACCCATAAAGATCAACGAATCGACTTCTTTAAGGGCAAGCAATGCCTCAGGGGCGGTTAAATACGCTATGAAGTTCCTGTCGCCCGCAGGATCGACGGGATTGCCATGGCTCCACCTGGGCGGGAACATTTTATCCAGTGCTTGTATAGTTTTATCAGGCAGCTTTATCACATTCAGATGGTCTTCCTCGCATGCTTCCGCGCAAAGAACGCCGTAACTGCCCCCGGGAGTAATAATCGCCACATTTCTTCCTTTGGGAAGGGGCTGGGTCAGGAATCCTATGGCCACGTCCAGCATTTCCTCGGGATTTTCCACACGGGTAGCTCCCATTTTCTTAAATGCCGCATCATAAATCTGGTCTGATCCGGCCATGGCCCCCGAATGCGATTTGATGGCTTTGGCAGCGGCCTCAGTTTTACCCGGTTTAAGGACGATCACGGGTTTTTTCAATGTTACTTCTTTTACTATCTCCATGAATCTTTTGCCGTCATCAAGACCTTCAATGTAAGTCATAATGACTTTAACCCCGGGGTCCCTGCCGAAATATTCTATGTAATCCTCGATGGCTATATCCGCAGCACAACCGCAGCTGACATAGCGGTGAAATCCCACTCCGCGCTCATAACCCGCCACAACGACAGCAGCGCCGACATTGCCTCCCTGTGATACAAAGGCAAGCGGCCCGTCCCTGACCAGCAGCGGCATCATAAATGCACCGAGGTTCGATGAAGCGCTCCAGTATCCCATACAGTTGGGACCGATGAACCTGATATTGCCTTTACGCGCTATGCCCAATACCTCGTCTTGAAGCTTTTTCCCCTCCGGCCCGGTCTCTGCAAAACCGGCCGAGATGACAACGGCAGACTTGACGGCTTTGGCAACGCAGTCCTCCATAGCTTCCGCAACACGTTCCGCCGGAATAGTGAAAACCGCCAGGTCGACCGGTTCCGCAATATCCGTCACTTTCCTGTATACCTTCAGGCCCTGAATATCGTTTTCGTGAGTATTAACCGGATAAATCGGCCCCTGGAAGGTGTTGATCAAGCTCGTAATGGTGGAAAAACCCCATTTATTGCGGTTATTGGTCGCTCCTATATGGGCCACCGATTTCGGATTAAACAGAGGTTCAAGCTCTTTTACAATATCAGCACACATACCTATTAAATTCCAATGTTATGCTTAGCTGATTTGAAGGCGCCCGGTTGAATTCTTCAGAATCTGCTCGGCATTCTTTACGATTCGTTCGACAAGATCCTGGCAGCTCACCACGTCATGAATCATGCCGATGGATTGTCCTACGGGTATCAGGCCTGCCTCCACATCTCCATTATCCCATACCGTTTGCTGGCGCAGGCCGCTCAGCAGGGGTGCAAGCTCTTCAATTTTCGCATGCCTGGCTTCCAGTTCCTGTATCTGATTAAACACTACGTTTTTAAGAGCGCGTCCCTGCAGCTCTATCGTCTTGCCGTACAGGGAAGTTTCGAATTCCTGCCGTCTCACCAGCTCTTCCTTCACTTTATTATTCATGCGGCATTCTTTCGTGGCCATAAACCGGGACGCCATCATTACACCCTCGGCGCCCAGTATCAGAGCCGCCGCAAGTCCCCTTCCGTCGGCTATGCCCCCGGTGGTTATCACAGGTATTTTCACCGACTCCGCTATACGTGGCGTCAACACCATGGTAGTCACATCGTCATTCAGGGGATGCCCGCCTTCTTCCACACCCGCTGCAATCACAGCATCGTACCCCACCTGGTCCGCATGCCTGGCATGCCTGACAGAACCTACCTTGTGTATCAGCTTGGCGCCGGCGTCGTGAATTTTCTTGACGGCATCCGGGCCGAAGAATTTATCAACAGGCGCGCCGGATATCTCAAAAGCAGCCACCTTCTCTTCGAGGCATGCATTGAACCAGCCGTTATACATCTCCTTGGTGATGCGGAAAGACGGAAGCAGGGTTAAGTTCACAGAAAAAGGCTTATCCGTCAGTTCTCGCGTCTTTCTGATAGCCTTACGCAATTCCTCACCGGAATCGTAGTTGGCCGCCGTAATATTGCCCAGGGCGCCCGCATTGGAAACAGCAGCGCAGAGTTCAGGCTTGCACAGCCACATCATACCCCCACACATTATGGGATGCTTTATCCCGAAGAGCTCGGTCATCCTGGTTTTCATGATTTGCCTCCTTGTTCAGTAAAATGGTCGGGACGAGCGATTATAGCATTTGTATACATCCACAACAACGTCATCAAGCATGGCAGAGCGTGTTTATTGATCGAACAATCATTTTGACAAGCAGGGTGTTTTTTGAGAACATAGAACTTCCGTATCCTACTATACAAATTCCGGAGGATTTATCCCTATGAAAACGAAGATTACAGAAGCATTCGGCATCAAGCATCCCATACTGCTTTCAGGAATGGCTTATGTAAGTTTGCCCCATCTGGTAGCAGCGGTTTCAAACGCAGGGGGACTGGGTATTTTTAACAGCGTCGCCAACACGCCGGACCAGTTAAAAGGCATCATTCAGGAGATCAAATCCCTGACGGATAAACCTTTTGCCATCAATGTCACCCTGATCTTCCCCAACGGCAAGGAAAATGCGGAAGTGGCCCTGGCGGAAAAAGCACCCATCATCAATTTCGCATTGGGCAAGGGAGACTGGATAATTAAAGCCGCACATGAGTACGGCGGCAAGGTTATCTCCACTGTGGCTACCGAGCGGCATGCCATCAGGGCTGCCGAGCAGGGGGCCGATGCGCTAATTGTGACAGCGCACGAAGCTGCCGCTCATGGAAGCGATATCGGCGGCATGGTACTGCTCCCGCAAATAGCAAGCAAGGTGACAACACCCATCATCTCGGCAGGCGGATACTGCGACGGCAGGGGACTGGCGGCGGCCATAGCGCTGGGAGCGGATGCCATCGCCATGGGCACGCGCTTCCTGCTTACCCAGGAATGCGATGTTCACCCCAACATCAAGCAGACCGCGCTCAAGACCAATATGGAAGACACCATTTACTCCGACGGCATAGACGGCCTGCCGGGCCGCTGGTATAAAAACAAGCGTGCGTTGGAAATGTCGACCGGTAAAACCTCATACATCGAGGCAATGAAAAGCGGATGGGCGCTGAGGAAACAGGTCGATGTGCCGGTCTGGAAGCTTCTCTTCGGCAGCCTGCAGAAAAGGGGCGTGACGGAACTGGCCCGCCAGGCAATAGGCGTCGACGCCCTGGGCAAGGTGCTGAATGACGGTGACCTGGAAAATGGTGTGGTTCCATTCGGACAGGTCATCGGCAGGATCCGCGACCTGCCAACCTGCAAAGAGGTTATCGAGCGCATGGTTAGCGAAGCGGAAGATATCATTAAGTCCATGCAGAGCAAAGTGGCTTAAAAGCAACCCTCCCGGTATATCAGGTTGATTCCACTGCCACAGCATCGGGGTGATCTAATATCTGTTCATTCTGCCATTGCCTGCCGGCCAGATACGCTCAAGCGCCCGGTGAATTCATTAATAATAGCCGGATGTGCTAATATTTAACAAACGGAATGATTGATATCGCTGATTAACCTGAATATGTCGGGCTTGAAATAAGATTGTTGAGATGTCGATGGGTTTGGATGATAGAAGTCTGGACAAATACTCAGCAACGGTAGCTTTGAAAAACGGCTCCAGCCTGCACCTTCGCCCCATCATGACGGCCGACGAAGAGAAACTGATCGCCTTTTTTAACCGCCTGAGCAAACAGACAATCTACCTGCGCTTCCACCATGTGATAACACACATGTCGAAGGAAGAGGCGCGCCAGTTCTGCACCGTTGACTATCAGAATACCTTTGCCATGGTCGGCACGCTGGGGGAAGACGCCGAGGAACGCATCATCGCGGTAGGCCGCTACGCCAGGCAGCCGGGCGATACCGTTGCCCAAATCGCTTTTGAGGTTGAAGACAAATACCAGGGCCTGGGCATAGGCAGCCATCTTCTGGATCAGCTGGCATTTATCGCCAGGGACAAGCGGATCACCAAGTTCGAAGCTGAGGTGCTCTCGGAAAACCGTGAAATGATGAATGTGCTGGTGAACAGCGGGTTCACCATGCACAGGCAAATGCAGGGCACCACTTACCTGGGAGTGCTCGACCTGGCCACCACACCTATCGTCGAGCAGAAATCCATGGAACGCGAGAAGGTCGCTTCCATCGCATCTCTGCGAACGTTTCTAAATCCAAAATCCGTTGCGGTCATAGGAGCCTCGCGAAGGCCCAATACCATCGGCAATTTCGTCTTTCGCAACCTCATCCAGCAGGACTTCAAAGGCGTGATCTATCCCGTAAATCCCAAGGCGGAATCTATCGCCGCCATCAAGGCCTACGCTTCCGTCCTGGATATTCAGGGCGATGTGGACCTGGCCATCATCATCACACCGGCTGAAACCGTGCAGCACATTGTCGAGGAATGCGCCCGCAAGGGCGTTAAAGGCATAGTTGTGCTGTCGTCCGGTTTTGCCGATACCGGCCCCGAGGGACTGGAAAGGCAGAACAGGCTGTTGAAAACCGTGCGCAGCTACGGTATGCGCCTGCTGGGTCCGAACTGCATGGGGCTGGTTAACACAAATCCCGCTGTCAATCTAAACGCCACTTTTTCCTATGTTTTTCCGCCGCACGGCAACATCGCCTTCGCCACGCAGAGCGGCGTCCTCGGCTCCGCCATATTGATGTATTCCAACAACCTGAATATAGGGTTATCGACATTCGTCAGTATCGGTAACCGCGCTGATATCTCCAGTAACGAGCTCATGCAGTACTGGGAGGACGACCCTGAGACTGATGTGGTTCTTCTCTACCTCGAAACTTTCGGCAATCCGAGGAAGTTCACGCGTATTGCGCGCAGCATAACCGCCAAGAAGCCTGTTGTTGCAGTCACCAGCGCCAGCCCGTCTCCCAGGGCAAGAACTTCAACATCTGAAACCGGCGCCATTGCCACCGATCAGGCGGCTACCGAGGCATTGTTCAAACAGGCGGGCATCCTCAGGGTCGACACACTTGAAGACCTGTTCGATACCGGCAGCCTGCTTGCCAACCAGCCCTTGCCGGCCGGCAACAGGGTAGCCATTATCTCCAATGCCGGCGGCCCTGCCCTGCTCACGGCTGAAGCGTGCCGGGCAAGGGGGCTGGAAGTACCCGCCCTGACCGATAATACAATTACGCGCCTGAAATCAA
This sequence comes from Dehalococcoidia bacterium, assembly GCA_028716085.1. GTDB lineage: Bacteria > Chloroflexota > Dehalococcoidia > GIF9 > UBA5629 > JAQUQM01. The sequence goes on along the minus strand of JAQUQM010000008.1, from coordinate 15,430 downwards.
TCCTGCCCGCCAGGGCCAACCTGTCCAACCCTATTGACACCTCACCTGAGTTTTCCATTGACCAGTATAAACAGTCGCTCGAGCTGTTGCGGGAAGACGTCAACGTCGATATCGTTGTCGCCATATTTATCCCGCCCATCTTGAGCCTGAGCGAGGAGTTCGCCGCCGTTATCAGGGAAGTAGCCCCTGCCTACCGCGATGGAGGCAAGCCGCTGGTCACTTCCTTTCTCGGTTTACGCGGAACCAGGGTTGAGCTCGGATTTAAAGATAAGGGCTATGTCCCTTCGTTTGCCTTCCCCGAATCCACAGCCGGTGCACTTTCCAGGGCGCTGCAGTTCAGCGAGCGCCTCAAAAAGCCCGTCGGTATAATCCCCGAATTACCGGACATCGACAAGGAAAAAGCGGCAGGGATCATTGATGCCGCACTGCAGAAAGCCGGCCAACCGCAGGTCTGGCTCGATGCCGGGTCAATCACCGGCCTTCTTGACTGCTACGGCATAAAGGTTGTTCCTCTCAAGCTGGCAAAGACGCCTGCCGAAGCCGTGGAGGCTGCACAGGAAATCGGCTTCCCCGTAGCGGTGAAACTCCTTTCCAGTTCCATCACGCAGAAAACGGATGTGGAAGGCGTCATACTTGACTGCCGCACTGCGGAGGAGGTTGAAAAAGCATTCAACCGGATCGGCAAGAACCTGAACAAGATCGGAAGAAAGAATGAAATGGACGGTGTTATCATCCAGAAGATGATCAAGAGCAGTGTAGAGGTAATCGTAGGCGTCACGCAGCACCCGTCATTCGGCCCGCTGATCATGTTCGGGCTGGGCGGAATATATGTTGAGCTGTTTAAGGACGTGACTTTCAGTATCCACCCGTTGACGGATATAGACGCGCATGAAATGGTGAGGTCGGTCAAGGCCTACCAGCTGCTTGAAGGCTGGCGGGGATCCCCTCGGGCAGACATCTCCTCTATTGAAGACCTCATACTCAGAATTTCCGCCATGGTGGAAGACAATCCGCAGATAATGGAGATGGACCTCAATCCCGTAAAAGTGTTGCCGGATGGAGAGGCCTACCTAGTGGTAGACGGCCGGATTATGGTTTGCGCCGAAAGCCGTTGAGGTTCTCTATCCCACTATTTATGTTGGCCTGAGTGTAAAGAATCAGTACTTCAAATTATGAGCCACATCGACATCTGAATCTAGCAAAATATGAATGAAATAATATTAATTGGCTGAAATAAATAAGTATGATAGAAATTACTTGGCATACTGACATGAAAATTGATAATTGTATTGAAAGACTCAAAAATTCTGTAAATAACCAACCATATTTTTCTGGTGTTGAAGGTATCGGGGGAAAAATAAAAGGTAATAAGTTTCAGCTTTGGAAAAGACAAATTGGTTATCATAATTCATGCGGCTCAGTCTTATACGGGAATCTCATAGCTGACGATTCAGGTACAAAGATTTCTGGTCATTTTGGTTTGGATTTAGTCGTACAGGGAATCATATATGCTATGTACGGGATGATTGTTGCATTCGGTATTTCACCCTACCTATTTATTTTGACAAATATGATACGTGGTACAGAGAGTCCTATTAATATTTCTCCTATCTTCTATTTTATTATTTTCCTGGCTCCGTTAATTTTATATGGATTTGTTAAAATCTTAACCTGGTTTGGGAAAAAGGAAGAAAAAGACATCGTTTATTTTTTGCAGGCAACACTAAACGCCCATGAACTATAAGTAATGGTTTTTCAAGATAGACGTATACAAAGACCTAGTCTAAAATAACCTAATACAAACCAAGAAAAGTCCAATTAGTTAGAATGTACGCCTGTCCATTCGTCTAACATAGAACATACTACATCACAAAGTTATCTTCAGCACGATCTGCCTAGTATTCAATAAGTCGAAATATTCATCTCCTCCATCTTGCCGGTCACCATGAAGACAACACGTTCACAGATGTTAGTCACCCTATCACCTGTCCGCTCCAGGTTATGTCCCACCCAGATCAGCCTCTCAGCACGCGTGATGGTGCGCGGGTCCTCCATCATAAAAATCAGCAGCTCACGGAATACCTGGTCATAAAGGTGATCGATCTCATCATCCCTGGAAACGATCTGCCGCGCTGCTTCAGCGTCGTGATGGATAAAGGCATCGAGGCTCTTATGCAGCATATCGATGACGATCTCATTCATGCGGGGGAGGTCGATGAGCGGTTTCAAAGGCGGCTCATCTCCTATCAAAATCGCTACTTTCGCATTGCCCGCTGCGTGGTCCGCCATCCTTTCCAGGTCGGTAATAACAGAAAGCGTTGCCAGCAGAATCCTCAAATCGCTGGCCATGGGCGCCTGTGTGCTCATCAGGTCAAGAGCTTGCTCTTCAATGGCAAAACGCTTTTTATCTATCTCCTTATCGTTGTCCACCACCTTTTTGGCCAGCTCCAGGTCACGGTTCTTTAAAGCCTGCATGGACCATTCCAGCGCTTTTTCCACCGTGCCACCCATCTCCATCACTTCGTCCTGTATTTCCCGTAAATGCCTCTGATAAGTTTCTCTCGGCATACTTTAACCTCCCTTAGCCGAAGCGGCCCGTTATGTAGTCCTCGGTTCTCTTGTCTTTAGGAACCGTGAACACTTCCTTGGTCGGCGCATATTCTATCAGCTCGCCCAGCAGCATGAATCCCGTGCGGTCGGACACACGCGCCGCCTGCTGCATATTGTGCGTCACAATAATTACAGTGTAGTCCTTCTTGATTTCCAGCATCAGCTCTTCGATTTTTAAAGTAGATATGGGATCGAGCGCGGAGCACGGCTCATCCATCAGGATGATCTCGGGCGCGATGGCAATCGCCCGTGCAATGCATAGCCTCTGCTGTTGCCCGCCTGAGAGCGATCCTCCGGACTGGTTAAGCTTGTCCTTCACCTCTTCCCACAGCGCCGCCTTCTTCAGGCTGCGCTCCACCACGTCCTGCAGGTCGCGCTTCCGGCTCCACAGGCGGGTCAGGCTGATGCCGGATGCCACGTTATCGAAAATTGACATGGTGGGGAACACGCTGGGCTTTTGAAATACCATGCCAATGCGGCGGCGTATCTCTACAGGATCAACGTCCCTGGCATACAGGTCTTTCCCGTCCAGCAGCACCTTGCCCTCCACCCTTCCCCCATCCGACACCTCATGCATGCGGTTAAGGCAGCGGATAAAGGTGGACTTGCCGCAACCCGACGGCCCGATGATGGCGGTGATAGACCGCGAATGGATGCTCATGGTCAGATTATTCACTGCCATCATGTTCCCGTACCATGCGCTGAGGTTTTTTACCTCCAGTATGTTCCTCACATGCACCGGCGCGGCTGCAACCGCTTCACTTCTGCTTTCCTTATCGGCCTGATTCACTGCTTCGTGCACCATAAATCTTCATATTCCTCGTTATTCATTTTCCTTATTGATCACCTGCGCCTTCGCCTGCTCACCAGGCGTACAACAATATTGATGCCAAGGACAATTATCACCAGCAAAAAGGCTGCGGCCCAGGCCTGTTTCTGCCAGTCATCATAGGGCGACAGCGCATAGCGGTATATCTGCAGGGGCAGGGCGCCGATAGGCTGGTCGAGCCCCTGGTAACCAAAGGCGCTGCCCAGCGCGGTGAATATCAGCGGGGCGGTTTCTCCCGCAATACGCGCCACGGCAAGCATAATGCCTGTAACTATACCTGTCAGGGCGCCGGGTATCACCACGCCGACGACCGCCCGCCACCGCGGTATGCCCAGTGCCAGCGCCGCCTCACGCACCGAGTTAGGCACCAGGCGCATCGATTCCTCCGCCGTGCGGGCTACGACCGGAATCATAATGATCGCCAGCGCAAAACCAGCCGACAGCGCTGAGTAGGAGCCCATGGGACGAACCAGGACGGCATAAGCAAAGACGCCCACCACGATCGATGGCACGCCGGCCAGGATGTCAGCCGCAAAGCGTACCGCAGACGCCGCCCATGGCTTTCCGTACTCTGCCAGAAAAACACCGGCCATCAGCCCTACAGGCAAAGCTATTGCCGATCCCAGTATTACCAGGATAAATGTGCCGATGATATCGTCACGCATACCTCCACCGGCTTCGCCCACCGGTTTGGCCGGCTGTGTAAGAAAATCCATGTTGAGGTACGATATACCGTTAAACAGGATATAGCCCAGTATCAGCGCCAGGATCAGTATGCACAGCCCGGCGCCCAGACCGCTCAGTATCAGCATGGCACGGCTGGACCATTTTCGCCGTAAATAGCCTGCGCCCTGCGTTATCATCCAATTACCGCCTTCACCGTCGTCATGCGCCAGACAAGCAGGCGCGCAATGATATTGACCAGGAGCGTGATCACAAAAAGCACCAGGGCCAGCTCCACCAGGCTGCCGATATAGACGTCGCCGGAGGCCTCGCTGAACTCACTCGCTATCTTGCTGGCGATGGTAACGCCCGGTGAAAACAATGATTCGGTAATGGCGTAGGAGTTGCCGATAACCATGGTCACTGCCATGGTCTCGCCCAGCGCGCGTCCCAGCCCCAGTATTATAGCTCCAGTAAGGCCGGAGCGGCAGTAGGGCAAAACCGCCTTTTGAATCATCTCCCAGCGTGTGGCTCCCAGCGCCAGCATGGCCTCGCGCTGGGTATCGGGCACGGCCTCCATTACCTCGCGGCTCACCGCCGTGATGATCGGAATAATCATGATAGCCAGGATGACTCCCGCCGCCAGGAAACCTACACCGAAGGGAGGCCCCTGAAAGAGGGGCAGAAATCCCAGGGTACTGCCCAGCCAGCTTTCTACCGGATTTCGGATGACCGGCACCATGACGAACAGGCCCCACAACCCGATGATGACGCTCGGTATGGCGGCCAGCATTTCGATGAGAAAGGACCCGGGCCTGCTCAGCCACCGCGGCGCCAGCTCAGCCAGGAAAATGGCTGCGCCCAGGCTGACCGGCACTGCAATAACCAATCCGATTATGGAGCTCAGCAGCGTTCCATAGATTGCCGGCAGGGCGCCGAACACTTCCTTCACAGGATCCCAGGAACTGTCGGTGAGGAAGGCCAGCCCGAACTTATTAATGGCGGGCATGGCATCCATGTTCAGGACAATCAGCAGGCCGATCAGAATGGCTACGATTAAGAGGGCAAAAATCAGAGTGGCGTTAAAAAATATCCTGTCGCCCAGACGGCGGGCGCCGCTGGTACCCGAATTTCCCCGCTTGTGCGACGGTGCCTGCATTGTTTTGCTATTCTGCATAGCTTCCTGCTGGTTTATTACTGCCGGTTTACGAACGAAGGTGGCTGATGCTCTCTTTTCATCGTCCGCTTCCTCATGCTTTTATTTCAATTTATTAACGGCTGAGCAACGGTTGCTCCTGGTACTTGATCGACAGCAGCTGGTTTTCCGCCCTGGTTACAACCGAGTCTGCCAGCCTGGCGTAGCCCAGTGCACCTGTGTATTCCTGCCCTTCGTGGATAGCCCACCACAGCACCTTTGCCAGCGTCTCACCCTTGCTTTTGTCCGCCTGGTTAACGTACACAAGCATCCAGGTAAAACCTACGACGGGATAGGCCTCCGCGTTGCCTGAATCAGTCAGCATCACCTTCATATCGTCGGGCAGGATTACCCCTTCCGCCGCCCTGGTGGTCGCCTCCAGAGTCGGTTCGATAAAATTGCCTGCCTTGTTTTTCAGCGTGGCCCACGACATCTTATTCTGCTCTGCGTAAGCCAGCTCTACATAGCCGATGGAGTTGGGAATCTGTTGCACCTGACCGGCAACGCCGGCATTTCCCTGGCCCCCGATGTCCCCCGGCCAGTTTACCGACGTGGCATTGCCCACCCGGCTGCCCCACTCAGGGCTTATTTTGGACAGGTAATTGGTAAATATATATGTTGTACCCGAGCCGTCCGAGCGGTGCACCACGGCTATGGGAGCGTCTGGTAGTGCAATACCGGGATTGAGTGATGCCACGGCGGGATCGTTCCATTTGGTTATTTTCTTAAGGTAGATATCCGCAAGGATATCACCGCTGAGCTTGAGCTGTCCGCTGCCTATGCCCGCCAGGTTATAAACAACGGCAACTGCCCCGCTGGTCATAGGGATATGCAGGATGGGACCTCGCCGGGATTCCGCCTTGGACTGCTGTTCCGCGGTCATAATGCCGTCACTGGCGCCGAAATCCACGGTGCCTTCGATGATCTGGCTGATCCCGCCGCCGGAGCCTATAGGCTGATAGTTGACCTTGACGCCTGTGAGCTTATGGTATTCGTCGAACCATTTGGTATACAGCGGCGCGGGAAAAGTAGCGCCTGCGCCGGTGAGGCTGGCCGATTTCACCGTAGTGGATGAAGATGTGCCGCCCGAGGGGCCTCCGCAGGCGGAAAAACCGACCGCCGCGATCAATAGCACTGAAAAAGGAATCGTCAGGCTTCGCACGAGTTTACTCAATCCTCTTCTCCTTATAGATATTCACCCTTGCACCGCCTCATTCACACAATTATCCCCAGTTTTTGTTACGGAAATATTAATCAGTCGGCAAACGCCCGCTATGTTTTCGATTATTCATATATATCGTATCGAAATTTCAGGCAAAATAAAAACTCGCAGCGGATTCGATGCTGCGAGTCAATATTTATGTAAAATTGATATGATTACCCTGACAGGTAGTCTATCAACCTTCTGCTCTTGCTGGGGTGCCTCAGCTTGGCCAGCGCCTCCTTTTCGATCTGCCTGATCCTTTCCCGTGTCAGGCCGAACTCATGCCCCACCTCTTTGAGCGTGAGGCCCTGCTCGTTATCCAGTCCGTAGCGCAGCTCGAGGATCCGTCTTTCCCGGTCTGTCAGCGAGGACAGCAGCTCCTTGAAATCCTGCCTGAGCATGCTGTTGGCCGCCTCCTCTTCAGGCGCCGGAGTGACCTCGTCTTCTATGAAATCACTGAGCTGGCTCTCATCCTCACCGATGGGGATGTCCAGTGAAACGGGCTCGGCATAGAGGATGCTGAACAGCCATTCTATTTTATCCGTCTCCACACCCATCTCGGCGGCAATTTCATCGCTGGTCGGCTTGCGGCCCAGCTTCTGCAGCAGCTTCTGCCGCGCGTTGTTCAGCTTGGTGATCGTCTCCACGGTATGGACAGGCAGCCTGATGGTTCGGGACTGGTCGGAAATGACGCGGTTGATCGCCTGCCGGATCCACCATGTGGCATAGGTGCTGAACTTGAATCCGCGCCTGTAATCAAATTTCTCCACCGCCCGCATCAGTCCGATATTGCCCTCCTGGATCAGGTCCGAGAGCGGCATGCCGCGTGAGCGGTACTTCTTGGCCATGCTCAGCACCAGGCGCAGGTTCGCCTTGATCATATGCTCGGCGGCCTCTTTGCCCTGCTGTCTCACCTGCTCCCAGTGAGCGGCAATCTGAATCCTGTTGCTTTCCAGGAAATTGTTGAATTCCACGCAGCCCAGGAAGTTCTTTAGTTCGGTGACATCCTTGGCCAGGCTGAACTTATCCATGATCTGCCAGGGTATCAGCCGTGTAATGATCGATATCTCGGTCAGCTTGCTGATCGCCTCCTCCTGGCTGATACGCTCGCTCCTGGAAAGATACTGCACCAGCTCCTCGTCCAGGACCAGATCGATGTGCCCCCTGAGTTTTCCATTGAGCACCATCTCCGACAGTTTGTGCAGCCCGGGATCGTTGTAGCGTTTGAAAAGCTTGCCCATGATGCGCGTATATCCCGCCAGCCGGTGTATCAGCGCGTTTACAATATCGATATCGGGATTGTTTCTGACCTTCCTGGCCTTGACCAGGTGTTCGATTTGCGCCAGGTAACCGGCGAGCTCTATCCTGCCGCTGAGCTTTTTCTCCTCGGCCCCGTTCAGCAGGGGGGTTTTGCTGCACTCGGCTATATAGAGGCTGACCGAATCGTCCGCGAGGTCGCGTGTCCTCTTGTCAACGGGGTAAATCTCTTCATCGGCCCCCGACTTGAATGCTGCGCCTTCGTACTGCTTGACATCGGTATCAAGCACGCTTAATCCTTCCTCCAGCTCAACATCGTCAATTTCTTTTATTTTTGTAATGACCTTGGCCATTTTATTTACCTCTCTTGCTTCCCTTATCAAAAGCTGACTTCGTTAATTGGTCAGCCAATCATTATTGTTGTTCTCCTTCTCCTGCGTTCAATTATCTTACTTCAGTATGCAAACTATGTAAGCGACTTTTGTCGCAATAATACTAACGTAAAAACCAGTCAAAGTGTTGCATTTAAATGGGAAAATACGATAATCAGGACAAAAATAGGAATAAAGTCCCGGTCGGGTTTGCAGGCAGCCGGTTAAGTATCCAGGGTGACTATTTCAAAGGGACATTGCAGGGCGCCTGTGGCGCAGACAAGCTCGCAGTCCATGCACCAGCCGCAGTGGGCTACCTCGATGATCTTTACCACATCATTTTGCATTTCCAGAGCTCCGCACCTGCAAACTGTAACGCATAAACCACAGCCGTCGCATTTTGTCTCGTCGAATACAGGCTTAATGGTCAATTACTGCGCCTCCGCAATATTATTTACCACTAATTTACAATTATTGCAACACATTTACAGTAACCAAAATCACATTAGTTCAATCCGGCCAGTTGTTTCAGGTATTCTTTATCCACTATTACCATGCGGTGTCCTTCCAGCCGAATGGCCCCGCCGTCTTCCAGCGCCTTGAGCGATCGCCCCACCACTTCCCTCGCCGTGCCTGCCATGGCCGCCATCTCATACTGCGTCAGCCTGGGCGCACCCTCCGGTCCCGGCACAGAGTGCTGCAGCAGGATTTTGGCCACCCTTCCCGTAACGTTCTTGAAGGAAAGGTCTTCCACAAGCTGCAGCAGCAGCCGCGATTGCTCTGCCACCGCCGCCAGCGCATTGGCCGTTACCGTCCAGTTGCTTTTCATCATCGGCAGCAGGTCCTTCCTGTCGATGCGGTAGATTACCGCGTTTCCCAGCGCCTGGGCGCTGTAGGGACACGGTCCCTGATTGAAAACGGGAATGTCGTTAAACGATTCGCCTGGCCTGACCAGCTTGATGATCTGCTCCTTGCCCTCGGAAGAGGTTTTGAAAATCTTGACCACGCCCGAGCTCACGAAATGCACCTGCTCGTTGACATCATCCTCGGCAATTATGGTCTGGCCCTTGACGAATGCCTTCTCTGTAAAAAGCAGGGTCATATTGGATAGCTGGCCGGGCTCCAGGCCGGCGAAATACTTCAGCTTTCCCAGGTTCTCCGCATTGATCGTCATGGCATCTTCACAGATATACTATATTTGTGAGCCATTATACCAATCAACCTGCCATTATGGAATATCCCCGTCATACCTCCCGGGTGGCTGCATAGCCCACCCTGTTTTCAAATTGACGCAAATACGTGCACTATTTATAATTAAAACAACTTGGATCAGGCGGCCCCGTGTTTAAACGGGGTGCAGTCGGGCGAATTGCAACGGTAAAGCTCCGTGGGACTGGGTGTCCTGCGGGGTTTTTGTATTAAAAATGGATAAACAGAAACAGAAGGTACTGGTAGCCCTGCTATCGGTCGTTTCCAATAGCGTGCTGGTGGTCCTCAAGCTGATCACCGGCGTGGCCATAGGCTCCATATCCGTGCTTTCCGAGGCGGCGCACTCCTCCATGGACCTCATTGCATCCTTCATCGCGCTCTTCGCCGTGAGGATCTCGGGTAAAAAGGCCGATGCCGAACACCCCTTCGGGCATGGCAAGGTGGAGGATATCTCGGCGCTGGCCGAAGCCCTGCTTATCTTTATAGCTGCGATCTGGATAGTGGCCGAAGCCGTAAACAAGCTGATCCATCCCCATACTCTGGAAACTGTAGGTCCCGGCATTATCGTGATGGGCTTTTCTGTGATCGCCAACATCACCATCTCGCAGCTTCTCTTTACGGTGGGCAAAAAGACCAGGTCACCCGCCCTCATCGCCGATGCCTGGCACCTGCGCACCGACGTCTATACGTCAGCGGGAGTAGTAGCCGGGCTGGCCCTGATCTGGGCGGGCAATATCGTCTGGCCGGGCAGCAACCTCTACTGGCTCGACCCTGTGGCGGCCATCATCGTTGCCCTGCTCATCTTTCGCGCCGCGCTGCACCTCACCATAGATGCCATCAAGGACCTTATCGATACCCGGCCTCCCTTGCACGAGGTGGCCTGGCTGTCCGGCTATTTTCAGAGCTGGTATCCCAAAGTACGCTCCATCCACCGCGTCCGCCTCAGGCAATCGGGAGCCTCCAAGTTCATCGACCTTCATGTGGTAGTCGACCCGTCCATGACGGTTACCGATTCGCACGCCATAGCCGAGAAAATGGAAGCTGAGATCAAGGAAAAGCTGGAGGGCGCCGACATCACTGTGCACATCGAGCCCTGCGACGGCAGCTGCAAGAAGGCCTGTATCGCCGGCTGCCTGCTTACCGAGGAGGAGCGCATGGCGTTCCAGTTAAGCCACGGCAAGAAATAAGTGCTACAGTTATACAGCGGAGCACAACAGGATTGAAGATAGTCAGGTTCAGATACAGGGACCAGTCCCGCTACGGCATACTGGAGGGCAGCGTCATACGCGGACACCGCGGCGGCCCCTTCACCAGGCCGGATAAAAACCACGTGGTCTTTGTGCCCGACGGCTCTGAATACGACCTCGCCAGGACAAAGCTGCTACCGCCCTGCCAGCCCACCAAGATAGTCTGCCTTGGTGTGAACTACCGGCACCACGCTGATGAGCTCAAGATGACCCTCCCCGAGCTGCCCCTGCTCTTCCTTAAGCCCTCCTCCGCCGTTATCGGCCCGGACGATAAAATAGTCCTGCCGCCTGATGCGGAGAGGATCGATTATGAATGCGAGCTGGCCGTGGTCATGGGCAAAACCGCCAGGAATATTCCCGAGGATCGTTTTGCTGACTACGTGCTCGGCTATACCTGCTTTAACGACGTCACCGACCGCGTGGCGCAGCGCAAGGACGGCCAGTGGACGCGCGCCAAGGGCCATGACACCTTCGCCCCGATCGGGCCCTGGATCGACACCACGATATCGCCCTTCAACCTGCAAATCGAGACCTTCGTGAACGGGACAGTGAAGCAATCGGGCAACACGACCGACCTTATCTTCGGCATACCCAGGCTGGTGAGCTTCATCACAGGCATCATGACGCTTTACCCCGGCGACGTCATCGCCACCGGCACGCCCGAAGGCGTGGGCCCGCTCAAGCACGGCGACACCGTGGAAATCCGCATCGAAGGGCTGGGTACATTAAGGAATTCCGTAACTTAACACGTCATTGCGGTGAGCCGAAGCTGCGAGCCGAAGGCGTGGCAGGTAGCGAAGCAATCTGCTGCATGATATTAGCGCAGGCCAGGAGATTGCCACGTCGCCTGCGGGCTCCTCGCAATGACAGTTTACGCAGAGATTGCCACGTCGCCTGCGGTTCCCCGGAAGGACAATTGAGCCCCCACGTCATTGCGGTGAGCCGAAGCTGCGAGCCGAAGGCGTGGCAGGCAGCGAAGCAATCTGCTGCATGATATTAGCGCAGGCCAGGAGATTGCCACGTCGCCTGCGGTTCCCCGGAATGACAATTGAGCCCCCACGTCATTGCGGTGAGCCGAAGCTGCGAGCCGAAGGCGTGGCAGGCAGCGAAGCAATCTGCTGCACGGTATTAGCGCAGGCCAGGAGATTGCCGCGGCACGTTGTGCCTCGCAATGACAGTTTACGCAGAGATTGCCGCGTCCCGATAGATCGGGGCTCGCAATGACATTTTATAATCGTCTTCAATTTAACTACAAATTCTGCTATCATCTCTAATACTTACCGGTAATCAGAGCATCAACCGGTTCCAAAATACTGACGGAGGCGGTAATCATGAGTATTTCAAGGTTCTATATACCCACCAGGTTCATCATCGGCGCCGGCAGCCTGGCGCAGCTCGGCAAGGAGGTCGCGAAGCTGGGCAAGGTGGCGCTGTTAGCCACAGGCAAAGGCGGCAGCATGCGCCGTACGGGCGTGCTGGACAAAGTCCTTAAAGACCTTGAAGAGAAGGGCGTTAAAGCCATCACCTTTGAAAAAGTCGAGCCCAACCCCCGTTCATCCACAGTCGATGAAGGCGCCAAAATAGCCCGCGAGAATGGCGTGCAGGTGGTCATCGGCATGGGCGGCGGCAGCACCATGGACGCTTCCAAGTGCATCGCCCTTGCCAGCAGCAGCACCGAGTCCATCTGGGACCACTATGTGAACAAGGTTACGTCCAAAGGCAGGGTCCCGCCCATCGTGCTGGTGCCCACCGTGGCTGCCAGTGGCTCGGAGGCCAACAACGGCGCTGTGATCACCAAATGGGAAACGCACGAGAAGGTGCCCGTTATGAAACCCGAGACCCATCCCACCCTGTCCATCATCGATCCCGCACTCACCCTTTCCCTGCCTGCCAGGACCACGGCGCAGGGCGGTGTGGACATCTTCTGCCACCTCGTGGAAGCCTATATCACGGCCCATGAAAGCACGCTGATCAACGATTCCCTGAGGGAAAGCTGCATGAAAACCGTGGTGGATACCCTGCCCCTGTTGCTCAACAAGCTCGACGACATCGAGTACCGCTCGCGCATGACCTGGGCCAGCACCATCGCCTGCTCCCAGTTCGCCAACCTGGGCGGCGGCACGGGCTTGATGTCCATGCACGGGCTTGAGCACGCGCTCAGCGGCGAATATGATATTGCGCACGGCGACGGACTGGCCGCGCTGCTGCTTGCATGGATGAAGTACACGCTGCCGGTAAGGGAGGCGAAGTTCAAGCAGCTCGGCGAGAAGGTCTTCGGCGAGACGGACGGCATAGCCGCCACGGAGAAATGGCTTAAAAAGGTCGGCATGCTGTTTACGCTGAAGGACCTGGGCATCAGGGAATCCGACTTCGAAAAGCTGGCTGCCAACGCCTGTAAGACCGCGCCGTGGGTGGCCTTCCACCCCACCCCGCTGGACGTCCCGGCCATCGTCAGTATTTACAAGAACTCCTGCTAATCCGTCTTGTCCCCAGGGCAAATATGCAGGTTCACGGGTTGCAGGGGTTCAGACCAGCGCCGGCTCCCTGGCCTCGTTCTTCCATTTGTCCGCGCTTTTCACCAGCGCCTCGGCGCCCTTGAGCATGACGTTGCCGTTGCTCTCCGAGCCCAGCATGGCCGCCAGCTCCTTAAGCCTGCCGCTGCCCTCGATCATCTCCACTTTAGTTGAGGCGCGTCCGCCCTCCACATCCTTTACCAGCCTGAAATGGGCGTCGCCGAAGCAGGCGATCTGCGGCAGGTGCGTGATGCACAGCACCTGGTGGAAGCCGGCCAGCGAGGCCAGCTTGCGGCCCACCGAGTCGGCGCTCCTGCCGCCCACACCCATGTCGATCTCGTCGAAGACCAGCGTGGGTATGGGGTCGGCCTTCTTCAGCGCGCTCTTGATGGCAAGCACGATGCGGCTCGTTTCGCCGCCGGAGGCAATGGCGGCCATCGACCGCATCGGCTCACCCGGATTGGTGGCAACCTGGAACTCCACCCTGTCTATGCCGTCGGCTGTAAACCCGTAGCACTTGCCCGCAATGCACAGCCCGTCGGCGTCCTCTCTTCGTGTTAATGTAACATCGAACTTGGCCCAGTTCAGCCCCAGGTCGGTAAGCTCCTCATTGACCAGCTTGACCAGCTTCGCCGCGGACTTGCGCCTGGCCAGCGAGAGCTCCTCGGCTGCCTTCGCTGAGCCGGCCCTCAGTCCCTGCCTCTCCTCCTCCAGCTTTTCACGCCGCTCCTGCAGGTTCTGCAGCGACTCCAGCTCCGCCAGCGACTTGTCGCGGAAGGCCAGTATGGCCTTCACGCTGCCGCCGTACTTGCGCTTGAGAGAAGCGATGCTATCCAGGCGCTGCTCAATCTCCTGCAGCAGGTTTTCGCTGTTCTGGATGCTTTCGGAGTAGGCGCGCATTTCATGGGCCGACTCCTCTATATTGGCCGCCATGGCCTCCAGCCGTTCTTTATATTGCACAAGGTTCTTATCCGTGGCGCTCAATCCGCGCAGCGTGGTGATGGTCTTATGCAGCAGCACGGATGCCGACCGCTCATCGCCGTAGAGGTTGCTGTAAGCTTCCAGGCACCCGCCGCAGATGGCTTCGGCGCGCCGCAGCACGTCGCGCTGCTCCACTATCTCATCCTCGTTAAATGTTTCCAGATTGGCCCGGTCTATCTCCTCCACCTGGTACTGCAGCAGCTCAATATAGCCTTCCTTCTCCAGGTTATCGGTGGCCGCTATCTCCTTCTCCTTCGCCCGCAGCTCTTCAATAATGTGTTTTATGTTTTTCCGCTGCTCCGTCAGCCCGCCGTGGGCGTCCACAAGGTTCAACTGGTTGGCGGAGTCGAGCAGCGAGAGGTACTCCATCTGCCCGTGGATATCGAGGAGGTACTTGCCCATTTGTTTGAGGAACGAGAGCGGCACGGCGCGGTTGTTCACCCTGGAGACGCTTTTGCCGCCGTCCTGGAAGTCCCTGGAGATCAGCATCATGCCGTTGCTTTCCGGCTCGATGCCGCTGTCCTCCAGCATGCCGTTCATTTTCTCGGCGATATCCTCGGGCGGCCAGAAGATGGCCTCGATGCGTGCAGATGCCGCGCCGCTGCGGATGAGCCCTCCCGGCGCGCGCGCCCCCATGATCAAACTCAGCGCATCCACAAGCAGCGACTTACCCGATCCCTCCTCACCACTGATAACGTTCATACCGGGCGCGAAACGGATAGCAATGTCCTTTATCACAGCAAAGTTCTTAATATGCAGTTCACCTAACATGTGTCGCCTCCTCAAGACGGCATTATTAAAACATCTGTACTACCAATATTATAGAACGTCCGTGCTAATGTCAAGAGGTTTTGGAGAAAATTTTCTGTCATTGCGAGCCCCGATGTAATCGGGGCGACGTGGCAATCCCTCCGCCACAATACCATGCAGTAGATTGCTTCGCTATCGCTCGCAATGACATGGTCGGTCGTACGTCATTGCGAGGAGTCCCGATCTATCGGGGCGACGTGGCAATCTCCTGGCCTGCCACAATACCATGCAGTAGATTGCTTCTCCCGATGTTATCGGGATCGCAATGACATGATCGGTCATACGCCATTGTGAGTCCTTTATTCACCACACGTCATTGCGAGAAGCCCGCAGGCGACGTGGCAATCCCCTGGCCTATCATAACGCAATGCAGTAGATTGCTTCGCTATCGCTCGCAATGACATGGTCGGTCATACGTCATTGCGGGCATAATACTGAAAAAAAGTTGCTAATTTGGTTCATTTTGGTAATAACAATACCAACGGATATATTGAATTCTATGCTCTTTTGTTAAGCCTCTGTGACGCCGATAATCTGCTTT
>JAQUQM010000007.1 GCA_028716085.1 Dehalococcoidia bacterium | reverse complement strand
AGCCATGATTCACTGGTTCCATATCACCTCAGAGAAAGTTCCTGCCTTCCTTGACGGCAAATGGGTCGATGTACGCGGCTTCAGCGAACCTGAAGAAGTTGAGTTCATGCCGCCGCTGGGAAAGCAGACGGTTATCTACACTGGCCACCCCGAGCCGGTCTCGTTGCCCCGCTACATAAAGGGCCTGAAGTACTGCACGATAAAGGGTGCGCTGTACCCGGCCAAGATGATGGAGCTTTACGGCCAGTTAATCGAGACGGGCTTCGGCAGCCGTGACGAGTTCATCATCAATGAAAACACCAGGATGCCCTTCCGCGAGCTGGCTGTAAAAATCATACGTAATATGCCGCGCCTGGCGCCCGCCTATTTCACCGATATACTGCATGAAGCATTGGAAAAATACCATGACTGCGCAGGCGCTTTCAAGATAGTGGTAAGCGGCAAGAAAGCGGGGCGGGATCAGACCATCACTTATGATCTCATGGCCAGCAATGTCGCCTACAGTACTGCTTTACCTGCGGTCATAGCAGTTCAAGCTTTACTTGATGGCAAGGTGAAGCAGACCGGTGTCATGGCACCTGAAGGAGCGCTGGATGCAAAGATGTTTTTAGAAGCTATGGCAAAAGATGCCACGATTTGGGAAACCGTAATCGTGGCTAAGGACAGCATCACCTTTGATTAGGAGATTAACAATCAAGTAAATGATATGGCAGTCGGCAGCAAATCATATCTGACCGGGAATCTGCTTTAAAGGGTATTAGGATAAATGAAAATAACTAACTTTGAGGGGCGGACAGCATATATCACCGGAGGTTCAAGCGGCATAGGCCTGGCAATTGCGAAGCAACTGGCTTCCAGAGGCGCCGGTGTAATCATTTTTTCCCGGCAAGCCGATTTATTGAAGAGCGCTATTCGCGAAATTGAAAATTGCCGTGTATCAGAAGGCCAGAGGTTCTCTTACATGCAGGTGGACGTTTCACAATACGAAATGACAGAAAAAGTTCTCAGCAATGCGGTAAGCGAATTCGGGTCTCCCGATATACTGATTAACAGCGCCGGTATCGCCTATCCACAGAAGTTCGAAGATACGCCGTATGAGAAATTCGACGATATCCTCAAAGTAAACCTGTATGGCACCTGGAACACCATTCATTGCCTGCTGCCATACCTGAAGCAGAAAAAGGGTTACATTGTAAACACATCTTCCATTGCCGGATTCATCGGTGTTTTCGGCATGACCTCATACAGCGCCTCCAAATTTGCCATCATCGGTTTTTCCGAGGCGCTCAGAAGTGAACTGAAGTCATATGGTGTTACAGTTTCCGTTCTCTGCCCGCCCGATGTGGACACACCTATGCTGGAAAAGTCAAACATGATAAAGCCGGCAGAAGCCAAGGCGCTTTCTTCTACAGCCGACATCATGACACCGGAAGCTGTCGCAAGCTTTCTGGTCAAGGCGATGTCGCGGGAGGATTTCCTCCTCATACCCAATGTGTCAGGGAAATTTACACACCTGCTAAAGCGATTATTGCCGGGCTTAACTGAGCGGATAATCGACAGCAAAATTAAGAGCGTACAAAAGAATCTAAAAACAGCAAATAAAAAAATTTAAAAAATATCAGGAGGTAGTATGGCTGAGAAAAAGAAAAAGGATATCAGGATAGACCCGCTGCTGATGGTAGTGCTATCCAAAAGGCTGGACGCCATCAGCCGGGAGATGGCCAACACGCTGACGCGTACCGGACGTTCCGGCAATATCAACACGGCCAAGGATTTTTCCTGCGGCATCACCGATGCGCAGGCGCGTATGGTCTGCGTCGATGAGGGGCTGCCCATCCACATCGTTGGCGCCGGGCTGGCCGCCAAATCAGTCACCGATCTCTTCGATGACATCCAGCCCGGTGATTGTTTCCTCAATAATTCACCGTATTACGGCAACAGCCACCACGCCGACTTTACGTTCATGGTGCCTGTCTTCTACAAGGGCAAACACGTATTCACAACAATTACCAGGGCGCACCAGGGAGATATCGGCAACCATGATCCCACGACCTATATGCCCTTTGCCTCTGATGTGTACACAGAGGGCGGGCTGGACTTCCCCTGTGTGCGTATTCAGCGTGATTACAAGGACCTGGCCGATATCGTAAGAATGGCTAAAGTCAGGATCCGCGCTCCCGAACAATGGTACGGCGATTATCTGGCCGCGATCGGGTCGGTGCGTACAGGTGAAAAAAGGATAGTGGAGATGTGCGATAAATACGGCCTGGATACCGTAATGGCCTTCACCGAGCGCTGGCAGGAGTATGGACGTACCAGGATGATCGAGGCTATCAGGCTACTCCCCGCCGGCACCTGGGAAAACGAAACGCGACATGATCCGCTGCCCTTCGTGGCGCCGGACGGTGTGCCGATCAGGGTGAAGCTTACGATCAACCCCATGGAAGGCTACATCACGCTCGATTTCACAGACAATATCGACTGCATACCCTTCGGTTTGAACATGAGCGAGGCCACTGTCATGGCCAGTGCCGTATCAGGCGTATTGAATAACCTTGATCCCACGTTGCCGCATAACTGGGGTGCATTCAGCCGGATAATCATAAAAGTCCGTGAAGGAAGCGTGGTCGGCCAGGCCAGGCACCCGCTGAGCGCCTCCATGGCCACCACCAACCTGGCAGACAGGGTGATCAACGTAGTGCAGGCCTGCTTCGGCAAGGTCAGTAAGGAACTAGGCCTGGCTGAAGGCGCCTACATGCCGGCTGCTGCAGGGAGCGTTTTCGGCATCGACTGGCGGAAAAACAATGCCCTTTATGTAAGGCAGCTCATGATGGGCGGCGCAGGCGGACCGGGCCATCATGGATACGACGGCTGGCTGGGTTATGGCATACCGGTTACAGCCGGTGTAGTACACATGGACAGTATCGAGATTGACGAACAGGCCATGCCCCTGTTGGTGGACAAGCACGAAGTCATTCCCGATTCCGGCGGGGCAGGTCAATGGCGTGGCGCCATCGGCATGGAGTGCCACCAGAGGCCAAGGCACGATGCAGGCTCCTGGGGCTTTATAGCTGACGGTCATTTTAATCCACCGCAGGGTATCAACGGCGGCCTGCCCGGCAGCGCTCTGCAGCTGTATAAATACACACTAGACAAGGGCGAAGAGACCAAAACAGAGCTGCCCACAGTTTCGTTGGAGACGCTGCAACCGGGCGAAGCAATGATATCAATGTCATCGGGCGGGGGAGGTTTCGGCAATCCGCTGGACCGCGACCCTGAAAAAGTAAGGCATGACGTGCGGGAGGGCTATGTAACCCTGGAAAAAGCCCGCGATATATATGGGGTTGTCATCAATACAGATACCGAGCTTTACTCGGTGAATAACGAGGCCACTAAAGCCCTGCGGGCAGGGATGAAAAAGAACGCGGAGGCAACGAAATGAGTTACAGATTATGTATAGATATCGGAGGGACGTTTACCGACCTGGTCGTGGCTGATGCCCAAGGCAATGTTAACATCTTCAAATCGCCCACTACGCCGGGTAACTATACCGATGCCTTCATCGAGACAGTCAAGATGGCGGCCGGTCACTACAGCCTGCCGCTCAAGGAGTTCATGGGACAATGCAGTACGATCGAGGGCGGTTATTTCGGCCATGGCTCGACCGTCAGCACCAACGCCATCATCGAGGGCAAGGTGGCCAAGACCGCACTGCTCTGTACAAAAGGGTTCAGGGATATATTGGTCGCACGCGAGGCAGGCAAGGAAAACCCGTACGACTTCCAAATGGAATATCCGGAACCTTATATACCGAGGTACCTGACCTTCGGCATAAGCGAAAGGATCAATGCCGAGGGCGGCATCGAGATAGCGCTGAACGAGGAGGATGTACGCCAGGCCATCCGACAGCTCAAGGAATATAAAGTCCGCGCCATAGCGGTCGCACTGCTCTGGTCCATCGCTAATCCCGTACATGAGCTGAAAATTGCTGAAATTATAGATAAGGAGTGGCCGGGCATACCCTATAGCCTCAGCCACCTTGTAAATCCCTGCATCAGGGAATACCGCCGGTTCTCATCAACGGCTATCGATGCCTCGTTGAAACCGCTGGTCAGCAACTATGTTGCCCAGCTGGAAAAGAGGCTGACTGAGATCGGTTACAAGGGACAACTTTCACTGCTTACTTCCAGCGGCGGCGTTGTTTCAGCCGAAGAGCTGGTGAAGAAGCCGATTTTCAGCGTGGATTGCGGTCCAGCCCTGGCGCCCAGCGCCGGCAGGCTGATCGCTGAAACCGACCTCTCACTGAACAATATCATCACGACGGATATGGGCGGCACCAGCTTCGATGTCGCCTGTATCACAGGCGGTGAAATCGCAGTATCCCGCGATACCGAAGTAGGCGGCTTTATGCTGGGCATCAACAAGGTCGACAGTAAGTCGATCGGCGCCGGCGGCGGCAGCATCGCCTGGGTAGACAGTGGAGGCCTGCTGCACATCGGCCCCCAGAGCGCCGGGGCAGTGCCTGGCCCGGCCTGCTACAACAAGGGCGGCACCGAGCCCACCGTGACAGACGCCAACATTGTGCTCGGCTACCTTGACCCCACCTACTTCCTGGGCGGCGAGATGAAGCTGGATAAAAAGCTGGCTGTCAAGGCCATCCAGGATAAGGTCGCTGCGCCTCTCAATATTAGCGTCGAGGAAGCAGCCTATGCTATATGGGGTGCCGTCAATGCCAGTATGTCCAATGTTATACAGGACATCACCGTCTGGAGGGGCATCGACCCCCGCGAGTACCTGGTTGTATCGGGAGGAGGGGCAGGCGGTCTGCATATGGTGGCTATAGCTGAGGAGTTGGGAGGCAGGCAGGTGTTGATACCCAGCGTAGCCGGTGCGCTCAGCGCCTTCGGTGGTGCCTTCGCCGATGTTACTTCCGATTTCAGCCTCAGCAAGTTTACCGAGAGCGGCAGCTTTGATTATGAAGGCATCAAAGCAGCTCTGACAAGCCTGGAAAGACAGGCCGAGGAGTTCTTCGAGCATATGCGTGTGCCGAAAAAGCAGCAGAAGTTGCAGGTATACGCCGAGGCAAGGTACCCGTTCCAGGTCTGGGAGCTGCCCGTCCTGCTGCAAGGGACCGGGATCGCCAACCAGAAGCAGCTCGATAGGCTGGTAGCAGACTTTCACAAGCTGCACCACAAGGTATTCACAGTCAGCGCCCCTGACCAGCCTGTGGAGTTCGTCTACTGGCGGGTAAAGGCCATCGGCAAGCTGCCCAAGCCCGATTTTCCGGCGGCCAAAGCTGTCCCCAGCAAAGCAGCCAGCAAAGCTACCAGGAAAGCCTACTTCAAGGATCTTGGCGGCATGGTCGATACGCCCATCTACAAGGGAGTAGACCTTAAGCCAGGTAACGTCATAACGGCGCCGGCCATTATCGAAGAGCCGACCACTACCATATTAGTCATGCCGGATTCGAAAGCATCGATCACCAGGTATGGAAACTACCTGATCGAGATCGGTAAAACGGCCGGAAAATCACGCGTAGTTAAAAAATAACCTGTTAGAGGAGGCAATATGAAAATACTCGTTCTTGGGAGCGGTATCATCGGCGCCGGTGTCGTCAGGCAGCTTGTTAAATACAGTGATGCGCAGGTGGTCAATGCAGACATCAACGAGGCCAAGTTAAGGGAGGTCACACAGAAATACGGGGCTGACCGGGTGAACACCCACCGGCTGGATATAGACGATCATGCTGCGTTCGTGAAGTTTATCAAAGAGGTAAATCCGGATGTCGTCGCCAGCACTATCGGGCCCTTCTACAGGAATGCAGGCAAGGTTTACCGCGCCTGTATCGAGGCCGGCAAATCCTGCTGTGATGTTTGCGACGATATCGACGGAGTCAAGCAAGCAATCAGCTCGCATGAGGAAGCTAAAAAAGCCGGTATCACCATTATCAGCGGGCTGGGTGACAGTCCCGGCCTGACCAACATCATTGCCAAGTTTTGCTGCGATCAGCTGGATACAGTTGACGATATACATGTGCTGTGGGCAGCGCCTCTCAGCGAAGTCGGCCTGGCGCAATTTTTCCACGGCATACATTGTTTCGCTTTTCCTCATCAGTATGTCAATGGAAAGCTGGTCGACCTTGCGGGCAAGATGACGGTTGAGTTCGGCGAGCCGTTGGGCAAGGTAGACCTGCTGTACTGCGATCACCCGGAGCCCTATACACTGCCCCTGTATGTCAAAGGGGTAAAGAACATTCTGTGCGCCGGAGCCGCCTGGCCGGAAGTCCCGGGTATGTCTATGGAAGCTATTGCAGGCTTTAAAGACATGCTTATGGAGCCCATCAAGCTGCAGGGAGTGGAGGTATCACCCATTGAAGTATTCTCACACATGGCCTACCGCATGGTGCAGGAACAGATGATAAAATGGAAGGAGGATGGTACGCCTTACAACTTCGGCGGCACCATTATTAAGGTCTTCGGCCTGAAAAACGGTGTAAAGGCTACATATACATTCTCCGGCGTGGGCAGGAGCATGACTACCACTCCGAGGACACTGGCCTCCGTGGCCAAGATGGTGGCTAACGGTGAAGTAAAAACCAAGGGCGCTTACGCGGCCGAGGGATGCATTTCGCCGCTGGATTTCATCAAGGCTTTCACGGAGGGCTTTGCCACTATCAAAGCAATGCCGGGCAAGGCCAAGAATGAGTTTATTGTCGACATAGTACCGGTCTGAGAAGCTGTCTTATCCCAACTAGAAATAAGAACGGGGTGTTGTCAGCGCCCCGTTTTTATTTTTCGTAATGTTGTGTCATCCTTATCGATTAAGTAAAATAATAACGACTCAACCGGTCACAACAATATAATCCTCCATTTCACAGGTGGCTGGATCAAAACGGGTAATCCGCATAGTGGATCGGGTAGCAGGGATGGCTTGACCTTGCTGCCTGATCTGCCAGGTGCCCTCAAATAATTTCAACCTAAAATCAAATATATTTCAGCGCTGAAACGTTCATTATCAGGGGGGGGGGAAATGTCAGCATTCAACTTCGAAGATAAAATCCTGGAAATAAGTATTATCGCTATATCCGGACTTGCTGTTTTTCTTGTCACCTTTTTCCTGCTTAAAATGCTCGCCAAACGCGTGATGTCCGCTGATCAGTATATACAGCTCAAACATCAGCCTATCGTATGGATTGTTCCGATTATAGTCGGTTTTATAATCCTGTTCATCCAGGTTATACTGGCAACACAATACTTAGGCAAAGATTTCACTCCCATTTTACAGGGGGCCGGTTCATGGGTTATGCAGCACGGCATTTTAATCCTGATCATAGCCCTGACGGCTGTCATTGCATGTAAAGTAATCAGCTATATCCTTCCCAATGCGATGCGGAATTATGTCGAGGTTCGCAACAAAGGCCGCAATGCCAGGGAAGAAGTGACCAAAAGGTCGGATATGCTCAGCAATTTCCTTATTCGGATATTGGAGGCCCTAGTCTACCTGATGGCAATATTCATAATTTTATCGGAACTGGGCATAAATATAGCCCCACTACTCGCAGGTGCAGGCGTTGTTGGCATAGCCGTAGGCCTGGCCAGCCAGAAATTTATTGGAGACATCATCAACGGCACTATTATTATAATAGAAGACTATTTCAGTGTCGGAGACGTAGTCCAGATTGCGGGAATAGCCGGCCTCGTTGAAGAAGTTAACTTAAGGCGTACCGTACTGCGTAATCTCGATGGAATCGTACATATAATCCCCAACGGCGAGATTAAAATCGCCAGCAATTTCACCAGGAACTGGTCAAGGGTCAACCTGAATATACCCGTATCGTATAATGAAGACCTGGATAAAGTTATTTCCGTGCTGAACAGGGTGGGTATGGAGATGGCAAAGGACAAGCAGTTCCGCAGCATGATCATTACACCGCCTCAGGTGCTACGGGTCGACAATTTCGGTGATTCCGCGATTGAGATCAAAATGCTGGGTGAGACCGAGCCTATGAAGCAGTGGGACGTGACGGGCGAGTTGAGGAGAAGAGTTAAAAAGGTGTTTGATGAAGAGCATATTGAAATACCCTGGCCGCACACAAAGGTCTACTTCGGGAACAGCCCTGGCGAAGTAAAAGGTCCGCCTGATCAAAACAGCCATCCTGCAGGCCATGCAAAACTGAAACGTAGAAAGCAGCCCCTGCCGCCAGCCGACTCAGAAGAAACGTAAATCCCATTACAGAAGTGCCCGTCACTGGATGCCGTAATATATAGTAACTGTTTCTCCGCCCGGTCAATAAGCCGTCATTTAACCACCGATGCGTGTTATTATATTAATGCTAAATTATTTCTCACAGGCTTAACCTCGACCGATGTCTAACCGACGTAAAGACAAAAGGAAATTCAGTTTACCTTCGCTGGTCAAACCCTGGCGTATTTCTTTAACGGAGCCGCTGAAAAGAAAAAACGGCGAAATTTCTCCTCTGTTGCTCGTCTTTGGCTTTGCCGCCTTAATCATAGTAGGCACCGTCCTTCTCATCCTGCCGATATCCAGCAGGTCCGGACATTTTACCGCCCCGGTCGATGCATTGTTCACAGCCACGTCAGCCGTATGTGTAACGGGGCTCCTAGTGCAGGATACCGGAACTTACTGGTCGTTATTCGGACAGGCAGTAATATTAATTTTAATTCAGATAGGCGGGCTGGGGTTTATGACCAGTGCCACGCTTTTCCTCATAGCACTGGGACGCAGGATTGGGCTCCGTGAAAAGTTGCTCATAGTGGAAACCATGGGAATAATGAAGCTGGGAGGCCTGGTCAGCCTGATCAGAAAAATGGCACTCTTTGCTTTAATTGTCGAAGGTATGGGAACGGCAATTTTTTATGTTTATTTTTCGGCCAACAGCCCCACAGGTATGCCGCTCTGGGAATCTTTATTCCATGCCGTCTCGGCCTTTAATAATGCCGGATTTGACATTTTTGGCGACTATCAGAGCCTGATTCATTATCAAAACAATGCGCCTTTTCTGCTTACCACAGCAGGCCTCATTATTATCGGGGGTATCAGCTTTGTGGTTGTGGCGGACATATTCGGCCGGCGGCGTTTTATTAATCTCGCCCTTGACAGTAAAATCGTGCTCAGCACGACCGCGTGTTTGCTTCTCGGCGGCACACTGATTATCTTATTCACAGAGTTTTCCAACGTAAATACGCTGGGGACTATGCCGCTTCCGCAGAAATTATTGATCGCCTTTTTCCAGTCCACGACTGCCCGGACTGCAGGGTTTTCCGCCATTAATATGGGAGAGATAACCCACTACTGCCTGTTCTTCATTATTATCCTGATGTTTATCGGAGGCGCATCGGGTTCAACTGCGGGCGGTATAAAAGTCAATACTTTCGGTATACTCGTTGCAACTCTGGTCAGCGCATTACGGGGAAAGGAATATGCCGGCGCTTTTAATAAGGAGTTTGTTCCACAGCAGATATACAGGGCGCTTGCCGTGGTAATTCTCTCTCTCGGTATTATTACTACGGTTGTCTTTTTACTGACTATCACCGAGAGATACGATTTTCTCGACATCTTTTTTGAAACGGTGTCTGCTTTCGCCAACGTAGGATTATCATCCGGCATAACGCCGGACCTCTCAGTGGCCGGCCGATTAATCATCTCGGCCACCGTGTTCATTGGCCGCCTGGGGCCTCTCACCCTGGCTTTATTATTGATCGAGCGACAGCAGACGAGCATCTACCGTTATCCGCAGGAGAATGTAAGAATCGGCTAAGGAGGCTAATATGAAAGGACAGATTGCAGTTCTGGGAGTGGGACGTTTCGGGTACAGCCTAGCCAGTACTCTATATGAAATGGGCCATGATGTGATGGCGATGGATATCAATGAAAAAAGGGTACAGGCCATCTCGCCACATGTCACCCACGCCGTTGAAGGAGACGCTACCGACGAAGCTGTTTTGAGAGATGTCGGCATTAAAGATTTCGAAATAGCCATCGTAGCGTCGGGGTCGGCTATAGAAGACAGTGTGCTATCAACCCTGCTGCTAAAAAAGCTGGGAGTGCGCCATGTGATCGCCAGGGCGATCAACGATTTGCACGGCGACATCCTCCAGAAGATCGGCGCCGACCAGGTCGTATTTCCACAGCGCGACATGGGCAGGAAAGTGGCGCACGGGGTAACACTGATCGATGTTGAGGACTACATACCGTTGACTCAAAGGTACGGGGTTTCTAAGCTTCCGGCGCTGCCATATCTGGTAGGGAAAAGGCTCTCTGAGGTCAGATTCGGGCGTAAAGGAGAGCATGGCATAGCCGTGCTGCTTTTACAGCGTAAAAATGAGATCATTATAAATCCGGGGGAAAAGGAAATAATCCACCACGACGATACCCTGATCCTGGCAGGAAACGACGATAAGCTGGCTAAATTACTCGCCAACGCCAAAAAGAAAAACGGGTCATAAAACTCTACTAATTCACTGAATATAGTGCACTAATTTGTCCCGGCAGTTTAATTAGATTCATTTCTGAACCTGTTCCAGATCATATCCGCTTGTTTATTGCTCCTAGCAATGACACAGCAAAAATGTTATCCTTTGAACTCAAAAACATGCTGGATATCAATATATGGGCGTTGCTGGGCACAGGGTTCGTAGCCGGACTGATCGGCGCCATGATTGGTGTGGGCGGGGGCATCCTCATGGTGCCTATGATGACCCTGGTATTGGGCTTTCCCATGCAGGTGGCGATAGGCAGTAGCCTTATTTCAATCGTTATCAACGCCTGCACGGCTACCAGTGTTTATATCCGCAGCCACGTTACCAACCTCAAGCTGGCGTTGCTCCTGGCAACTACCCTGGTGCCGGGCGCATTTGTCGGAGGCATGCTGGCTTCGCTGTTCTCCTCTCCCGTCCTCAGCTTCTTGTTCGGTATCCTCCTGCTTTATGTTGCATATACATTGATCCCCAAAAAGCCGCGTAAAAAACCGGGACCTGCAGAAAATATCGAACCGGTAAGAGAGAAAGAACATGCTTCCCATGCATGGCTGGACGGGCGCTATCATGATCCTGCCATCGATGAGGATATAAACTATCAGGCACATCATCCCGGCATTGGTATGCTAATAGGCTTTTTCAGCGGCATTATCTCCAGCCTGCTCGGCGTGGGCGGCGGGGCGATAAATGTGCCGGTGATGAACCTGTTGATGAAGGTGCCTATCAAAGCCGCCATTGCCACCAGCGCGCTGCTGCTGTGCATTACCACCATGACGGGGTCGCTCATCTTCGCCCACAACGGCTATATATATCCCTTTATTGTTGCCCCGCTGATACCGGGCATCTACGTGGGCGCCAGGCTGGGTGCTTCACTGGCCCACCGCGTTCGCAGCGCCGTATTGATACGGATATTCGTCGTATTTGTGGCAATCACTGCAGTCCTGATGATACTCAAGGCATTTAATATG
The DNA here is from genome assembly GCA_028716085.1 of Dehalococcoidia bacterium. Lineage (GTDB taxonomy): Bacteria > Chloroflexota > Dehalococcoidia > GIF9 > UBA5629 > JAQUQM01. The sequence goes on along the minus strand of JAQUQM010000007.1, from coordinate 26,903 downwards.
CTGGGGAAATAGGTTATGCCGGAACAGATTGATAAATTTCACTATGAGGTGCAACGGCTGAACAACCGGGTCGGCCTAACACTGCGTATTTGCATAGCCGTGAGCCTCCTGTTGATCACAGCAGGTCTCATCATGTTCATCATTCATGGCGGCGAGGCCATGACGGCAATGACACCCGTATCATCCCTGCCTCAGGAGCTAATGCAGTTGAATCCGGCGTCTTTCATCACAGCCGGCCTGCTTTTAATCCTTCTCATGCCCGTGCTCATTATTTTAATGTCATTTGCGCACTTCATCGCGCTGAAGGAGCGCAGGGCCATTATCGTCTGCCTGATATTGATTATCATGCTGGCGCTCAGCTTTATTTTCATATGGACATGAATTGACCGCTAATTTTAGCTGTGTTATGATTCAATTTAGATGTCAGCACTTGTCGAACTCAACGCGGAAATAGAACGCTGCAGAAATTGTGAATTAGCCAAGCACCGCACCAAAGTTGTGCCGGGCGAAGGGCCCGAAAATGCCAGGCTCTTATTCATAGGCGAAGCCCCCGGATGGTATGAAGACCAGTCGGGACGTCCTTTCGTCGGCCCTGCAGGACAGTACCTTGATCAGCTCATCGGCATGATCGGGCTCAAGCGTAGCCAGGTCTTCATTGCCAATGTGATCAAGTGCCGTCCACCCGATAACCGCGATCCCCTGCCCGGAGAGATACAGTCCTGCGGCAAATGGCTGGAGAGCCAGCTTGAGTTGATCCGGCCCAAGGTAGTGGTCACGCTGGGGCGCTACTCCATGGCAAAATATTTTCCCGGGGAGAGCATCAGTAAAATCCACGGCAGGGCCAGGCGTGTCAACAATATAATTTATTTCGCCATGTACCACCCGGCGGCAGCCCTCCACCAGGGAAACCTGCGCAAGGTGATCGAGGCGGATATGCTCAAGCTGCCCGGAGTGCTGGCTGAAGCTGACGCGGCTACCGAAGAGAAAGACAAGCCCGCGCAGCTTACCATGTTTTAGATTTAATGACCACCAGACATAAACTCAGAATAATCCCGCTCGGCGGCCTCGGCGAGATCGGCAAAAATATGATGGCCATCGAGTATGCCGATGACATCATCGTCATCGATGCCGGCATGATGTTCCCCGAGGATGACATGCTGGGCGTGGACCTGCTCATCCCCGATCTTACCTACCTGCTGGAACACAAGGATAAGGTACGCGGCATCGTCATCACCCACGGCCATGAGGACCATATCGGCGCATTACCCTATATCCTTCCTCAGATCGACGTTCCCATTTATGCCACCAAGCTCACGCAGGGATTAATCTCGGTGAAGCTCAAGGAGCAGCGCTCGCTGATCAAGGCCAAGCTCAAGCAGATACAGCCGGGTGTCAGGTTCCAGGTGGGCAATTTCAAGGTGGAAGCTTTTCCCGTCTGCCACAGCATTCCAGATGCAGTGGGACTGATTATTTACACTCCCGTCGGAATCATCGTTAACAGCGGTGATTTCAAGATAGATTACACGCCGGTCGACGGCCGTCCCACCGACCTCTCCAAGCTGGCGCAGCTCGGCAACGAGGGCGTGCTGCTTTTGATGGCGGATTCAACTTATTCTGAACTGCCGGGCTACACGCCTTCCGAAAAGGTGGTGGAGGACAAGCTGGACCATATCATCGGCAGCGCTCCCGGCCGCGTCATTATCGCTACCTTCTCCTCTCTGGTATCGCGCATCCAGATGGTCATCAACTCGGCCGCCAGGCATAAGAGACGCGTCTTTATAGTCGGCCGCAGTATGCGTGATACCGTCAAGATGGCTATGGAACAGGGCTATCTTACTGCTCCGCCCAACGTATTGTGCAATGTAGAAGATCTTAAAAAGTACAGCCACAAGGAGACGATACTGGTTACCACGGGCAGCCAGGGAGAGCCCACCTCGGCGCTGGTGAGGATAGCCAATCGCGACCACAGCGAGATACGTATTCTACATGGAGATACGGTAGTGATCTCGGCTACTCCTATTCCCGGCAACGAAGCACTGATCAACCGTACCATAGACAACCTCTTCCGGCAGGGCGCGAATGTTATCTACGGCGAACGTTCCCAGGTGCACGTGCACGGTCATGGCAGCCAGGAAGAGCTCAAGATGCTCATCACCCTGGTCAAGCCTAAATTCTTCGCCCCCATCCACGGCGAGTACCGCCACCTGGTGATCCACGCCAACCTGGCCAGGGGGCTGGGCATGCCGGAAAACCATGTCTTCGTACTGGAGAACGGCAACATCCTGGAGCTCGATGCCGAAAAAGGCAAGATCAATGGCAGGCTGCCCTACGGCAACGTCTATGTGGATGGCCTGGTTATGGGAAGTATGGCCAATGTGATTCTGCGCGACCGCAAACTGCTCTCCCGCGACGGCATCGTGGTGGTCATCGTAGCCATAGATAAGAAGGAAGGCAAGCTGGTGGGCAGGCCGGATATCGTGTCGCGCGGTTTCGTGGATTTTGAACATGACGGCAGCATTATTGAGCAGGGGCGCGAACTTGTTGCCAGCACGCTGGGTGGGGGGCACCATACGGACTATACTTCCATACAAAGCCGGGTCAAGGAAACGCTGAGCAAATTCTTCTATGAGCAGACCAAGCGCCGCCCCATGATAATTACAACTGCTATCGAGGTATAGTAGAATAAACCTATGCCCGCCAGGAAAAGCAGGGGAAACAACAAACAGGGCTCATCGCAGAAGAACAGCAAAAAAGGCTCGCTGGGCAGTTCTTCCCTGAAATTTCTGTTTTCACCTCCGGTAATACTTGCCTTCCTCTTCGTCCTTGCCATCTGCCTTGCCATAGCTTTCTGGCCTGCCATCACGGACTGGCTTAACCGCCTGAGCGAGGACACCATGGCAACTATCAACGCCGCCTGGCTTTCGCTGCTGCAGTCCACGGGACTGGGCATCATCTTTATTATCGTCGCCGTTATCTCGCTGATACTGATCCTCAGCAACCCGCGTATTTTCAGCAGGAACTGGAACTACTGGCTGGGCGCCATTGCTTTTGCCGTCGCTGCCTGGGGGCTGTTCTCTTATATCAAACCCGATTCGGGTATGTTCGCACAGGCGTCGCTGGGTGGGTCAATAGGGAAATCCATCGTCACGGACTCGCCGGTCGCCGGCCTGCTCATATTAACCGGATTGATACTGGTCGGCATTTTCCTGGTAGCACCCGAGTGGTTATGGGGCGTGGTCAAACGCACCTCGAAAGGAACTGCAGGCCTGGCAGGCGAGATAGTGGATGTAGTGAAGGAAAGCCGATCGAACAACAAAACAGTGCCGGAGGAGATTGAAGAGGAAGCGCCCATAGCCGTTGAACAGCGTGAGGAGTTGCCTGTTCCCGTGGATACGGCGGTTATGGACCGCATGCGCTCCTCCATCGTTGTAGGCGGCTGGTCGCTGCCCAATATAAACATTCTGGATAAGGTGCAGGAGGCGGTCATCAGCGATGAGGAGATAGACAAGCGCCGTGAGACCATCGAGGAAGCCCTGGCCAGCTACGGTGTGCAGGCAAAGGTGATAGAGGTCAACCGGGGCCCCACGGTGACGCAGTTCGGTGTGGAGCCCGGCTGGGACATCAAGTATAAAGAGGTGCGGGAAAAGGACCGCGACGGCAACGTGAGCGTACGCCAGGAGGAAGCGCAGCGTACGCGCGTCAAGGTGGAGCGCATCAGCTCGCTGGCCAATGACCTGGCGCTGGCCCTGGCAGCGCCCAGCATACGTATTGAAGCGCCAGTTCCCGGTAAGTCCGTAGTGGGCATCGAGGTGCCCAATACTACGTTCGGTTCCGTGGGGCTGCGCGGAGTGATGGAGAGCACCGCCTTTCAGAAGATGCTGGCCAAATCGCGCCTGGCCATAGCGCTGGGCAAGGGCGCGGGAGGCGAGACGGTGGTGGCCGATATGACGAAGGCGCCGCATTTGCTCATAGCCGGGGCTACCGGCAGCGGCAAAAGTGTCTGCCTCAACTCCATCATCTGCTGCCTGATGATGAATAACACGCCTGATTCGGTGAAGTATATTATGATCGATCCCAAGCGCGTGGAGCTGGTGAACTACAACTCTATACCGCACCTGATATCGCCCGTGGTGGTGGATACGGACAAGGCCATCATGGCGTTGCGCTGGCTTAATGCCGAGATGGACATCCGCTACAAGAGGTTCTCCGCCACCGGGCAGCGCAATATCGAGGGCTATAACAAGAACCGTGCGCCTGCCGACTGCATGCCTTATATTATCGTGGTCATCGATGAGCTTGCCGACCTCATGATGGCAGCCTTCGACGAGGTGGAGCGCACGCTGTGCCGCCTGGCCCAGCTAGCCCGCGCCACCGGGATACACTTGATTGTTGCCACCCAGCGGCCGTCGGTGGACGTGGTCACAGGGTTGATCAAGGCCAACTTCCCCACGCGCATCACCTTCGCACTAACTTCGCAGGTGGACTCACGAACCATCATCGATTCCGCCGGCGCTGAGAAACTGCTGGGCAGGGGCGACATGCTTTACATGCCGCAGGATGTCTCCAAGCCCAAGCGCCTGCAGGGCACCATGGTCTCTGATGCCGAGATCGAGAGGCTGGTCAATTTCTGGGGCAATCAGAAGCGCCAGGAGGCCCAGTCAGTCAGGTTCGAGGATATGGCTCAGGCTACGGCAGAAGGCAAGAAACAGCCGGAAGACGAGCTGCTGGAGACCGCCCGCCAGCTTGCGCTCGAATCGAAAGAGATTTCCGCTTCATTCCTTCAGCGCAAGCTCCAGATCGGATTCCCGCGCGCTGCAAGATTGATGGATAAATTGAGAGAGGAGGGGTTCGGGAAGGAGAAGGGGGAAGGGTAATTCAACAACACCGATCCTTAACTACAAATGATAACAAGCATGAAAATCAGGTATTCTAAATATGTTTGACCAGATAATGTCTTATCTGGATATGTGTCAAGCAGAAGGATCACAGCAAATCCAGAAAGGAATGAACTATGCAATAAATCCACAATATTCAGTCATTTTAATGTCTCAGCGTTCCAATGCTCCTTATAGAGATAAGATATTGAAAGACGGCAAGACGATTGAATATGAAGGACATGATGAACCAAGACACGGGAAAAATAATAATCCGAAAGAGTTGGATCAACCGAAATATACATATAAGGGCGGATTAACAGAGAATGGCAAATTTATCAAGGCGGTAGCTCAATATAGAAATGGCCAATGTGAGCCTAGACTAGTAAAGGTATACGAAAAAATCATTCGGGGAGTCTGGTCACTCAAAGGTTTCTTTGATCTTATAGATTATAGAATAGCCAACGATGGTAAAAGAAATGTCTATATATTTATCCTTTCATTAACCTCGCGACAATTGGAAACAAATAACAATGTAGCTAATTATGCAACTTCAAACCAAACCAGGCTAATTCCATCAGATGTCAAGAAAAGAGTTTGGGAAAGAGATAAAGGAAAATGCGTTATCTGTGGTTCTGCTCTAAATTTGCATTTTGATCATGATTTGCCATATTCGAAAGGTGGTTCAAGTTTAACAGAAAATAATATCCGTTTGTTGTGCGCAAGTTGCAATTTAAAGAAATCAGATAAAATTGAATAGCGACTAAATTCTGATTCACCACTTCGCGTGGTGCTCTTCCGCCCAGCCAATCAGGTCCTTGATCTCCAGTTTCTCGCCGTTGTCCAGTGTCACTATACCGTTATAGCGCCCGAACATCTGGTGCACTTCACTGGAGAGCACTTTTAAATCAGTCTTCGCCACACGTTCGAAGAAAGGCATGAACTTCAGGGAAAGTCGGCCATCCTGCGAAGCCATAGTCCAGGGCTTTTTGAAGTCCGAGGTGTCGTATTTGAAATCCACAACACCAATCTTGTGGACTTTTCCGTTAAGTATCACGGCATTATCGTTCACATCCGGGTTGTTGCCGATGCCGCCGCCCAGGTTCAGACCGATAGTGCGGCCGTCGGGCAGGAACTGCGAGGTGCTGCCCCAGATCCAGAACGAGCGGTAAGGCCAGACTCCCAGTCCCCAATCCAACGTGCCCAGGCAACTATCGGGCGTTACCTGATATACCTGCCCGTATTCCACTACGCCGCTGGCAGGTATGCAGTTTACCTTGCGGGTATAGAAAAACCGTTTATTTTCGAAAGGAAAAACATTCACCACCGATTCATGTCCATCGACAAGTTCCAAATCCACCAGCGCCTTCAAATCCTTCCCGCCGAAGCGAGGCCAGTTGACGGCCAGTACACGCCGGCTGCCATTCTCGATGGTGAAATGCAGGTGGATCTCCCCTTTCTTATACTCGCAGTCGCCCTCCGTGCTGTCGCGGGGCAATACTACCCCGGCTCCAAAAGGCACGGTCAGCGTCTCTTCGTGATATTCGCCGGTTTCGAAGTTCAAAATATAGGCGAAAATCGACCCGATATAGCCCACATGGCTGATGGTAAAGGAGAAGAAATGTGTGGGCGTGGTGATGCCGTAATACTGCCAGCGCTTGATGCGCAGCGGCTGTAAAAACTTCAGGCCATAGATATTTACATTCTCCAGGTTGGGTTCAAGCAGCGGCTGCCGCGCCCAGCCGATAGCCGTGAGATTGCCCTCTTTATCAAGCAGTGGAGCCTGATTCACGATTTCATATTGAGCCATTACGTACCTCCGCGCCCTGGTCTCGTTGTCTTTCTGTACGCGCCCGATTATATCAGAAACACTTTTTCAATATCAGCTAAATATACAAGCCGCAACTGTGGTAATATGACTGCAATGGCTAAAAAAAATATCTACATCTTTTCTATCTCACTGGCAGCCATAATTACCATGGTGCTGTCTTCCTGCACCATGCCACCGAATTATGACAATATTAAAAAGGTTTTCCCTGCCGTTGTTTGCATAATGGTGGAGAACAGGGTCGGCTCGGGGGTCATTGTAAGCGCGGATGGTTACGTGCTGACCTGCCAGCACCTGACGGGCGACGACACGGTAGCCACCGTAATAATGAACAAAGGCGCCGCCTACCTGGGCAACGTTGTCGCCATTGACAAAACGAGGGACCTGGCCATCATCAAGCTGCCGCAGGAAAGCAGCGGATTCCCCTTCGCCGCACTGGGCGATTCTTCCGAGTCGGATGACCTGCAAACGGGCAGTCCTATAGTTATACTGGGCTATCCCGGTGTAAGCAGCACGGGAAATAACCTCAGGCTGACCACAGGCATATTGTGCTCTTTCTCCAGGATGCGGGGTACCAGTATTTTAAAAACCAGCGCCAGGACCGACCCGGGGAGCAGCGGCGGGCCGATGGTAGACAGCGAGGGCAATGTTATAGGTATAGTCAGCAGCAAGTATGTAAACATCGAGGAAGGCTGCATAAACTTCGCTATAGCATCGAACGAAGCAAGGGATATGCTGACCGAGCTCGGCGGAGGCAAGTTACCCGAAAAACCACCCGCTGAAGTAACAGCCCGGCCGGTATGCCCGAATACAGGATGCAGGGCACCTGATTTCAATCTGACCACTACAGGTGGACAAGCCGTATCATTAAATTCGCTGAAAGGCAAGCGGGCGATCCTTTTATTTGTATCCGCCGAATGCCCGGCATGCATAGAGATGATACGTTCCGTTCAGAAAGTTTACGATTACTGGCCGGAGAAGCAGCTTACCGTGGCTGTCATTCTCAGCCAGGTAGAAATTCAGGATGTGGAAAGCTGGATAAAGCAAAATGATGTTAAACTATCGGTGGCGCCGGACAGCACGGGTGATGTCACAGGCCTGTTCAAGCCGGATAAAATTCCCGCAGCCTATTTTCTGGATAAAGATGGTAACATCAAGGTAAAGCGATATGATTCACTGTCCAGCGGTGACGTGGACGTTTTGTTGAGGTTGTTTTAATACCTTCCCTGCATCCCTTCAAGCGCAGTTCAACGACCTGTTGACGCGTGAATTTCAACCAGCGTATAATCAAAACCGGGTGGATTAGGTTTGCAATCGATTAAGTAGCCCATGGAGGGAGTTGTGAAAAGGATATTGTTCATAATAGCAGTGATGCTAGCAATTCAAATTATTTTTCTTCCTGCAACAGCCTCGGCCAATCTTGCTGTTATAAATATAACAACGCTGCCCGCCACGGATATTTATAGTAATCAGGCAACTTTAAAAGCAAATATTACCAGTCTGGGGGATTTCGCCGGGGCTAACGTGCGATTCGAATACGGCACATCTCCGGGAGTATATACATCCTTTACAAATCCCGTAGTGTGTGCAAACACTGGAATAATATCTTCACTGGCAACTAACCTTAATCCATGCACCATGTACTATTTTCGGCCTGCAGCCATAGGTTTTGTTCTTAACATGCACCCACAAGGGAAATGGTTTCTTGCCGGAGTTAATACATGGGGAGTGCTCAATGATGCTACTTCCCACTTCATCCCGATTGATCCTGTTTACGGCCAGGAGTTGTCATTCGGTACAGGAGGATGCACCCAAAATTTGTTTAATACAGGAGGAGGGTCATCGGGCGGAGGTAATGTAGGAGGTATGGCGGGTACGACTACAACTACTACTCCTGTGCCGCTGGCCAATATCCGTGTACAGAACGTCTCCCTGTCTGCTTCTAAAGTGGGTGTCGGTGAGCAGGTGGAGGTCAGAACAACAGTATCTAATAACAGCAACTCCAATGGCAGCTCTAAAATCACCCTGTATGTGAATGGCCAGGAGGTTACCTACCAGGGAATAACGCTGAATGCTGGTGAGGTGAAGCAGTTAAGCTTCAATGTATTCCGCAACGAGCCTGGTGTCTACCAGGTTGTTGTCAACGGCTTCCCTGCAGGCAGCTTTACCGTAGATTATTTCACCAATAACCACGCGCTCATCTACGCTATCATAGCCCTGTTTGTTATCGTTATCGGTGGTTTGCTCTTCCTGCTCTCGAAACGAAGAATTTGATTCCTGAGCCCGGAAATTGCCGGTATAAGGGACTTCTTCGAAGAGCTGCCTTCAGTTGCCATACAGCCTGTCCATAGTCACTTTAAATGCAGCAGCGGTGACGTGGACACTTTGCTGAGGTTGTTTTAATACCTTCCCTACATCCCTTCAAGCTCAGCGACCTGTTGACGCGTGAATTTCAACCAGCGTATAATCAAAACCGGGTGGATTAGGTTTGCAATCGATTAAGTAGCCCATGGAGGAAATTGTGAAAAGGGTATTGTTCATAATCACCATACTGGTTCTGCTGATCCAGCTTTGTATCTTCCCTTCTCCGACTTCGGCCAAAGACGATCCTATCCCTGCTTGTGCAAGCATATCAACATTACCGGCTACAGATATCTACAGCAGCCAGGCAACTTTGAGGGCAAACATTACAAGTTTGGGCGATTGCGCCTGGGTTGATGTATCTTTCCAGTACGGCACATCTCGGGGAGTATATACTAACGTCACAAGCACGGTTAGATATGCAAGTACAGGAACAATATCAGCAGTTGTAGCCAATCTAAACCCATGCACTATGTATTATTTTCAACCCGTAGCCCGAGGGCCTGTTCTCACTAGAATGTTCCCACCAGCAAAATGGTTCCTTGCCGGAGTCAATGCAGGGGGTGCACTCCATGATATTATTCTTGCTACTGAAGTAGCTTGCATTACTTACGGCCAGGAGTTGTCATTCGGTACAGGAGGATGCACCCAAAATTTGTTTAATACAGGAGGAGGGTCATCGGGCGGAGGTAATGTAGGAGGTATGGCGGGTACGACTACAACTACTACTCCTGTGCCGCTGGCCAATATCCGTGTACAGAACGTCTCCCTGTCTGCTTCTAAAGTGGGTGTCGGTGAGCAGGTGGAGGTCAGAACAACAGTATCCAATAACAGCAACTCCAATGGCAGCTCTAAAATCACCCTGTATGTGAATGGCCAGGAGGTTACCTACCAGGGAATAACGCTGAATGCTGGTGAGGTGAAGCAGTTAAGCTTCAATGTATTCCGCAATGAGCCTGGTGTCTACCAGGTTGTTGTCAACGGCTTCCCTGCAGGCAGCTTTACCGTAGATTATTTCACCAATAACCACGCGCTCATCTACGCTATTATAGCCCTGTTTGTTATCGTTATCGGTGGTTTGCTCTTCCTGCTCTCAAGGCGGATAACCTGATCCCGGAGACTAAGGATTAAAAGCAAAAAGGGCTGCTCTTAGGAGTAGCCCTTTTTATTTACGACGACGTGACAATCTCAGGCACTCAGCTTGACTTCTTCTTTCTTGTCCTGGCAGCCGGGCTCTTTTTTGCGGTTGATTTTGATTTACGTACAGACTTTGACCTGGAAGCAGCTTTAGGCCTCGAAACACGCTCATCGATCGCAGTACCTGCAATTTCGGTCTTCGGCGAAGTGGTTAGCTCAGGTTCACCCTGGCTGATCATCACTGACTGCCCGGTTATGGCTACCAGCGCAGTGTCCTGAGCCTGGCTTACCGGCACCGCCACAGCTTCTTTAAACAATGAGCGCTCGTCGAGCGGGAACTTGTCTTTGTGCGCTTCCGCCCACTGCACCGCCTCTTTGTTATACGGGTCATCAGTGCCATAAATACGATACGTAATAATGTCCGCCAGGTGACAGACCAGCCAGGCCAGGTCGAGCGACGGCTCCCATTTCCTCTCCACACCTGTGCAGACAAGGTTATTGTCAGGGCTGATATTGGGGTGAAAATGCGGTGTAAGGCACCGGATATAAGGGGCCTCGTACGGGTAGGCGGAAATGCCCACCGGCAAATCTATCTCAAGAACATGGTTGGCAGTCAGATACAATTTATTATCCACCGGATTGCGCATCATGCCCTTGCAGTTGATGGTGACACGGTATTTCCGTGGCGGATTGCCTTCAACCGCCTCCACCCGTATCATATCCGAGCTCGCCTCCAGTTCCTTCAATTTCTCGTATTCATCGGCGAAACGCTGTTCGACATTCACCGCCTCGCTCACTACCCCGGGTTGAATGAAATAGCAGAGTACAAGTACCTCATTTTCCACAACCCCGGCGACGGACATGGTCTGCCAGGGATGCAGCGTCACAGGCTTACCTTCCTTACCGCTCTTGAAGAAATGCCCATCCTCTTTGACATACAGCTGCTCCCCTGTCTTCTGCAGGTAGGCAACGAACTGCCTGCCCGGCCCGCGTTCTTTGACTATCTGGGGCACGGCCTGGGCCAATAAATTCTTAACCGTAGTATTTTCAGATGTAAGCACGGGGTAATATCTGTCGTGGGTGAAATCCCAGATAAATATTCTCATTTGCCAGCTCCTCCGTATACCTAAATTCAATCCCGATAAATACCGGTCAGCTTAACTGCCTGGGCTTGCCTGACGCGGATACAGGAGAGTATTCGCAATCGAAAATGCTGCAACCCCCATACTTTTCCCAGCAGATCCAGTGATGCACCGTGCGACAGGCAGGACATACGTAAGGGGGGTTTAAGCCGTCATAGTCCGCGTTGCCGCACCAGGGGCACTGCCACGCTTGCCGGAGCAAATCATGCTGTTTATCAGCAGTTACTACAGTGCGAAAGGCCGACCGCGGCACCGAGTACTGGCGCGTGGCAAAATACACTATGATAAAGACCATAGCGCCGCATGCCAGAAAGAGGACTATCCCAAGCAGTAGATTAGCCATAAGTCCAACTCATCAATGTGCTCAGCCGCGCAATCCATGGTTATCAAAGTTCAGATTGCGTCTGCGTGCACTGGCATTGGCATCCATTACCTGCCATATGAACAGGACGATATACACGACACCCAGTATGATTGCCAGGATAACATAGATATCCTCCCAGAGATCTATGGCCATGATGATGGAAACGACGATTCCCGCGATTAAAAATAGTCCGCCGAAAAGTAAGAGAAATGCCTTGGCTATTTGCCCCAGCATCATATGGCCTAAACCATGAATCCCGATGACGCCACCTGCCGCTGCGACTGCTGTAATGGTTTCCGGCGAGACTGGACCGTCCACCAGGCTGATGCCGCAATATGGACAGATCCTGGCGTCGTCGGCAATCTCTCGCTGGAACTGCAGGCAGGTCCGTTTTTTCCGAGCAGCAGAAACCTCCGCCAGGGTTGTTGCCGGCGCAGCATAGGTGCTTACTGCCATATCACCGGTGATCACCTCTTCCTTGGTATGCTCGCCACACTCCAGGCAGTTGAAATTGGCATCGTAGTTAGTCGTGGGGCCGTGATTGGGGCACAGGCGCACTAACTTGACTTCCATTTCACCCATAATAAACCTCCTTTACTTATATGTAATTTAATACTCTTTTCTTATCAGCGCAAAATTCATAACTGGTTTTTTCAGATCCCTGCTTGACCGTAACTATGTGCCATGGAGGCACACCTGCTTCCCCCAGTGTACAATCGAGGAGCGATGCTGATGATCTATCCACTATGGAGGTGATATCCGTCCGCAGCATCTTCTGGCAGCGTGGGCAGGTTAAGTCCGCATTGTTCAGCCTGTCGAACCTCTTCACGTGGCCGTCGCTGTAGCCGCACAAGCAGGAAAGGTTCGTGACTATATTGAAATCCAGCTCTACGGCAATATCGGGTCCCGGCTCTTTACCCGCAATATCCAGCAGGTCCCTGAAACTGGTATCCGTTACACTCCTGTCCAGCCTGCGGACCGCTTTGAGGGGATCGTGCACATAACAGGCCGGATTGAAGGTGAATTGAACTTCCATAAACCGGTTGTTCATTCCGTTGAACACCAGCCCGCTGCCTCCTTCTACCTTCCTGTGGTGCAAAATTTTGAGCGCTTCCTGCACCTGCACAGCCCCGATTATAGATGCTATGGTGGGCGTCGTCGGTACGTGGCCGGCCTCCTTTTCCGCCTGTGGCATCTGGCAGGAAAAGCGCCGTGTAATATCCCTGTAAGCATCCGGCGGGAGGTTACATTCATAACAGGCGCCTTTGCCCGGAATATAGACGTGCGCCTCACCCATCAATTCAATGATACCACCATTAATCCACGGTGTTCCCACTTTAAAGCAAGCCCTGTTGATGAATATCCTGGCTGCGAAATTATCCACGGCAGCTATCACGACGTCCATATGTTTGACGATTCCCAGGCCGATATCGGTACAGGTATTGCCATGCATGAATGCCACTTTTATATCGGGATTGATGTCTTTGAGACGCCCGGCGGCAATCTCAGCTTTATGGTGCCCTATATCACCATCACGGAAAAGAACCGACCGCGTCAGGTTGGAAGCTTCGATATCATCAAAATCTATGATGAAAATGTGCCCGATGCCGAGCAAAGCCAGGTTTTTCAGTATCTCATTGCCCAGTGCGCCGGCTCCTACCACCATAATACGGGCCTTGGCCACATCCGCTTGTTGCCACCAGGGTATAAGCTGCAACGAATCATAGCGTCCGGGAGTCCGAGCACGGCTACCTGGCACCGCTTGCCTCCCAATCCTTCTGATATTCATTATGCAGGTTCCAGACCAATCTGGTGTTCAGCCTGGGCAGTTCTGTACATTGTGAACCGGGGTTCCGCCTTATAGGGTAGGGAATCTCTCTTTCCTCGCCTTTCTGCAACACGATGTTTATGGGGACAGGCGACATTGTCCAGCATCCCGTATTGAGGCAGGATGTGATAACGGTAATCACGGGCGGCTGTCCATTGAAATCCTGCACGTCGAAGTTTTTTACCCAGACAGATATTTGATAGCCCGTCTCAATGCCCGGGGCGGCAGGTTGGCTGAGCAAATTGCCCACGGCAGTAACACGGATACCGTCTCCAGATTGAATCACTGCAGGGGCTGTTTTCTTTTCGGCTTGCATCGGAACCGGCAACCTGATATTCCAATCCAGCGGGCCGTAGTTGACGATCAAATTACCCGAGTTTGTTCCTTCGCGCATTCCAGCGCCTTTTTTAACGACCGTAATCACCCCGCTCTCATAACCCGATGCCTGGCCGTTAATGCTGATCCAATCTCTGCATCGTTCATCGGTATTAATTTCACAGCGGGGATTATTCACACCGTTAGCGTCATTCGCTGACACCTGTAGTTTTTTTTCAACATCATCAGCAGCAAAGTTTAATTCGTCAGGAGAAACGGAAAACCTGTTTTGCGCTGTAAGCTTCCCCGTAGAGCTTTCTATCATGGCAGAGATTATCACCGGACCGCTCCGGTTACTCTGCACTTGCTCCGCCTCTATGATAAGGTAAGCCTGTTTGGGGCCCCCGATATCGGCTTCATGTACAGAGACGCGCTCGATCCGGATGAGTTCAGGTATGGAATATGCTGTATGCTGTAAAGTTTGCTTGCCTGTATTCAGATCCTCAACCATCAACTGGATACCGCCGCTCTGATGCACAAAATAAGTGTACAATCTGTCGGAGTAATGATAGTTGCATATTTCAGCATCGCTGTTAAAAGCCGTGGCAATTGCCGGATCAGTTTTACCGAGAACCGGAGGTTGCCTGAGTAATAAATATACGGTAATTCCAATCAGTATGAATATGATAAATAGAAGGGGAATAACCATAATCGCAGTCCTGTTTGTGGATGCATAGCCCGCAGTTTTCAATGGATTTTGAAGCTCATGCTGAGTATCGGCATGGCTGTCGCTATCATAATTACTTACATAAAATCCTTCCAGCGACCGCAGTTCCTCACCTCTCCAGCTGAAAAAGCCCAACTGCCTTTTCAGCGGATCGCAGACTGCCGCAATATGCCAGGGATTGGAGAAGGCTACTTTATGCGACGCAACATCGTCATCGGAGAGAAATACCCCCATATTCGGATGCGTGTGATACCAGCCGACTATCCGCATACCGGGGTAGCCCGTCTGCACCTTATCCAGCATGTCAAGCCATACAGGACCGGTGAACTGCATCTGCGTTTTATTTCCCGGCGCAGATTCAGCTGCTACTGCAGCAATAATATCAATTTTATATTTGCCGCTTTCATTCTGCGTGACGTTACCAACAAAAATCCCCCCGACTTCCTGTTTCGGATTCAGAATGCCATGAACGTAAACAGCATCGTGCGCCTTCCTGGATATGGTGACCACTACATTGCCCTGTTCAGGATGGCCAAAAATCCTGGTATTTTTACTTATACTCGCGTGACTCATTGGTCTCTTACTTCTTTAATCTTCAGGTTTGCCTTCCCCGATTTGCTTTACTGCTCCCGGTTCATCAAGCTTTGTTCCAACGCCGTCTTGTTCGCCGGCAAGAGGTTTATGGGCAGCGGTGACCGTCTGCTTTAAACTAAGCCCTTTGGCTGCTTTTTTATTGCGATCAGTCCAGCCGTACTTTCTGTTCAGGAAAAAGAAGGAGACTAAAAGGCCTGCTAAAACACCGGCAACGGCAATCAGGATCACCGACGTGGTATCCATGACCTCAATAGGTTCCAATTCAAGTTTTTGCGGAGGAGCGCATCCCGGCCCTGATTGCGCGCCCGTATTGATGTCCATAAAGAATTTTTCACCTGGCTTATCGCCCTTTCCCGTCACGTTCACCTCTTGAAGCTGGCCGATCCCAGGGATTTTTGCTGCAGCATAGAGATTAAAAGCGCCGGGCGGTTCAATCAATAAATCCAGCCGATACCTGCCCATCCTGGGATCAGGTATTAAATATAGATTTTTATCTCCCAGCGTAAATGCTTTGAATTCCACCGGAGTTGTGGCCAGTCCGCTGCCTCCGTAATTAATGTTGGACATTCTTGCCGTTCCAGTAGATGTAATTGCGATAATATCCTCCCACGTCGATACTGTGCTGGCCGCCGGCCAACCGCTGAAAGCGCTGAACGTGAAATTAGCTAAATTTATTTCCGGAGGGTAAAAAACACGATCGAGATTAATATTCACGCCGGTCCTGGGCTGCTCAGCAGACACGGATATGCTGTTAACCTGTTGCCGGCAAGCAACGGCATCGATTTTCATGGTTATATCCACGGTAGGACGCTCCCCCGCCAGTCGGTAATTATCTCCCAGCGTAAAATCGGCAAACTCGTAGAATCCATCTGATGATGTTGTTCTCGATTCGCCGTTAGACAGCTCCACCCTGGCCTGATTTACGGGATTTTTACGCAAATCATAGACGTTACCCGAGATGGATGTGTGCCTCCCGTAAACCACGAAATCTGTGGAGGCCGTACCGTAAACCATCGTTTCTTTTTGGCACTGATAAGTGTACGGACAGTAACGGGGCAAATTGTTGGTATCGTAACCGCATATCTGATAAATTATGCAAGTGTCCCAGTAGATAACAATGGCACTGCCCTCGCAGATCAGTCTGACCGGCCCGGGATCGGCGGGGGCCTTAATGGAAAATGACTGACTGCCGCTGATGGTGGATCCGGTCAGTGTTGTTCTTTCACCATTGATCTCATAATACAGGGTCATGGCAGTGCTCGAGGTGTTCGTCGATACGACAACCTGGATATTTTCTCCGGTGAGAAATGATCTCCTGGGCAAGTTCAGCGTTAATCCGATCGACTCAGGTTGTGGAAATACCTCAAAATCCGTCAGATAAACTCCGCTTTTTAAAATAGGATCGGTTTGATCAAATTCGGCAGGTTGGACGCCGACCGGTGCTGCAGCCGTGCATGGCAAGAAAGACAACAGGCTGGCCAGGGTGAGCAAAGGTACTATGAGAAGCAAAGACCTCAATGCTCTTCGC
The DNA here is from genome assembly GCA_028716085.1 of Dehalococcoidia bacterium. Taxonomy (GTDB): domain Bacteria; phylum Chloroflexota; class Dehalococcoidia; order GIF9; family UBA5629; genus JAQUQM01. Next base: position 10,205 of record JAQUQM010000007.1, on the reverse strand, counting down.
ATTATTGTCTCCTCCTCGTGATAGCCATAACTCTATTGAACAAGAACCCCATTTTTAAATATTGCCTTTTATAACTTTCGTAGCACGGTTGCACCGGATCCTGTGCCGTTTCCCCCCAAGTTGATAAGAACAGAAGAATGCTAAAAAAATACAAACTCTTCACACTATTAATGTTGCAGACGAAATTGGCAACATTAAATTATTTATAAAATCACCAATAGGGCCATTGATGATAATTATAGTAATAATAATAATATGGCTCACTGTAATTGTAATATTGAGGGCACGACGGGCACTGTGGGCATGCAGGGCACTCGACTTTAGGGCATTCAGGACACTGGCGGAGTCCTTCTGAAATCCCTTCCGCCTTGCCCTGCTGATACCCTTCACTTTTACCTTTAGAGTATCCGTCCTGGTATCCTGATGCTTTGCCGGCATCGAACCCCTTCTGATAGCATGATTGCCCCGCCTTTGTAGCGCAGGGATCACCCATGCATGAATAGAACGCTGCTGAAAAAAGCAAGAGCAACATCACAGGCAACAGTGTGAAAAAAATCCAGCGGTTGATATACATTGCTAACCTCCTCCAGATACGGTACTCACCAGGTTTTTATGAATGTCAATCATTTACACTGCATTACCAGGGCTATGGCCATGGGTGCGTCCAATTATCGTATGGCCAATAACGATAGTAATAATACGGCTGGCTGTAATTATAATATTGGGGGCATGACGGGCATTGCGGACATGCCGGGCACTCAACTTTAGGGCATTCAGGACACTGGCGGAGTCCTTCTGAAATCCCTTCCGCCTTGCCCTGCTGGTACCCTTCGTTTTTACCCTGGGCATATCCTTCCTGGTATCCAGCCGCTTTACCTGCGTCCTGCCCCTTCTGGTAGCACGACTGTCCGGCCCTCGAAGCGCAGGGATCACCCATGCAGGAGTAGGAGACAGCGGAGATAAGCAGCAGGAACATTACAGGGAGCAGAACATAAATAACCCAGCGGTTTATATGCATTGCTAACCTCCTCCAAATGATATGCAAATTAAGTATAACGAATATTTTAGGTTCAGGCTATTTTATGTCAGATTATGTGTCAGCCTGCAAAAGCCTAGCAGGAAGAGTCAATATGCGAGGGGCAGGCTCTAATTAAAGCCTGCAATGATGTAGCAGGTATCAACGTTAATTTAGGGTAGTTCCCTGAGATACTTCGCCCTCTTCACCATCGCTGAAACGCACCTCACGGCATTGTCCGGCATTGCGTAACAGGGCAGCCCGTCCCTGGTAGACAGCGCCATTCCCTCCACCTGGTCATCCGGGTTGGCAGCAACCAGCACGATCGGTTTTTGAAGCCTGTCACGAAGCTCCGCCATCTTCTGTCTGAACCAGTCCTCATGTAGAAAAGCGTATGTAATAACCAGGCAAATATCCACAGCAGGCAGCATCATCTCCAGACAATCCACATAATATTGCGAGCCACCTATGACAGGTGCCCAGACAAGGTCCACCGGATTCTTACGGTTGTTCGACGGCGGCACCTTGCCCTTGAGATACTCGACTATACTATGCTGTATATCCGGTGGCAGGGGGGATATTTTCAATCCTTCCCTGGCGCAGGCGTCCGATGAAGCTACCGCACCACCACCGGCCTCGATCAAAAGGCCGACCTCGTTTCCACGCGGCAGTATGGGGCTGCTGAAAGCAACCGCAAGGTCAATGACGTCCTCCATTCCTGCAGCCGGTATGACGCCGGTCTGCCGGCACATGGTCTGAAAAATCTGGTAGCTGCCGGCCAGTGATCCCGTATGCGAAGCGGCCGCCCGGGCACCCATCTCGGAACTGCCTCCCTTCCACACAATTATGGGTTTGCGGGGGGTTATCTTCCTAGCTACTTCCATAAACCGCTGAGGATTCTTCAAGCCCTCAATATACGCAGCTATCACTTTCGTGTCGGGATCATTACCCCAGTATTCAAACAAATCTTCCGCTGTCAGGTCGCTCTGGTTACCGATGCTGATCACTCCGGTAAAGCGCAGACCCCGCCCGCTTCCCAACCTGACCATACTCTCGCTCACCCAGCCGCTCTGACCGACAAAAGCCACACCGCCCGGATCCATAGGCACTTTTGCATAAGGTACGATGGTATTAATTCGTCCCCGGGAAGTGAAGATCCCCATGCAGTTGGGTCCGATCAGCCTGATATTGCCCTGCCTGGCAACGCTGACCATCGCCTTTTCAAGCTCCTTGCCCTCCTCACCGAGCTCGCTGAATCCCACGGCATGTACAATGGCAAATTTCACGCCTTTTTTCACACAGTCTTCCATGGCCGATACAATCGCCTGAGCCGGTATAGCCAGGACCGCCATGTCAACTTCGTCAGGAATATCAACTACACTGGGATAGCATTTGAGCCCCATGATCTCAGTCTCTTTGCGGTTGATCGGATAAATAACCCCCGCGTAGCCATCTCTCAACATGCTATTAATAAACATAGCCCCCGATTTCCACTCATCCCTGGAGGCGCCGATAATGGCCACGCTACGAGGTTGAAACATACGATGCAAATCAAGTGTTGACTGCCGGGTCATGTCATACCTCCGCTAAGTATATAAGTTGCCGGTTCGATATTGAGCTGAATACGGGTGAGCCGGCCAAGGGATACTGATGGTAATTATTAATTAACTTTTACCCCTGTGTCAAAGGTCGCAGAATGTGTTATATTACTAATCATCGTCCGTAAGAATCCATCCCTGTGGTTGTGGCATGGCAGTGCAAATAATTATTTTGTGAGGAGTGAACAAATGGCTTATGAATCTGTAATCTACCAGAAAGAGCAGGAAATCGGCAGAATCATTTTCAACAGGCCCCAGGCTATGAATGCGATCTCGCCCACCATGCTCAAAGAGCTGAAGGAGGCTGTCATGGAAGCCGCTGCGGACAAAGACGTGAAAATAATTGTGTTGACTGGTTCTGGTAAGGCTTTTTGCGCCGGTGTCGACCTTAAGTCATTGGGTGATGCTAAACTGGTGAGAGGCAAGGTGGGCGATATCCTGGATATCCCTGCCCGGGCGCTTGTTGACACCATACGGTCCGTGCCCAAGCCCGTCATTGCCCTGGTTAATGGTTTTTGCTTTACAGGCGCCCTGGAGATCATGCTGGCATGCGACCTGGTGATTGCCGCCGAAGAAGCCAAGATAGGTGACACTCACGCTAAATGGGGGCTGAGACCAACCTGGGGCATGAGCGCCAGGTTGCCTCGCCGCGTGGGTTTCCTCAAAGCCAAGGAGATGTCGTTCACTGCCGACGCCATATCCGGCAGGGAAGCCGAGCGCATTGGCCTGGTTAATCTGGCCATCCCGCTGGAGAAGCTTGAAGAAGCCCTGCAGACAATGGTGAAGAAAATCACAGCCAACAGCCCGCAATCTATCATGGCGTATAAACAGCTGTACAACAACAACGAGAACATGCCCCTGGACAAGAGCCTTGAGCTGGAATTCGGTAGTGAATTCGATATTACGGATACTGAGGAAAGATTAGGCGGATTTAAAAAATAAGTTTTAACAGCCAGGTTATCGAACTGCTCAAGAACTAATGATGAGGAGGATGCAATGAGCACAAAGAAATTTAAGTACCTGAGCAAGGAATGGGCGGCCGAGGTTGAAAAACGCTGCAAAGCCAAACTCACCCCTGAAAAAATGAAGCATATCACTTCTTCCATGTCGACCATCTACACCAATTGCCCCGATGGTAAAACGAGGGCTGTTTTTTATAAGCTTTCCGATGGTGTGGTTGAGACCGTTTCAATAGTGGAAGGCACCTTGCCCAAAGCAGAATTTTCCATAACCGCGGATTACGACCTCTTTGCTAAAATTTCACGTGCGGAGCTTAAGGCGCGGTCTGCCTTAATGTCAGGTAAAATGAGCCTCAAAGGAAACCTGGTCAAGGCCCTGACTCTATCACCCACCGTTGACCGGCTCAACGAGATAATTGCTACTGTGCCAACGGAATATTAGACAAGCGGAGAGTGTTGAAATGACGGAAAAGAAGCTGACCAAAGACAATCCCTATTTCATAGACTTTCCTAAAAGAATCAAAGCCATTCAGAAGGCAATGGCACAACATGGAATCGACGTATACCTGGGTTCCCGTTTACGAACAATGTCCTGGACGCTTGACGCCTTTTGCCCATGGCGGTCTTACATTGTAATACCACCCGAAGGATTGCCCACGGCAATCACTTTCGTGATTGACGCCGCCCGCGTAGCCGATGACTCCTGGCTGGACCAGGACCACATCCTGGGTTACGGGCCGATGGGAGGCCAGGATCAGGTTTCACTCCTGGCCGGCCTGATCAAGCCTTATCTGAAAGCCGGCAAGGGTGTGATCGGCATGGAGACCGGCATGGGGACATATCTGCCTGAGGGGCATCTTACGCTTTTTGAGTTTGTCATGCTTAAAGCGGCCATGCCCAAAGCCAGCTTCAAGAATGCCCATGACATTATTGATGAGCTTTCCATGATAAAGGACCAGGGCACAATCAACCGCTTTAAAGAAGCCTCCCGTATTGTAGATATAGGGCACCGGGCCGTATTGGACGCCATCAAGGACGGCGGATACCGGGGCATGACCGAGACCGAGATTGGAGGCCTGGCAGCCCATGCTATGAGAAAAGCCGGGAGCGAGTGGGAATGGTCTTTCACAGGCGGCAATGAGATAGCTTCAGGATACAGAACAGGACTGGCCGCAGGCGCCTGCACTCCCGCGAGCAGAAGGAAATTGAAAACAGGAGAGCCCTTGATGGTAGACCTGCACGCTATGTTCAGGCTGGGGCTGGGTGACCACTCTCACAACTACTTTTTGGGCAAAGCAACCAGGCGGCAGCTCTGGCACGCTAAAAACTTTGTCGACCTTATCAAGCTGTGCCTCAAAACTTACAAACCGGGTATATCTCCGACAAAGCTCGCCGACCAAATGCTCGCTTTTACGGAGGAAAGAGGTTTTCAGGACTATATGGTTCCGGGTTTTGAGCACGGCATAGGCCTGATGGGTGATGAGTGGCGCATCGGCCTGAACGATGGGCCTTTCCAATACTGGACCAATCCTGACCATATTTACAGAAAAAACGAAATGCTCATCTGCGCCGTCCAGTATGCCTGCCCCGAGGAAAATATAGGCTTCCGCTATGAGAATCCGATCTTGATTACAGCCAACGGCTGCGAGGCTATGTCCAAGTTCCCCTTGAGCATAGATGTGGTTTGACTAGCTGAATTCATTCTTGCCCATAGCAGTGAAGATGATCGAGAGTACTCCAAGCAGCCTTGAACAGAAAAGGGCTGCAATAGCTCCGGTCAAAGCAAGTGGCCAGTTTTTTCGCTTGAGGGCATAAATGCCCCCGACCACAGCCAATATTCCGGCCAGGCCTATGGGGATGCCTATGCAGATAAGCACAGCTATTATCCATTGCGGCACATCAGGAATAATCCCACATATGCTTCCGATAAGTATTAATATAAAGGATGCGATAATTCCCATCACACCGGCAATGATGTCGAGAATACCTGCAGTCATTGGCTTCCATGTCTTGTCCATTCCATTACCTCCTGAAATATTAGCATTAAAATTTACTTCCTCTTCCTGAAGGGCGACAGTAGTTCTTCATCTTTTCTCAATTCAACAATCCGGTCACGCAATAAAGCAGCTTTTTCGAACTCCAGGTTTTTGGCCGCCTTCTTCATCTGAGATTCCAGGTCTTTGATGAGCCTGGCGATCTCCTCAGGCGGAACAGGTGCCGCCTCATACTTGGCTCTTTCTTCAGCAACTACTTTAACCCGCTCGGTAATATCTTTGACAGCCTTTTTAATACCCTGCGGTGTTATCCCCTTCTCCCTGTTAAAAGCCTCCTGAATCTTACGCCTGCGGTAGGTCTCATCAATGGCGTTCTTCATGGAATCCGTCATCTTGTCGGCATAGAGGATCACATGCCCTTCAACGTGCCTTGCTGCTCTTCCCATAGTCTGAATCAACGCATCTTTTGATCGCAAGTAACCTTCCTTATCGGCATCGAGTATAGCCACCAGGCTGACCTCGGGCAGATCGAGTCCCTCACGCAGCAGGTTGATTCCAACTACGACATCGTAAACTCCGAGCCTTAAATCGCGCAAAATCTCAACCCGCTCCAGCGTATCGACTTCCGAATGCAGATAGTGTGTCTTGATATTCATCTCACGCAGGTAATCTGCGAGCTCTTCCGCCATTTTCTTGGTTAAAGTGGTCACCAGACACCGTTCTCCTTTTCCCACCCTGACCTTGATCTCATGGATCAGATCATCAATCTGTCCCTTCGTCTGCTTAACTTCTATGGTGGGCTCCAGCAATCCTGTGGGCCTGACCAGTTGCTCTACTATCTGCTGGCTGTTTTTATATTCATAGGGGCCTGGAGTGGCAGATACGAAGATGGCCTGGTTGATCAGCTTCTCAAATTCACTGAATTCCAGTGGACGGTTGTCCAGTGCAGAAGGCAGGCGGAAGCCATAGTCTATCAACGTCTTTTTCCTACTCATATCTCCGCCGTGCATACCCCGTATCTGCGGAAGCGTCATATGTGATTCATCGATAAAAAGCAGGAAATCTTCAGGGAAGTAGTTGATCAGAGTCCAGGGAGGGCTGCCGGCCGCGCGGCGCTGCAGATGCCGCGAGTAGTTTTCCACGCCGCTGCAGTATCCCATTTCAGTTAGCATTTCTATATCATAGTTGGTACGCGTTTCCAGTCTGGCTGCCTCCAGCAGCTTCCCCTGGCTATTGAACTCACTGACCCTCTGCGCCATCTCCTTTTTAATGTCCTCTATAGCGAGCATCAGCTTGGCCTGCGATGTCACAAAGTGTTTGGCCGGGTAGATATCGACACTCTCTTTCTCAGCCAGCATTTCACCCGTCAGGCTGTCAACTTCTACAATTCTCTCTATTACATCGCCCCAGAATTCGATGCGAAGCGCGATTTCCTCGTATGAAGGCAGGATCTCCAGTGTATCTCCCCTGATACGAAAACGCCCCCGCTGGAAATCGAAATCGTTTCTTTCGTACTGCATATCCACCAGGCGCCGGGCAACTTTATCACGCGTTACCTTCTCACCTTTTTTAACTGTGACGACGAAGCTCAGATACTCCTCAGGTTCACCCAAAGAATAAATGCACGAAACCGAAGCTACTATCAGCACATCACGCCTGGTAAAAAGCGCCCTGGTAGCAGCATGTCTTAACTTATCGATTTCCTCATTAATATCCGTGTCTTTTTCGATATAAGTATCGGTTTTGGGAATATAAGCTTCGGGCTGGTAATAATCATAATAGCTGACAAAAAACTCCACGGAGTTCCCCGGAAAGAATTCCTTGAACTCGGTCGCTAGTTGCGCTGCCAGCGTCTTATTGTGGCACATAACCAGGGTAGGCCGCTGTAACCTCTGGATAACATTGGCCATGGTGAAAGTCTTGCCGCTACCAGTCACTCCCAGCAACGTCTGCTTTTTATATCCATCCTCAATTCCACGCACAAGCTGGTCCACGGCCTGCGGCTGGTCACCGGTCATGGCAAAATCAGCGACTATCTCAAAATCAGGCATAGCTTATATTATAAACTCCAAGCTCCAAGAACCAAATTCTAAACAATTATTTAAATTCTAAGCTCCAAATTCTAAACGCTAAACAAACTCAAATTTCAAAGCTCAAAAGGTTTTGAGATTTGGGTTTTGAAATTGTTTAGGACTTAGAGTTTAGTGTTTAGAATTTTATTTTAGGAATTTGTTTGGACCTTGGATCTTTAATATTGGAATTTATTTTGCACTCGGAATCTAGTGTTTATAACTTTTTTAATTAATTCCCGGGATGGCGCTTTATGCTCTATCTCTTAGCCAACTGCTGTAGTGCCATCCTGACCCTCTCCTCAAGCAACATACCATCTGTGTGTTGGATGTTGCTGAGAGCCTGGGTGGCTTCCCTGACGGAATAGCCCAATGAAGTTAATGCAGTCACGGCATCGCTGTCCGTCTGGCTTATGGCAGGAATAATCTCCCCTTCCCAACCTTTTTCCAACTTGCCTTTTAACTCCAGTATTATACGCCCTGCCGTCTTCTTGCCGATTCCCGGTACCTGGCTGAGCAACTCCGTGTTGCCGCTCATAATGGCAGATGTTATCTGTTCGGCATTTAATGTCGTCAGCAGGGATAGTGCAACTTTAGGGCCGATGCCTGAAACCGTGATAAGTTGCTCAAAAAGCACAAGTTCCTGTGGCGATGAAAAACCATAGAGGGAAATATTGTCTTCTCTGACATAGAGATGCGTATGCAACATCACAGCGCTTCCTGTGTGTCCCAATTTGCTTATAGTCGATCCCGGCACATTGACCATCAGATTCAACGGCCCTGCCTTTACGATAACAAAATTGATCCCTTTACTGATAAGGTTGCCTTCCACTGCTGCTATCATATTTCAATATCCTCTGGATAAAATCTGGTTGAGATGCCTCTGGTTCAGGTGACAGATAGCAACAGCCAGCGCATCAGCCGCATCGCTGGCCTCCGGCAGGCTGGAGATGCCAAGCTGAAGTTTCACTACCTGCTGCACCTGATCTTTGCTGCTCCTGCCGTAATTCGTCACCATCTGCTTAACTTGTGTCGGCATATAGCGATACACTGGTAGCCTGGCCTGGGTTGCTGCAAGTATGGCTACTGCCTGCGCCCGTCCGATAGCCAATGCAGACCGCGCATTACCGGCAATAAAGGGTTCTTCCAGGGCAGCTTCTTCGGGATTGAACTCCGCAATTATGCCGGCGAGTTTTTCGTGCAGCAAACAAAGCCTTTGTTCGATGGGGGTCTTCTGCGGGACAGAAATCACCCCACAACAGACCATGGAAATACAATTACCTGCATCTTCTTCCACAATCCCATATCCCATATTTAAAGTACCGGGATCAATGCCTAATATGCGCACTCTTTATTCCTGCTTTACTGCGGCGGTTTACAGACAGGACAGGCGTGGTATCCTTCTGCTTGCGCCTGAGCAACAGTGTCGAACCATATTTTGGATGGGAACGGGATCTTCCGGGCTATGCTACAGTCAAGATAATGATATTCACGAGTATATGTGCTGCCTATCCATTTTTTTTCGACGGAAGATCCGTTAGCAGGTGGCGATACTGGAGAAGCAATCGTCAATACTGCATAACCCAGAGAAGTGCCAGCCGGATTGTTGGCACTCAGCGTGTAAGTGGTAGTAGAGCCAGGCGAAACAGACCTGGTATTCACCGAAGTAACACTGCCGATACCATTGTCAACCGTAACAGACAAAGCACCCAGAACACTCCAGGATAAAACAGCAGTTCCCCCTGGTGCAATACTTTCAGGCGTAACCGTAAAATACTGGATGTATGGCGGTCCCGGGGGCGGAATAATGTCGGCGGCTGATGTACCCGCCACCGTCACGGTTACTTTTGCGGAATTGGCCCCAGCTGCATTGACTGCCGTCAGTGTATATGTCGTAGTCATTGCAGGCATCACAGTTCTATCACCAGTTGTAGCAACGGCCCCCACCCCCTGGTCTATAGTGACTGCTGTCGCTCCTGAAACACTCCAGCTCAGGACAACCTGATCACCTGCACTGATAGATACTGGAACAGCCGTGAATAAAGTTATTGAAGGCAGGCCTGTAGAACCAACCGTTTGCATACATGACGATATTAAGATCGATACGAGCGAGACAAAGATAATTGTAATTAATGAACTTATGTTTTTCATCTCACTATTTTTCTCAAAATCAATAGGTTTTACAGGTAACTACGTCAAATTCTAAATATGCTTAAGGCACGAAAATTTGGAATTCCGGTTTAACTTCAAGCCTCAGCTTTCAGCTTTTCGATGAGGGCGTCACTATAATCCAAGTTGGAAAATACACGCTGCACGTCATCAAGCTCTTCCAGTTTTTCCAATAGCTTCACCGTGGATAAGGCCTCTTTCTCAGCCAGTGTAACGGTATTATTAGGAATCATGGAGACTTCTGCAGATATGGGCTTCTTGCGTTTTTCAATGGCCTGTTTCACGATTTCAAAATCATGTGGATCGGTGTATATTTCAAGCAATCCCTTTTCCACCTTAACATCTGTGGCGCCGGCATCGATAGCGTATAGTGATAATTCATCGGCATCGATGCCTGTCGT